>JBEKDR010000149.1:0-8966 GCA_050014255.1 Bacteroidales bacterium | reverse complement strand
AATTCAAACCCCAATAATATTGGATTTTCATTTTTTCTTTGTAAATTAGGCTATCGTTTCTTCTAAAATTAAATTGCTCACGTTTAGTATAATTTACTGAAACAATGAGTGATACAAGCCAGATATATATTTCTGAAAGTGATTTCAGGAACCGTTACCAATACTCTCAGAAGGACTTATTGGGAGAAGGTGGATTTGCACAGGTCTACAAAGCATTCGACAAGCAATTTAAGGAATATGTAGCATTAAAATTCTTTAACAAAGGGGAGGAGGGGAAATACGATGTCCTGCACGAAATGAAGGACTCGCGGAAATTCTCACATAAAAATATAATCAGAATTCATGATGCAATTATTGTAAAATTTGATCACACCTGGGGACATTCACTGGTTCAGGTTGGAATACTGGAATTTGCTGATGGAGGGAACCTGAGGGATTTTATAGCTACAACACCGCCCGAGTCGAAATTTCTTGATGTCCTGGTTGGGATATTGAGCGCTCTTGAATACCTCCATAAGGATAAAAAGATTATTCACAGAGATTTAAGTCCTGAAAATATCCTTATGTTCGTTGAAGGAGATAATTGGATACCAAAGATTGCGGATTTTGGTATTTCCAAGAAGGTTGATATTATATCTGATGCTAATAATCAGCAAAAATCAACCCTGCTGCTTGGAAAAGTTTCGTATATGGCCCCGGAACAATTCTATCCGGAAAAATTTGGAATTCATGGCGCAATAAATACAAATGTTGATTTATGGGCTTTTGGGATCATTTTATATGAGCTTTTTATACATAAAACCCCCTTTTGTGCTGAGTCACAGGATAATCCTTTGAAAATTATTCAATCGATTACTAATGATCCTGTACCTGCCCTTGATAAAATACCTGACCCGTATCGGACTGTAATAGAAAGATGTCTTGAAAAAGATGCAAATTCAAGAGTGATAAATGCAGGGGAACTGGTATCAATTTTAAAGAATCCTCCCTCGGAACCAGAAGCTAAACCAGGCACAACAATGCCAATTACTGATTTTAAACAGAACAGGAGAAGGCACACCTACATTTATTATGGTATAGCAGCTGTTTTGTTTTTATTTATAACAGGGTATTTTGTTTTTAAACCTGGACCTCAAATTTATCCGGAGAAAATAAAGGCTACAATAATTTCATTAATTGAAAATAAAAAGTATTATCTGGCAATATACTCTTTCAACAGGCTACCTGCTGAGCTTAAATCACAAAAAACCTTTGTTAATCTGGTTAAACAAGCCAATGATTCAATTCAGTCATTCAGAGTTGATTCCTTAATGAATCTTGGTAATAATTCATTTAACAAAAGAGATTATGACAAGGCTTTAAATTATTATTATAAAGTAGTGGCTGATTATGATCTTAGAGATAATCTGGCTCAAATTAAAATTAACAGGATCATTGAAGTAAAAGATTCAATAAGAAAATCAAAAATTATGGCAGCGTCCAGCCAGGTTTCTATGAGAAATGAACATAAAACTATTGAAGAAAGACCCAGTCTGCAAGTTGCTGAAAAAAAAACAGAAATTCAATATAGCTTTACAATTAACAATCCCACCGGTTGCGAAGGAATTAAATTGATTAATATAATAAGCAATGATAAAAGCACCATAATATCTCTGCAATTTTCTCCAAGTAATAATTCTTATAAGATTTTTGGGCTAAACCACGAAGATGCGTATTATATCGAATACAATTCAAAGAATGGAAAGTCCCAATTACCTATTAGAGATCTGGTATTAGACGGCGGGATCGAGACAGGCAAAATAATCAGGTTAGTAAAAAGCGCCATCGTTAAACTGATATTTGACAGACTTCCTGATACTGTCAATAGTTTTGACTTGATACAGGGGAAGGAAAGAATGGATGAAAGCATCGTTTACTGCCATTTTAAGGGCATTAATATTAAAAGAAAGCCATAATGAAAAAACACTTTTTTGTTCTTTTATTCTTTATCGGTATATCTGTTGCTTATTCTCAAGCTCAGTTAAGTAATGAATTGTCTATTCTGCCATTATTAAATGAAGGAGAATCCAGATATAAGGAACTAGTCGAGAAAAACATGACGATCGCAAGATTTGAAATCGATCTGGTAAGACAGTCACAGAATAGATTTGCACCTGTCAAATTTGTTCCCGGAAGACCTTATTCAGTGTCGTTGTTAGGTGAATATAATGTAATTAATGAAATTGAATTAAAAATAAATAGATACATAAATGGATCAATGGTATTGGTAAGTGATGTTAAGAATTCATCCAGGATACTTGAGACTTCTTTCAAACCAGATATAGATGATTATTATGAGTTTGAAATTATTGCTAAAAAAATGTCTCCAGGAAATAACATTGGAAGATATTGTTTAATAATTGCTTATTAATATTTTACAACTAAACATATGCAATATAAAATCGCCATTTCGATAATTCTTTTTATGTTTTTGCATTCAGTCAATTGCAAATGCCAGCCGTCATTTGACAAAATCTTTGAATCTTCAAAAGATAAGATTGCAGAAATAGAAAATCTTGGATATAAAGTTATTCACGTGGATCTTGACATACTGAGCACAGGTGAAAAGGAAGAAACCCGGATAACATTAAATAACGGGCACAGATATGTAATTGCTGCTTGTGGTGACCAGAATAGAATTAAAACTGTTCAGATTGAGTTATATGAAGAAACCGAAAATAAAAGGACCTTAATCCAGAATGGCAGGGACGGCATAGCTCCCTCAGGCTCTTCAGTTATAGATTTTAAGCCTGAGAAAGATAATAGTTATTTAATCTCAATTTCTGCGAAGGAATTTATTCCCGGCATTACCTCTGGCAGATTTTATCTTATAGTTGCTTCGCGCTAAACTCTCAGATCCCATTTATCATTGATCTCTAACACATCGAACAGACATACCAAACTGCGGTAACCAGCCTCCATAGGTAAGATTACTCACATTGTAGATCATTTCCCAAAACGTTTCATCACCGGAGATAGGGAATTCTGTAGGAGTCCACCAATAACCGTAGGTAGACATATATAAGAATAAGCCATTTTCATATTGACGTAGACCGCCAGGAAGAGCTGTAAAGCCAGTTTCATTGGTGGCTCCGGTATTTGGACTTGACCAATGTATAATTCCGGCTTCTTTTAGTTTGCCACCAGCAACATTTTGGCCACCAAGATAATTTAGAAGGACTAACCATTCAGCCTGGGAAGATACATGCCAGCCGAAAGGACATAGTTTCCCTGTGTTTACTGCATACCAGTTGTACAAAGCCCCATAAGTAGCTTTGAAGGTAGCAGCATCATTGTTATACCAGCAGTATGCATCTGTGCTAAGTCCACCCCATGTAGTATTATCTGTAACAGGTGGAATAGAAGTTCCATCACTATAACTTGTTGTTTTCAGATTTTGTACCAACCATACTTGTGTACCTATAGTTACTGCTGTGTAAATATTTCCATCATAATCCTTAATAGTAGTGGTAAATGTCATATCATTGCCAATAGTTTGATTTTGACCGCCTGAATTTGAAGCTCTAACTCTAAAGTGGTAGGTCTGACCTGAAATTAATCCGGAAACTATAGCGCTTACAGCAGTTGAGTTGGATCCTGTTAACGGACTCTGGCCAGCAGTAACTGTTGAACCATAAGAAGTTGTCAAGCCATAATCAAATGTAATTGTTGTGCTGCATCCGTTAGCATTCACAGTTCCATTTAGAATTGCTGTCGTATTAGTAAACGATGTTGCAGCATTTGTAATCGCTGAAGGTGCTGAGCACAGAGTATTATTTGTAACAGGCTGTGCGCTGATAGATGCTGCCTGTCCGCCTGAAGTTGTCTGAAGCGGATTGCTGGCCGGTTTTGTATAAGCAACTGTAACAATGTCCCCATAAAATACTGCACTTGCTAGAGTTAACATAACTTTAGTTCCGGAAATAGTTACGGTATTGACTGTTCTGGAAACGGAATTAACCATTACTGTAAAGGCAGATGTAGCGGGAACAATATTAGCCAGAGCTGAATTATATGTCATATCCAATCTGATTGGTAATATATTTTGTATTGCTGAACTGACATACACCGGTATAACAATAACAGGAGTTACGTTATTAGTAACTGTTTGAGCGCTGATAGATGCTGCTTGTCCGCCTGAAGATGTTTGTAGCGGATTGCTGGCAGGTTTTGTATAAGCAACTGTAACAATATCACCATAAACCACTGCACTTGAAAGAGTTAATAAAACCTCTGTTCCGGAAATAGCTACTGAATTGACGGTTCTGGAAACTGAATTAACCATTACCGTAAAGGCAGAAGTAGCGGGAACAATATTTGCCAGAGTTGAATTGTAAGTCATTTCTAACACGCCTGGAGTAGCATTTTGTACTGCTGAACTGACATATACCGGTATAACTATAACAGGAGTTACGTTATTAGTAACAGCCTGAGCGCTGATAGTTTCAGCCTGGCCACCTGAAACTGTCTGAAGCGGATTGCTGGCAGGTTTTGTATAAGCAACTGTAACAATGTCCCCATATACTATAGCACTTGCAAGAGTTAACATAACCTCTGTTCCGGAAATAGCTATTGAATTGACGGTTCCTGAAACTGAATTAACCATTACCGTAAAGGCAGAAGTAGGAGGAACAATATTTGCCAGAGTTGAATTGTAGGTCATTTCTACTACGCCTGGAGTCGCATTTTGAACTACTGAACTGACATACACCGGTATAACTATAACAGGAGTTACGTTATTAGTAACAGCCTGAGCGCTTATAGATGCTGCCTGGCCGCCTGAACTTGTCTGAAGTGGATTGCTGGCAGGTTTTGTATAAGCAACTGTAACTATGTCCCCTGAAACGACAGGACTTGCAAGAGTTAACATAACCTCCGTTCCGGAAATAGCTACTGAATTGACGGCTCTGGCAGCAGAATTAACCAGAACCATAAAGACAGAAGTAGCGGGAACAATATTTGCCAGAGTTGAATTGTAAGTCATTTCTACCACACCTGGAGTCGCATTTTGTATTATTGAACTGACGTACACCGGAATAGAACTAACGTTAGTAGTAAAAGTTGAATCACTTCCATAGACCGTCCCTCCCGTACTTACAGCTTTAACCGTATAATGGTATAATGTTCCCTCTGAGAGTCCTGTCAGCGAGGCATTTACATTTGTCACAGTGTCTCCCATTGCAAGGTTGGGAGTAGCATTTGCCGTGGACCCATAAGAAATTGTTAATCCATATTCGAAGGTTACAGTTGTTGATAAATTATTTGCATTTACAGTCCCGTTAAGAGTGGCAGTTGTATTTGTCACAGAAGTAGCTGCTGTCGTATTAACTATCGGTGGAGAAGCTGAAACAGTATAAAAACTAGTTTCTGTACCATAAACAGTTTCTTTTCCATCGTTCAGATACGCTCTGACATAGTACTTTGTCCCGGGTTCCAGATTGTTCAGATTACTTGTAAAGTTTCCTGTAGAAACAGGAACCCCAAGTTGTGTTTTTAGTGCGGCTACAGTCGGACTCGGTGATTTGGCATAACAATGCCCATACTGAGTAGCTCCTTCCCCAAGGTCAATAATCTGACCACCTACAGTAGCTGAATTTGATGTGATGACAGTAATAGCTCCGGTTGTCACATTCATTACTTTTTCAAACTTCCGTTCGCAGGTAGAAATAATAAAGCAGCCTATCAATAGAATAAAAATTAAAACCTTATTATTCCACATAGCCATTTTTTTAAATAATTTTCAAAAGAAAAGGCATTGTCTCAATTCCTGATACAACGAACAGACAAACCTGATTGCAGTCCTTGTCCATTTCTATAAATACTTGAATTTAAATGACCTAGACCCCTGATCCAGGCAAAGGATGGATCAGTGTACAAGGTCGAAGACCACCACAATCCTTCAACGCTAATACTATTTACAATTAGTCCGGTATAGAATACTATCCAACGGTAACCACCAGGGAGACCCGTAAATCCACTCTCATTTGTAGCACTGATATTAGGGTCCCACCAATGTGCTGTTCCTGATTCTTTCATCTTGCCTCCGGCAACACTTTCCCCACCAAGATAATCTGTTAAAGATGTCCATTCTGCATCTGTTGGTATATGCCAGCCAGCAGGACATAGCTTGCCTGTGTTTACTGCATACCAATTGTACAAAGCCCCATAAGTAGCTTTATAGGTACCAGCATCATTATTATACCAGCAATATGCCCCTGTGCTAAGCCCACCCCATGTAGTACTATCAGTGACATTAGGAACAAAAGTTCCATCATTATATGTGGTTGTTTTCAGATTTTGTACCAGCCACACTTGTGTACCTATAGTTACTGCTGTGTAAATATTTCCATCATAATCCTTAATAGTAGTGGTAAATGTCATATCGCTGCCATTAGTTGTACCTCCAGAACTTGAAGCTTTAACTCTAAAATGATAGGTCTGACCTGAAGTTAATCCGGAAATTGCAGCACTTACAGCTGTTGAGCCGGATCCAGTTAAAGGACTCTGACCAGCCGTAATTGTTGAACCGTAAGAAGTTGTTAAGCCATAATCAAATGTAACTGTTGTGCTGCATGCATTTGCATTCGCCGTTCCATTTAGAGTTGCTGTCGTATTCGCCAACGATGTTGCTGCACTTGTGGTAGCTGAGGGTGCTGCACAAAGAGTATTATTAGTAACAGGCTGAGCGCTTATCGATGCTGCCTGTCCGCCTGAAGATGTTTGTAGTGGATTGCTGGCAGGTTTTGTATAAGCAACTGTAACAATGTCCCCTGAGACGATAGGACTGGCAAGTGTTAACATGACCTCTGTTCCTGAAATAGCTACTGAATTGACGGTTCTGGCAGCAGAATTAACCATTACTGTAAAGGCAGAAGTAGCAGGAACAATATTTGCCAGAGTTGAATTGTAAGTCATTTCTACCACACCTGGGGTCGCATTTTGTACTGCTGAACTGACGTACGCCGGAATAAAATTAACATTAGTAGTAAAAGTCAAATCACTTCCATAAACCGTCCCTCCCGTACTAACAGCTTTAACCGTATAATGATATAATGTTCCCTCTGAGAGTCCTGTCAGCGAGGCATTTACATTTGTCACAGTGTCTCCCATGGCAAGATTGGGAGTAGCATTTGCCGTGGACCCATAAGAAATTGTCAATCCATATTCGAAGGTTACAGTCGTTGATAAATTATTTGCATTTACAGTCCCGTTAAGAGTGGCAGTTGTATTTGTCACAGAAGTAGCTGCTGTTGTAGTAACTATCGGCGGAGAAGCTGAAACAGTATAGAAACTAGTTTCTGTACCATAAACAGTTTCTTTTCCATCGTTTATATAGGCTTTTATATAGTATTTTGCCCCGGGTTCCAAATTGTTCAGATTACTTGTAAAGTTTCCTGTAAAAACAGGAACCCCAAGTTGTGTTTTTAGTGCGGCTACAGTCGGATTTGGTGATTTGGCATAACAATGTCCATACTGGGTAGCTCCTTCCCCAAGGTCGATAATCTGACCGCCTGCTTTGGCTGAATTTGATGTGATAACAGTAATAGCTCCGGTTGACACATTCATTACTTTTTCAAACTTCCGCTCGCAGGTAGAAATAATAAAACAACTTGTCAGAAGGCAAAAAATGAAAACCGTTTTCTTTGATGTAATCATTTTTTCTTAAAGTTTTCAATAGAAAAGGTATTTTCTTATTCCCTGAGGATAAAAATAAAATCTCCTCCATTATCCCCCAGACTACTGATTTCACCAAACTGGGGTGTTATATTAGTGTTAACCGAAACCGTTTTAGAAAAACTGTCGAATAACTTTTCAGAAGATAGGTATTTCTCCGTGTTTTTTTCCAGCTTGTCAGACAGATATGAAAAGAAATCACCTTGGACATTTGAAAGCATTCCGCTGGTAATAGCCTTTTTACCTGGCTTCTCATTGAGTTTATTAATTGCTATTAATGCATCGCCGGGAACACTACGAACCTTGAATAGAGGATATCTGAAACAGGCATCTGTAATAAGAAGAGTGTGTTTTGAATTGATCTTACTGAGCCAATCTCCAAGCATTTTATTACTGAGCCAGGCAAAACCGTTGCTCTCTTTTTCATCAGATGGGACTAACCAGTAACCAATTCCTTTTGCATCTGAGGGAAGCCAAAAGCCCGTTTGCGAAGCATCATCCCAGTAACCTTTTCCTGCAAAAAAAATCAGGAAATTGTCAGTAGGTCCAACTTTTTTTGTTAAAGAATCAAGGGCCTCTTTTATATCAGCCATCTTTGCATTGGGCAAGAACCTGGCATTGTTTTTTTCAAAAGTGTACCGTCTGGTAATTACATTGTAAAATTGCTCAGCGTCGCTGATATGCTTATCGGATTTATTAATTTCCGGGTCAGAATAATTATTGATCCCGATTACAAGCGCATAGTATTTACCATAAATATCAATATTTCCAGGTTTTACTATAGTGTTGTCCTGTCCGATGACTTTAGGCAAAGGTTTGTTATTGATATGAATAGTAACTTTTCCGCTGCTGACAACCTGTGCGGTAATATATGCCATCTGAATAAGGCAAAGAAGTGAAATCAGAGCTAACTTTTTCATTTTACATAACTATTAAAAGTCTACTCTTAATGATACCATAGCACCTTCGTATTTAGGAAATGTTACAGGTTCAAGATAAACCTTAACATGCTTAAGCGGCTGATTACTGTTTGGGGTAACAGCAGCCCAAATAATATTTGCGACCCATAAAGTTGCAGAAGTTACAAACAGAGCATTGGCAATATTTAATTGTTTCTGGGCTTTATTGTATTGATCTATCCTGGTATTGGGATTATCCTCAGCTTTATATGCATTATATGTATTAAGAGAGCTCTTATAAATAATAAAACCACCTGCCAGTGTTCCATAAGCTGCAACGCTACAAAGCCACCA
>JBEKDR010000148.1:0-9033 GCA_050014255.1 Bacteroidales bacterium | reverse complement strand
CGGTGAATACTATTTTATTAAAAATAAAGCTGAAAACAGCTACCTGTTTTCAAAAGGCGACAAAACCGGTTTTATCGGAATTCTTAAGTCGCTCGACTTTTATGTATTTACAGGAATAGGAGGACTAGGGTATTCGATCAAACCAAATAGTCAGCTTGAGAATTATGGAATTAATCCGGGAGGATATACCGCTGTTATCCCGGTTGGGCTCGGAACCACTCTTATATACTCTCCCAATTTTAATTTTGGAGTTGAATTGGCAGGCAGATATTCATTCTCAGATAACCTCGATGGTTATACTTCACAATATTCCCGCTCAAATGACGTTTATTATTTTTTCAATTTTACAATTACTTATAAGCTGAAGACCGGAGCAAATGGGTGGCCCTCCTTCAGATGATAAAGAGCTGGATCAGTTTTAATGAAAAGAATGCGCTGGTTATTATTGTTTTTATCTCTGTCACTCTCCTTATCCGGTCAGCGCAATTCTGATTATGGAGTATTTGCAGGGGTTTCATCGTACTTTGGAGATATAAATCCAAACAGACCTTTATATTCGCCCCTCCCTGCCGGTGGAATTTTTTACAGATATAACTTTAATCCACGTGAGGCTTTAAGAACTAATCTCTTTATTGGCGGTTTAAGGGCAAATGACCTTGACTTTAATAATGCTTTTCAACAGGCAAGAGCAGCATCATTTTCAGGTACTGTAGGTGAATGGGCAGTACAGTTTGAGTTCAATTTCTTTCCCTATTCAACGCAGGGAAAGCAATGGAATTTTACTCCTTATTTCGCCGCAGGAGCTGGAATTGCCTTTGTCAATACAGTAACTTTTGCATATGTACCTGTCATTCCCTTTTCATTTGGTTTTAAAATTAATGTCTATAAAAATATCGGTTTGGAGGCCGAATATGGTTTTCGTAAAACTTTTTATGATAACTTTGACGGCGTAAAAGATTTGGTTGCCCCGTCAGATTATTCATGGATCCATAATAATGACTGGTACACCTTCACAGGAATAGCAGTCACTTGGAAATTCTATAATAAGTTGGCCGGTTGTCCTGCTTATGGCGAAGTGGATTCTAAAAAGAAGCACTAGGTTATGCAGTTAAGGAAACAGATAGATAGCAATAAATTGCCTTCACACGTGGCAATCATTATGGATGGAAATGGAAGATGGGCACGACAAAGAGGGCTTGATAGAATATTCGGGCATCAGCAGGGTGTCAATGCTGTAAGAGAAATAATAGAGGCTGCTGTAGAGCTTAAAATCGGATTTCTTACCCTTTATGCTTTTTCAAACGAAAACTGGGGAAGACCTGATGAAGAAGTTACTGCGTTAATGGGAATAATGATACAGTCACTTAGTAATGAGACAGAAACATTATTAAAAAACAATATCCGGCTCATAGCAATAGGTGATATGGACCGGCTTGCAGTTGATGTGAGGGAAAGGCTCTTTGAAACAATAAAACTGACCTCTTCCGGAACCGGACTTAACCTGATCATTGCACTGAGTTACAGTTCGCGATGGGAGATTACTATGGCAGCAAAAAAAATATCAACTGCTGCAAAAAATGGAACTCTTAATCCCGAATCAATTACTGAAGAGGCTTTTGAAAAATACCTTAACACAAGTGGAATCCCTGATCCGGAACTGGTGATCAGAACCAGTGGTGAATTACGGATAAGCAATTTCCTTTTATGGCAGGTAGCTTATGCTGAATTCTACTTTACTGAAACACTTTGGCCTGATTTTGGTAAGGACGATTTTTATAATGCTATTATTGCCTTCCAGAAGAGAGAACGAAGATTTGGAAAAACGAGTGAACAAGTTTCGGAAAAACGATAAAATAATGGTGATCAAAAAAATTAGAAAGACTTTTATAGCAACATTCCTGGCTCTTTTGAGCCTTTCAATAAATGCTCAGGAAAAGCAAAAAATCGTCGATTTCATGACAGTTGAGGACTACATCATTGGGGGTGTAACAGTTACGGGAGTCAGATTTCTTGATACAAACGCGCTTATCGGAATTTCCGGACTGAGAATAGGACAGAATGTTACTGTTCCCGGCGATGCTGTAACTACAGCTGTACAGAAATTATGGCAACAGGGGTTGTTTTCCGATGTCAGGATCTCTATTACAAAAGTCCTTTCGGATACGGTTTATCTTGATATCAACTTGCAGGAAAGGCCAAGGATCTCATCCATCAAACTTAATGGACTGAAAACCTCAGAGATAACAGATCTTAACAAGAAGATAAACCTTCCGATTGGATCACAGGTAACTCCTTATTTGCTTAATACAGCCAAAAAAATAATTGTAGACCATTTCGTAGAAAAAGGTTTCCTGAATACAGAAGTCACCTATGTGCAGAAAGATGACCCTGACCAGCCGAATAATGTCATTCTGAACGTCAATGTTGACAAAAAAGTAAAGGTAAAGATTGCCAACATCACTTTTGTTGGGAATGAGTATTTCGAAGCTTCTAAGCTCCGGAGAAAATTAAAATCGACGAAGGTAAAGAATCTTAATTTTTTCAGGGCTTCAAAGTTTATCAACGAAAAGTTCATCGAAGATAAACAGAAGCTTACCACTTTTTATAATGATAACGGATTCAAGGATTTTACTATTCTGTCAGATTCCCTTTATATAATATCAGAAAACCGGGTAGGTTTAAAGATAAGAATTGACGAAGGGAAACAATATTTCCTGAGAAATGTGGATTGGGTAGGGAATAGCGTTTATAAGAAAGAGGATCTTAAGAAGGTATTTAATGTTGATAAAGGAACGGTCTATAACCAGTCGCTTATTGATGACAGATTGAACGGCTCTTCAGGTGCACAGGATGCCGTAAGTAATCTATATCAGGATAATGGTTACCTGTTTTCACGGCTCACACCCGTTGAATCAAAAATTGATAATGACTCAATCGACCTTGAAGTCAGAATTTATGAAGGAGATCAGGCCTATCTTAATAATGTTCTGATTACCGGTAATACCAGAACCAACGAACATATTGCCCGACGTGAACTATATACATTGCCGGGAGACCTTTTCAGCAAAACCAAGATTGTAAGGTCTATCCGTCAGTTAGGAGTTCTTGGTCATTTCGACCCGGAAAAGATCAGTCCGACCCCCCTTCCTGATATTACCAACGGAACAGTAGATCTTCTTTATAAGCTTGAAGAAAAAGCAAATGATCAGTTTGAGATTTCCGGAGGCTGGGGTGCAGGTATGCTTGTGGGAACTGTTGGTGTACGATTTAATAACTTTGCCATGCGTAACTTCTTTAAGCCGAGCGAGTGGCATCCTTATCCTTCCGGCGATGGCCAGTCAGTAAGTTTAAGGGTCCAGTCAAACGGTAAGATCTATACCTCATTTAATATCTCATTTGTTGAACCATGGCTTGGAGGAAAAAATCCCAATACATTCTCTGTTTCGCTTTACGAATCGATTATGACGAATGGGAAGAGCAGAGGTGAGGATGGATACCAGTCAATGATTATCAATGGTGCATCAGTGGGATTAGGCAAAAGGCTCTCGTGGCCTGATGACTACTTTTCAATCTATGGTGAATTGAATTATCAGCGGTACAATTTGAATAACTATACTGTTTACTCATTCCTTTTTGATAATGGTACCTCTAATCTTTTTAGCGTTACAACAAAACTTACCAGGTTTTCAACAGGTCCTAACCTGATATATCCTGAAAGCGGGTCATCATTTACCCTTTCGTTGCAGGCCACTCCTCCGTATTCGCTCATAAGCGGCCAGAATATGAAAAATGTTTCAGATCAGGTGAAATACAAGTGGATTGAATTCCATAAATGGACCTTTAAGTCAGATTATTATTATCCGTTGACAAAGAATGATAAATTGGTTCTCGATGCACGTTTTAACTTCGGGTACATAGGGTACTATAATAAAGATATCGGGCCGTCTCCTTTTGAGAACTTTTCAGTAGGGGGTGACGGCATGACTGGTTATAGCTTTTATGGTCGCGAAATGATAAAATTAAGGGGTTACGGTTCTGGCAGCAATGGAGTGGGATCGCTCACTCCGGATGACCCGCTTAAGCCAGGCGTGCCTTCAGGAAACGTCTATTCAAAAATCACCCTGGAACTTCGATATCCGATATCTCTGAACCCTCAGGCTACCATATACATTCTCTCATTTCTCGAATCCGGGAAAGCCTGGTATTCGCTTAGTGAATATAATCCGTTCAAAATGAACCGTGCTGCTGGTTTTGGTGTGAGAGCCAATCTGCCTATGTTCGGATTGCTTGGTGTTGACTGGGGATATGGTTTCGACCCTGTTCCTAATCCTACTGAATATCCAAGTGCTAATCATTCACAATTCCAGTTTACAATAGGTCAAGAATTTTAGTTATGTATTAAATATTTACCGTTATGAAGAAAATAGGGATATTAATTGGGTTATTCATTCTGACTTCGGCTATAGCTACAGCTCAGAAATATGCTTTTGTGGATTCTGAATATATAAGGAAAAACATTCCTGCATTCACCACTGCCCAGGATCAGCTCGACAAACTTTCCAAACAATGGGAAAAAGAGGTTGCTGACGGATACGCTGTCGTTGAACAGATGTACAAATCATATCAGAATGAATCAGTACTTCTTTCCCAGGATATGAAGACCAAAAGGGAAGAAGCGATCGTTGCAAAGGAAAAAGAGATGAAAGACCTTCAGAATAAATATTTTGGCGTTGAAGGTGACCTTTTTAAAAAGAGAGAAGAGCTGGTTAAGCCAATCCAGGATGAAATCATAAAAGCAATAAAAGAGATTGCGGTTGACGGAAGTTATGCTGTCATTTTTGATACCGCAGCCGGGGGTAATATATTGTTTGCCAACCCCAAATTTGATATCAGCGATCAGGTTCTTGAAAAATTAGGTTATAAAAATTAATTAATTACTTTTGCATAAATTGTTTAATAATATTATTCAAAATGAGAAGATTTATAAGCATAGCATCGTTGATGATTGTCATTGCTCTGGCTGGACAAAGCGCAATGGCTCAGAATTTAAAGTTTGGGCATATAAACAGTGATGAACTCATTCAATCAATGCCGGAATATGATTCTGCCACAGTTAAACTCGAGAAATTCCGCAAAGAACTCGTTAATGCCCTTGAACTGATGCAAGTTGAATTGAATACCAAAAACGAAGCATATCAGAAAGAGAACAAAACTCTTAGTGATATAGTGAGACAGACGAAAGAGCAGGAACTGATGGATATGCAGAAAAGAATTCAGGATTTCCAGACAAATGCGCAGACACAACTTCAGAATAAACAGACGGAAGTCTTCCAGCCCATATATTTAAAGGTTGACAAAGCAATAAAGGATGTTGGTAAAGAGAATGGATTTTTCTATGTATTCGATGTTGCTAAAGGTTCTCTGCTATATTTTGATGAAACCAAGAGTGTTAATATTATGCCTCTTGTTAAAACAAAACTTGGGTTAAAATAATTGATAAACCTTATTTTAATGAGGCTGCTCAGTAGGGCAGCCTTTTCTCTTTGATAGGGGATGGGTTAAAAAAGCAGAAGGATGAAAGAACAACCAATTGGAATTTTTGATTCAGGTGTCGGAGGATTAACTGTGGCTCATGCGATTAAGCAGGTTTTGCCAGGCGAAAGCCTGATCTATTTCGGAGACACAGCTCATCTTCCTTATGGAGATAAATCAGCAGAATCTATCAGATACTACTCTCAGCGGATTACTGAATTTCTGCTGGAACATAATTCAAAAGTTGTTCTTATTGCCTGCAATTCAGCCTCTGCCTCAGCATTCGAGTCGCTTAAGAAAGAATTTGAAAACAAAACCATCCTTATTGATGTAATCAACCCGGTCGTCGACTACCTGAGTACAAGAAGTTTTAATAAAATAGGGGTCATAGGCACAAAGAGGACAATCACTTCAGGAACTTATGAGAAGAAAATAAAGGAAAAATCACCTGCTACCACTGTTATTTCGATGGCGACTCCCTTACTGGTTCCGATGATAGAAGAGGGATTTATATTCGACGATATCAGTAATGCAATTATTCGCACTTATCTGTCAAATGAGTCTCTGTCCGGAATAGAGGCTCTAATACTTGGCTGTACACACTATCCGATAATTAAAAACCAGATAAGTAAAATATTTAATTTTAATGTGGAAGTTGTTGATTCAGCAAGAATTGTTTCTATGATCCTCAGGGAGGTACTTGATAAAAACAACCTTTTGAACGATTCCGGAAATGTAAAAGATCAGTTTTTTATTTCGGATTATACAACCTATTTTGAAAAGATTGCTAGAATGTTTTTTGAGGGAGAAATAAATCTGAGAAAAGCAGATATCTGGAGCTAGGTTTATTGCCCAAAATCTACCATCCCGGTGATAAAAATATGACCAATATCATACTCAAAAATCTTTTTTTTATACCATTTTCAATGTTTTAAAGTTAATTTTGTGCTTTAGAAGCAGTTAGTAATCTTATTTTTCATTATGTACTGAAATAAAATTAAGGTATCATGAGTAAAAAATCAGAAGTTATCGAAAAAGAAGAAGTGGTTATCCGTTTCTCAGGAGATTCTGGTGACGGAATGCAACTGACAGGAACTCTATTCTCTGACACTGCCGCTTTATTCGGTAACGATTTATCTACTTTCCCAGACTATCCTGCAGAGATTCGTGCCCCACAGGGAACTGTCGGAGGTGTTTCAGGATTCCAGGTTCATCTGGGACATTCGAAAATTAATACCCCCGGAGATTTTTCTGACGTGCTGGTGGCAATGAATCCGGCGGCTATCAAAGCCAATGCCAAATGGATCAAACCAGGAGGGACCATTATTTATGATAAAGACAATTTTACTGATAAAAACATCGAAAAAGCTGGTTATGAAAAAGATCCTATATTGGAGGAAAAGCTTGAAAATTACAATGTTATAGCAACTCCCGTTTCTTCAATGGTAAAAGAAGCCCTTAAAGACTTTGGCCTCGATCCGAAATCTGTTCTGAGGACAAAAAATATGTTTGCCCTGGGAATGGTTTACTGGCTTTTCGACCGAAAGCTCAAGTATACTGAAGATTATTTTGAAAAGAAATTCAGGAATAAGCCGGGCATAGCTAAGGCAAATAAAGCTGCATTAAGGGCAGGCTACTACTATGCTGAAACTATCGAAGCTCTGAATCCTACCTATAAAATTCTTCCAGCCCAGATCGCGAAAGGCATATATCGTAATATTAACGGAAATTCAGCAACTGCCTGGGGCTTTATTGCAGCAGCCGAAAAAGCGGGACTGGAATTGTTTATTGGTTCTTATCCAATCACCCCGGCGACGGGAATCCTCGAGGAGCTTTCCGCCCGGAAAGACCTGGGCGTTAAAAGTTTTCAGGCTGAGGACGAGATAGCCGGAATCTGCACTTCACTTGGAGCAAGTTTCGCAGGGAACCTGGCTGTTACATCAACTTCAGGTCCGGGACTGGCACTTAAATCGGAAGCTATCGGACTGGCAGTAATGGCTGAACTTCCGATTGTAATCGTGAATGTTCAGAGAGGTGGCCCTTCAACGGGACTTCCTACAAAAACTGAACAGGCCGATCTTATGCAGGCTCTTTATGGCCGCAATGGGGAATGCCCTGTAGTAGTGATCGCTTCAAGTACACCATCTGATTGTTTCCATTTTGCGTTTGAGGCAGCAAGAATTGCTTTGGAACACATGACCCCGGTATTACTTCTTTCTGACAGTTATCTGGCCAACGGGACTGAACCATGGAAAATTCCGGAAATGAAAGATCTTCCTAAGATCAATCCGCCGTATGCTGACAGAACTGAAATCCCGTTTTTGCCATATAAGCGTGATAATGAAAAGCTTACAAGGTCGTGGGCAATACCGGGAACTGTTGGGCTGGAACATCGGATCGGGGGTCTTGAGAAGACTGTCAAAGGAACGGTATCTTATACTCCTGAAAATCATGAACAGATGGTCAGGCTCAGGGCCGAAAAAGTTGAGAGGGTTGTAAATGAAATTCCGGATTTGCAGGTTTATGGTGCAAAATCAGGGGATTTGCTAGTGGTTGGCTGGGGCGGATCATATGGATACCTGATAACTGCCGTTCGTGAATTACAGGATGAAGGCCATGAAGTAAGCCTTGTAAACTTCAATTATATCAATCCTTTACCAGGGAATGTAAAAGATATTTTCAGAAGCTTTAAAAAAATTGTTGTATGCGAATTAAACATGGGACAATTTGCCAACTACCTGCGTATAAAGCACCAGGAGTTCTCCTATGAACAGATTAATAAAGTTCAGGGTCTCCCGTTTACGGTAAATGATATTAAAGAAAAATGCATCAAAATACTGGAGGATAAATAAAATGTCTGATACAGTGGTTTATAACTATACCCCGAAAGATTTTAAGAGTGATCAGGAAGTAAGATGGTGCCCGGGTTGTGGTAACCATGCAGTTTTGAGTTCAGTTCAAAAAGCCCTGGTTGAGCTGGGGATTTCTAAAGAGAAGTTCGCATTTATTTCCGGAATTGGCTGTTCTTCAAGATTCCCATACTACATGGATACTTATGGATTTCATAGTATTCATGGACGAGCATCTGTAATAGCTACAGGCGTAAAAACGGCCAATCCTGAATTATCTGTCTGGCTGATTACCGGAGATGGCGATGCGCTTGCGATCGGAGGTAATCACTTTATTCATGCAATACGACGCAATATTGATATTAATATCATATTGTTTAATAATGAGATATATGGTCTCACGAAAGGTCAGTATTCCCCAACTTCCACAAAAGGTCTGGTAACAAAAACTTCCCCTTTTGGGACTGTTGAAGAACCCTTTTCCGTAGGCGAGCTTGTAGTGGGTGCTAAAGGCAAATTCTTCGCCCGTACAATCGATACAAATGTATCATTATCGACTCAGATTTATATTGAGGCAGCAAAACACAAAGGTACTTCTGTTATTGAAGTACTTCAGAACTGCGTTATTTTCAATGATGGAATACACGACGTC
>JBEKDR010000147.1:0-9214 GCA_050014255.1 Bacteroidales bacterium | reverse complement strand
TCTGGTCAAAATTTACATCTCCTGTCAATTCCCTGTAAATCTCTCTCCATTCAGGAGCAGTCCATGTAGGATGGTGAACCCCGTTAGTCACATATCCTATGAAAAGTTCCTCCTTGAGGTATCCCGGCCAAAGTTTGTTAAACATATTCTGGCTAACCTCTCCATGCAGTTTACTTACACCATTTACCTCCTGCGACATTCGTGCAGCGAGAAAACTCATATTGAACTTTTTATCAGTGTCCCCTTTACATTGCCCCAGAGCCATAAGTTCGTCCCATGTAATCATTAAACGGCTATGGTAATGTGAAATATACTTACGAAGAAGGTCCTCTTCAAAAGCATCATGTCCTGCAGGGACAGGGGTATGCGTAGTAAACAGGGTCGAGGACCTTACAGCTTCAAGTGCCTGATAAAATGTAAGATGTTGATCATTTATAAGGCCCCTTAGTCTTTCAAGGCTGATAAATGCAGAATGCCCTTCATTGCTGTGATAGATATCAGGTTTTAATTCCAGAGCTACAAGAGCTCTTATCCCACCAATTCCTAGTATCAGCTCCTGTCGTAACCTGTTTTCATTATCTCCTCCATACAGGTAATGAGTAACAGTTCTGTCTTCAGTCAGATTATCATCAAAATCAGTATCAAGAAGGATAAGCCTTACCTTCCCCACCATCGCTTCCCATACACGGATTTTTACGGTTCTTCCAGGCCATACCAGGCTTACATACAAATGGTTGCCTTTTGAATCTTTAATCGGGTTAATAGGAAGATGTGAAAACTCTTCAGCCTCATATATTGAAAGCTGTTCTCCTTTTGGCCCTAGTTTTTGTTTGAAATAGCCGTACCTGTAAAGCAGACCCACACCGATAATATTCAGATTAGAATCGCTGGCTTCCTTCAGATAGTCCCCGGCCAGGATACCTAGTCCACCTGAGTAGATTTTGAGGCAGGGGTGTATGCCAAACTCCATACTGAAGTAAGCTATTGAAGGTAACTCAGGATTATCAGGACGACTTGTATGGGCTTTAAATATTTCATAAACATGTTTTAGTTCAGTTACAAAATCATCATCATCTTCAAGTACAAGAAGTCTTTTATAATCAATTTTCTCAAGAAGCAGTTTAGGATTATGCTGGACCTCTTCCCAGAGAGATGGATCCATCCTTTTGAATAGTAATTCTGCTTCAGTATTCCATGACCACCAGAGATTATTTGCCAGGTCTTTAAGTGAAGCCAGTTTTTCGGGAACATCGCTCTGAACGTAAATATCTTTCCAAACAGGGACCTGATGCGGTTTGCGGATATGTACTCCCGGAGCTTCAACGATCCTGATAAATTCTCTGGGTTCTTCTCTTCTGTCGCTGCTTTGAAGAAGTGCATACTCATAGGCCTCAACATAATAATTAACCAGGTTATCCCAAAGGGCAATTCTTGAAATCGCATGAGCTTTTTCTCTTGCTGCTTTAATCTCTATATCATCTAACCCGATAAACTTTGCCATAAAGTTCCAGATCTCCGTAATGACTTCAGCCTCATTATTATCTGTCCTTTCAATTACTGATATACCATTACCTGGATTTTTAAAATAGGTTCTGACCCAAAGCCCAAACCCTGAAAGTGATGTTGTTACGGTTGGAATAGAAAACATTTGGCTTTCAAGCGGAGTATATCCCCATGGTTCGTAGTATGAAGGGAAAACAGAAAGGTCAAATCCGATGAGTAAATCGAAATACGGCATATTAAAGATGCCATCGTTCCCATTGAGATAGCAGGGAACAAAAATGATTTTGACCTTTGATTTTTGACTGTTATCAAGATTGTTTGCAGCTACTCTTTGCAGGAGAGGATCTGCAGAAGGATAATGCAGGCTATGCGTGAGGTATCTGTCACCTCCATTAATAGGTCCGTTATTATAAAGGATGTCTATTATATCCTTTCGAGGTCCCTTATGATAGGCAGGGATCAGGAAAAAAGCTATACACTCTTTTTCAATAGCACCTTTTTTTTGCAATTCACCCAGAGAGTCGATCAATATATCAACACCCTTATTCCTGAATTCATATCTTCCGCTGTTTACCACTAAAACACAATCTTCAGAAACTGAATACCCAAGAACTGCCTCAGCTACACTAAGAAGTTTTTCTCTTGCTACCTGTCTTCTTTCTTCAAAAATATTATTGGCAGGAACGAAAGAATCCTCGAATCCGTTTGGTGTTACAAAATCTACTTCCTTGCCGAGAAATTGTTTACATTCTCGTGAAGTTATGTCGCTTACAGTTGTGAAAACATCCGCCTCGGCGGCAGAGGTTTTTTCGAGCGATTGCTTTGCCACCACATTGAACTCCCTGGCGACCTGTATAGGGTTATATTCTTCCATTTTACCATAAAGAGGACGATTATTCCCGGCAATACATCTGCCCAGCACTGTTGCATGGGTCGTGAATGAAGTAGCAACCCATGGAGCATATTTTTTCAGGTACAGTATCCCTGTCCCGGTCATCCATTCATGGAACTGAGCTATTATATTATGATTCTCGTGGTAAAATGTCGAAAAACTTTCAATCAGCTTACCTGCTGCATATCCGAAAAGAGCGGGCTCTACATAATCCCATTGCCCTGTAATACTGTCAAGTTTGTATGTTTCCCAGAAACCTGCAAATATCTCATTCTGCTGTCCGAAATATGGTGTAAAGTCTATCAGGAATACGATCGGTTTTCCGGAAATATTCCATCTCCCGGTCTTAACTTTTAATCCTTCTGATGCAGCTCTGGCTTTCCATTCAACAAATAACGATTCATCAGGTATAAACTCAGGATTTGTGACATCTTCTCTCCATACATCCGGTCCAATAAGTATATACTTGTCTCCAAGTTCATTGACAATTTTAAGAGCCTTTGTAGAGATTACGGTATGTATACCCCCGACTTTGTTGCATACTTCCCAGCTGGTTTCAAAAATAAATTCAACCTTCATCTTAAGAGATTATTTGTTTAGTCTTTTACTTTTTGATTTTCCGGCTGTAATTTTAGTAACAATTTCTTTAGATGAAGCTATCGTTTGCTTTTTATCAGGTGATTTTGTATCCTTTTTGAGTTCTTTCTCAGCGGTTGTCTTTGTAGTTAGCTTTACTATTGATTTCTTTATAACTGGCCTCACATCAGGTCTTGTTTTAGCAATTTTCTTACTCAGTTTTTGAATTTCATTTGCCTGTTTTTCAATGAGCATGTCTTTTTCTATAATCTGGGTCCCTAGTTTAAATATCTGATCCTGTTCAGCGGTATCAGGAAATAATTTTTGCAGTCTGATTTCAAAATCACTGAGCACATTCATGTAATTCATGAATGCGTCGTATGGTGTTTCATAAGGGTTGAAATAGGCATGAACTGCTCCATCGGAGAAGAACTTTGTCGCCATATAATAAAAGTGGTCACTCGACTGGAGGTATTCCCAGTCTTTTTTTATCAGTGCATCTTCGCATTTATTTACTTTCCCTGCAAGACTGTATAATTTATCAAGGGCAGCAACCTGTAACTCATTTCCGAGCCAGGCTGTAATGTCGCGCTCTTCATCAGCCCAGGAGATGGGTGAAGGTACGCTGATAGCAGATACTGGTTGTAATATATCAGCAATTTCAGTCGGTGTCATAAACCGGAAAGGCGTTTTCTTTAGAACTGCACCAGGCATATGACTCAGAAAATCAAATATCCCTGTCTCTTTCCAGTTGTGTTCCCCGAATGTTTCATAATCAAGAAAGATATTTATCAGTTCGCTTTTAGGTGCAAGTTTGTTTATCCATGATGCATACTTATCGGCGGTCAATGGCCAGGAATTCCAGTCCCTGTTTGAGAACCTGAAAGCAATATCATCGCTCAGCACAAAGTTTCTCAGCAGGACTTTCAGACGTGGATTAAGTGAGTTACAATAAAGAAAGTTGGGGCTTTTCCAGCCCAGGACATGTTTTGCACCCTCAGTCAGTATCGATTTGAACCCCATTTCAGCCACCCACGTTCCGATTGTATCAGAATAAATTAGTTCAGTATTACGAAATGAAGTTGCTTCAACTCCAAGAAACTCCTTTAACATTTTTGTATGGTTAGTTACCTGCCGTTCAAATTCACTTCTGCTCCTGAGTGAAACGAGTGAATGAGCGTTGGTCTCAGCAAGAAATTCAACCATGCCTGTTTCAGCAAGCTTTCTGAAAGAATCAAGAACTTCAGGGGCATAAAGCCGGAACTGACTGATTGCCAGACCTGAGAGAGAAAAGGTAACTTTGAATTTCCCTTTGTATTTCTGAATCAGATCCAGAATAATGTTATTAGCAGGAAGATAGCATTTCTCTGCCACTTTTCTCATGATAGATTCATTTGAGAAATCATCATAATAGTAATGATCATGCCCCAGATCAAAAAATCTGTATCTTTTGAGCCTGAATGGCTGATGGACCTGAAAATAGAAGCAAATCGCTTTTTTGCCTGATACACTCATATCTTAATACATTTTAATATGTTTTATTTGCAATCACTCTGTAATAAATATCACGTACATGTCTTGCAGAGTTATCCCATTTAAGCCGGATAACTTCTTCCTTTCCGTTTTTAATAAACATGTTGGAAAGTGCCGGATAGTTAAGGATACCATAAATTGCGTCAGCCATAGCATCTATATCCCAGAAATCAGTTTTAACTGCATGTGTAAGTATTTCAGCCACCCCCGATTGTTTACTTATAATTACAGGTACATTTGACTGCATTGCCTCGAGTGGCGAGATCCCAAATGGTTCAGAAACCGATGGCATAATGTAAACATCGCTCATATCAAGCATGGTAAAAACGTCAGCTCCTTTAAGAAATCCCGTAAAATGGAACCGGTCAGTTATTTTAAGTGCGGCAGCTCTCCTCATCATCCTTTCCATCATATCGCCAGATCCCGCCATGACAAATCTTACTTTGTCCATCACTTTTAAAACCTTATAAGCTGCTTCTATAAAATATTCAGGACCTTTCTGCATGGTTATCCGGCCAAGAAATGTCACCACTTTTTCATCAAAACCTTTTTTAATGATACAGTTTTCGGCAATCTTCACAGGTTCAACTGCATTATATACAGTTTCAACCTTTTCAGGATTGATATTGTATTTATTTATAACAATGTCTCTGGTCAGATTGCTTACGGTAATTATTTTAGACGCGGCATCCATCCCATTTTTCTCAATGCGGTAGACATCGGGATTTACATTTCCTCCACTACGGTCGAAGTCAGTAGCATGTACATGAATGACAAGGGGCTTCCCCGAAACTTCCATGGCAGCTATCCCTGCAGGATAAGCCAGCCAGTCATGAGCATGGATGACGTCGAATTCATTCTCATCAGCTATCACCGAAGCCACAATGGAATATTTGTAAATTTCATCCATCAGGTTAGTGTCGTATCTTCCTGAAAAATCTACTTTGCCTTTGCTGTTTGTCTGGACAAAAAGATTATAACTGGAGATTTCTGATTTGACTCTTTTCCAAAAATCCTCAGGGTCGGTATAAGGCACAATTTTTGACGATATTTCAATCCTCTCAACAGGACGTTTGAACCCTTTATAAAATACCTTTTTGTATGCGACCGGTACCTGGTTTGCACCAACCAGCCGGACCATATTCTGATCCTCATCGCCCCATGCTTTGGGAACAACAAAGATCACTTCCAGATCATCGAGCGTTGCCATGCCTTTTGTCAGACCATAGCTGGCAGTGCCTAATCCACCTGAAATATGAGGCGGAAATTCCCATCCGAACATTAACACGCGCATATCCTACCTCTGTTATTGATTTGCAAATTTGGTCTCAAGTAAGTCGATTATCCTCAATACTTCCCCAACGCTCCAGGCCTGCGAAATAGCTCCCCTTGGTGAATGAGGAGGGTCACCATCATAAATCTCTGATATTGTACTTATCCCATGTTCGCTCATTACAGCTTCAAGACCATAGATCAGTTTTTTTACTTTCTGTAAGCCTTGTTGCCCATATACTTTCAACCATCCTTCGCAGAAGGGTCCATAGAGCCACGGCCAAACCGTACCCTGATGATATGCATTGTCCCTTTCTGCCTGATTTCCTTCACATACACCCTGGTATAACTGATTTCTAGGTGAAAGAGTTCTTAATCCTCTTACAGTAACAAGATCTCTATCTGCAACATCAAGTATCTTTTTCATCTGGTCCTTATTAAGCATTGAATAGGGTAGCGAAACAGCTATCACCATGTTAGGTCTGATAAAAAGATTCTTACCCTCGTCATCATTAACATAATCAGCCAGATAGCCAAGCTGATCATCCCAGAAAATCTCAAGATATGATTTCTTGATCAGGTCGGGCAACTTTTCAAATTCTTTAATAAACTTTTTATCGTTTACTGTTTTTGCCATTTCAAGTGAAAAGCAGATGGCATTATACCAGAGAGCATTTATCTCTACGGCATAACCTTTCCGCGGAGTTACAGGAGTACCATTTACTACAGCATCCATCCAGGTAAGAGCTTTCCCCGGAGCATCAGCATAAATAAGGCCATTTTCTCTCATATGAATATTAAACGCGGTACCATTTTTAAAGGCATTCAATATTGATTTTGCAGCTTCGCCGTATCTTTCCCATGCATCAGTGCCGCCATGTTCTATATATTGTTGAACAGCCCAGAAAAACCATAGAGGTGCATCAACAGAATTAAATGCCGGGTTATTTGTACTACCCATATTTGGAAACAATCCATCCTTCATTTTGTTGATCTGTGTATCCAGGACTTCTCTGTAGAGTCCCAGTCTATGCCGCGCTAAAGCCAGTCCGGGAAGCGAAATAAAAGTATCCCTTCCCCATGCACCAAACCAGGGATAACCTGCTATAATAAGAGTTTTCCCTCCTCTTTTTTCAACAAATTGCTGGGCAGCATTTCTTAAACAATTAATAAAGCTATCCCGTGGGATTTTTCCTGATGCATTCTTTGTAAACTTCTGTTTAAGTCCTGAGGTTTTTTCCTCTTTTGTTGAAGCGGATAAAACAATGACGTCACCTTTTTTTGCTTTAAGCTCAAAAAAACCCGGCGTGAATAAATCCTCTGTATAATCATAACCCCGTTTTTGTTCTTCAGGGTATTCTACGCCAACATACCAGTCAGGATTATGAATAAATTCAATATTTGTAGAAAACTGGATATTCAATGAAGGAAATCCTTCATACATTTTTGATTTGATACCGTTTTCAATGAAGTCAACCTTTGTATTTGCAGCCATGTTGGCATGCGTCAACTGGTGAATATTCCGAAAAACAAGAAACGGGCGGAACTGCAGTTTCATCGTTTCCGATGCCTCAAGGATAGAAAACCTCATAAGAAGTTGTTCTTCATAATGAACCAGCAGTCTTTCCTGTTTAAGGATTACACCTCCAACCCTGTAAATTCTTGAAGGAATGTTATCAATGTCGTAGTCCTCAACATATTTATGACCTTTAGGACTGAAGTAATCTCCCTTATATTTTCTTATTCCAGTGTTGAAACTCTTGTCTTTATTTACAACTGTAACATCAAGTGAAGAGAAAAGCACAAATCTTTCACCGCCAAGCTCATCCACAGGACAAATGAGTAATCCATGATATTTTCGGGTATTACAACCAACAAGGGTAGTTGAAGAATAAGATCCCGCTCTGTTTGTTCTGATCATCTCCCTTCCCAGTGAATATTCAAGGTTTACAACCTGAGCCCTATCGAACTTAATGTAACTCATATAATTACAGTTTGAATAACATATAAAAATCTACCTAAGATAACAATAAAAAATGAACCCTGCAAACCGGGATCATATTGCGGGGAAATTAATAAAATTTCTTAAAAGTATTGCCGGATTAAAAAAAGAATAACTTTGCATTTCAATAATTCAAAATAATTATCAATTAACATTTTACTTGATGAATAAGAAGCTTTTTTTCTACGTGTTTATTGTATTGCTTTCTGCCGGTTGTAAAAATAATATTGTCAGAATCTCAGGTACAATTGTGAATCCTCTCAGCGGGGCCTATATTTATCTCGATGAACTCAAATCGAATGAACTTAAACCTGTCGATTCAGTAAAGGTTTCAGCTGATGGTACCTTTAGTTTCAAGAGAGAAATAAAACAGCCCTCCTTCTATCTTCTAAAAAGCAATGAAAATAACTTTCTGACTATGCTTGTTGAACCCGGGGAGAAGATCACGCTTAAAGCACATTGCGATTCATTGAATTATCCGATATCCTTAAAGGGTTCAAAAGGTACTGAATCGATGGCTGAATATAATAAAACACTACGTGCAACAATAAAAAAACTGACAGGATTAAATAATATCTATTCACAAAATGTCGATAAACCGGAGTTGCCCAAAGTAATCGAATCACTCGATAGTCTGGCACAAATTTACCTGAGCGAGATTAACACCTATACAAAAAAATACATCGATGATAATCTCACATCACTCGTCAGTCTTGTTGCACTCTATCAGCAGGTTGCACCCAGCGTATATGTCTTAAATGCCACAAAAGATATGAAATATTTTGAAAAAGTTGACTCCTCAATGTTCAGTCTATACCCTAATTATGAGCCTGTTATATCGCTGCATGAACAGGTTAAGGAGTTAGCAGCAAAAATGAAAGGGGAAACAAGCGGGGGGCCTGTATCAGCATCAGGAACCAAGGCGCCTGAAATATCCCTTCCCACTCCGGCCGGAGATACAATTAAACTATCCTCAACCAGAGGATCAGTAGTTTTGTTGGATTTCTGGGCCTCATGGTGCACTCCATGCAGAAAAGAGAATCCGAACCTGTTAAATGTTTATAACATTTATCACAAAAGAGGATTCCAGATTTACCAGGTGTCACTCGACAAAACAAAAGACGCCTGGATGAAAGGCATTCAGGATGATCATCTTGAGAAATGGATCCATGTAAGCGACGTTCAATACTGGAATTCTATAGTTGTTCCGCTTTATAAAATTGAATCAATACCCTGTAATTATCTTCTTGATAAAGAAGGCAGAATAATTGCATCAAACCTGAGAGGTCCACAATTGCAGATTAAACTGGCTGAAATATTTAAATAATAGCTGAAAACAAAACTGGAAATCCGATATTTAATGAAACGATTACTATTTCTGCTGTCTCTGGTCCTTATTTTTTCGGGATGCAATTACAGGAAAAAAATCTCTGTTA
>JBEKDR010000146.1:0-11877 GCA_050014255.1 Bacteroidales bacterium | reverse complement strand
AAATCCTTGATAAGAAAAACTTTTGTCTTGTGACTTTTGTCTTTTATCTTTAATAGATCTGATTTTATGTCAATCAGCAAGCTGACCGGAAATTCTCTTTAAAAGCCTATAATTAATATTATTGTCAAATAGAAAACTCAGGAGGAGCGGTTCAAAAGTGTCATTTTGAACCTGATTTACACCAAATGTAAACCTATTTTTGTTAAGAATTATTCTAAATTATAACCTAATAGTGTCAAATGGCGCGCAAAAACAGCTTCAACCATATTATTTATAAAGGATTTCCGACGATTTTCTAGCGTTACACTCCAATCGGAGAAAGGGGAATACTTAGACAAGCTCACAGGAATACGACGCATTAGTACATATTTGCTAACATTTTTTGAAGGTCGGCTTCAGTCATTCTTTTGTTGTAGCCAAATATTTCCTCTTGTGTTTTGTGACAGAGAGGACATTCATAACGACCGTTCAAAGGATTCAATATAAATGAATGAGTTCCGGGGTCGCCATATTTTAACTCTTTGGGTACATTTTTCTTCCGAAACCTTATTTGCCTGGCTTTAATTTGATTTCGCCGCTTCCTAGCTGCATGACTATCTCTTTTCATGTTAAACTGTCTTAAAATTGATCTTTAGGCCATCTATCAAAGAAAAAGCCCGCCTGTCCTGGCTAGACAGTAGCGGGCCTGAATCCATAACAACAATTTGAATAAAAAACAGAAATTATATAGAAGATCGAAAAAATAACTTACCTTTGTTGCCATTGGACTCACTTGTTATAACCTTGGCCAGAGCTAGACACTCTAAATGACCAAGGTTTTTTTATTTATTTAATCACTTAGAAATATTATAAAAGCAATAACTATGCCAACAATCCAAATAATGGAATTATTTGAGGAGCTGGACCCGGATCCGGAAGACACCTGAACAGGAACGTCAGTCCCTTCAATTGTTGCCTGAAGGCCAGCGAGAGCGTTTGCTTTCCATTCTGTGCCAACAATAGGAGCCACAGGAACGGATACACTGGGAACATCTTCATTAGCCAAAAAAGCCATTCTTGCAATGCTCATATAAATTCGATTATAGCAAACAAGATTAATGCAACATCATAAGCAATGGCACCCTTATTAGTGGCCCTGAAATAGAAACGCGTCCGGCCCGGGAAAACGAAATTATTAAAATAATAACAACCAGGCACAGGAATGAACGGTTGAGTAACCACAGTATCGAAACTAGCACATACCATCTGATAACCGACGGGCTTAATCAATCCGGTGCCATCATCAATACTAAGCTGAAACTGAATTACTTGATTCATTTCGCGGGGGAGAGGCTTTTGTGATACAGTTTCGTAAATCTGTACATCCCACTGAAGCACATTAAGACTATAATCCCGTTGATTTTCAATAATGTCAAGTGTACCGAAACCAAAACTCGCAGCGGCAATATTCGCATTCGTTGTACTAGCCTGATATAATTTAGTTTTCGGGTTCATAATTAATATCTTTTACCGTATTTATTGTAACCATGATGATCTCGCGGTTTTTTGCTCAACTTATAAGGCTTATCCCCAATAAATTTCCATAAGCCAACAACAAGAAGACCGATAATGACAATACCAAGGCCAAAATTCTTGACCCAATTCTTAATATTCCCGTTAGGAACGGGGACAGGAATACCATTTGAAGCGGATTGTGCCTTATCAGCTTTATCCATTGCGAGGGCGGTAAAGAAATAATTATATAAATTGCTCCAATATGCTTTGGTAAAGATCCCGGGTAAGCTACTATCTGCCATAATTTTTAATTTTAAGTTACTTCATCGACACAAAGATAATGAATGTAAAGTGTATTTTTGACACTTATAGAATGATTTAAATCCCGAATGGGGACATGAGCAAATAAAATGCTCATTGAATTAAAGTTAAGCGCGTAATTTATAATGATTCTATATAAGGGAATATTGCAAGATCTCAATGAATAGGGGCAATTTTATATGTTGTACAACATATTTCCCTTTATCTATGCGCACAAATTCCTTTATCTTTTTTTAGCATTTAGCCTGAAAATACGAGGGGAAACCCTTAACTTTCCCATAACTTTGTTCAACTATTTCCTGACTATTCTTAACTTTTTATAGCTTTTAGCCTGTTTTTCTTTAATGGACAATGCAACTGAGAGGTTATGTACCGGAAATTCTCTTTAAAAGCCTATAATTAATATTATGTAAAATAGAATAATTTATGTTTATAATAGAACCAGACAGATTCCTTGAAACTCCTAACCTACTGTCTCTCCCGGATTTTTTTTTGCCGACTAGCTTTCTTTCACAACTCAACTTATAACGCATTTTGTCGCGAAAACTGATTGTTCGTTTTACAGAAATAAAAAAGGGATGTGAATCAATACATCCCTTTTTATTTTATATTATGATTAGTCTCTATTTTTTGTCAATAGCATCCAGCTTAGCTTTGATAACCGTATACTTGTCAGTCATTTTGAGTCTGTAATACAACTCCTGAAGGCTTCTCATTGCATAAACATCATCAGGTTTAAGTTCATGTGCTTTTTCCATGTAAGGAAGTGCTTTTGCATAAACTGTGTTTGCCTGGTCAACAGCATCGCTGTATTTTTTCACATCCATTATTTCATTGGCTGCCTTAAACATTTCAGCAGCTTTATTGATGTAAGCAGCTCCAAGACCGTACTGTGAATCATATAAATCCCCTTTGATCTCAACTGATTTGGTAAGTTCAGGTATTGCTTCATCATATTTGTTCTCATTTAAAAAGATAATACCTGAAGCTAGAAACAAAGTTGAGTTATTTGGATCAGCCTCCTTTGCAACTTTTATATACTTCAACGCCTCATCGTTTTTTCCGCTTTTAATATAGAGATCAATTAACTGGAGAGTAACGTTTTTGTTATTTGGGAATTTACTGTCAAGTCCGGTCAGAACTGATTCTGCCTTTGCTGTATCACCTAAAGAAAGATATGCCTCTGACATATTGAAATATGGAGTAATTCCCATATATTTCATTTCAGCACATTTCTCAAAGTACTTAACTGCATCATTATATTTAGCTGAATTAACTGCTGCCAGACCAGCATTATAATACATTCCTGTATCAACAACTCCTACATACATATCACTTTCAGTAATTTTAATCTGTGACTGGAATGATTGAAGCGCTCCTGCATAATCCTTGGCCTCAAATCTCTTACTTCCCTGATTATAAAAGTTAATAGCCAGCGAATTATAGACCGTACCGGTAAGCATTTTCTTTTTCACTGTACCTTTTGGATCCAGTTCCAGAGCTTTCTGATATGAAGCATAAGCTTCTGCCAGAGGATCAGTATAAAGAGTATTGTATTTAGGATTATCGGATTTAAATGATGCCTGACAAAGTTGTCCTTTAGCAAAATACGTATTAAACCAGTCCTTTGATTTTTCATCAACCAGCGCCTGATCGATGTTCTCTTTTGCTTTATCAAGAATACCCTGATCGATATAGTTCAAAGCACTTGTAACTTTGCCCTTCTGTGGCATTGCTACATAAGAAATCCCAATAGCTGCTATTAGCAAAAAAAACTTTTTCATGATTATAATTTTAATTTAATTGTCTGTAAAAAAATTTCCCAAATTTATAATAATACTTATTAAACATCAAATTCTTTGTCATTTTCCTCAGCAATTATTTCATTTTCTTCAGAAATGATTTTCTCGCCGGCTTCTTCTTCCTCATTAACAAGGACGCAGGCAACTGATGCTATAATGTCACTTTCCTTAAGGTTGATCAACCTTACTCCCTGCGTTGCCCTTCCCATTACCCTTAATGCAGATACTGGACTTCTGAGAATATTTCCAAATTGAGTAATGATCATAAGATCGTGATTATCAGTCACATCTTTCAAAGCAATCAGTGTCCCTGTTTTTTCAGTAACATTAATTGTTTTTACTCCTTTTCCACCTCTGTTTGTGATTCTGTAACCATCTATATCGGATCTTTTTCCATATCCCTTCTCAGAAACAACCAGAATATCTTTTTCCTTGTTCTCAACTGTTATCATGCCAATTACGAAATCATTCTTTTCGCTTGCCAGCTTAATACCTCTTACACCTGATGCTGTTCGGCCCATTGGCCTTACTGATGCCTCCGGAAAGCGAATTGCACGTCCTGATTTAACTGCAAGCATAATATGATGCAATCCGTTAGTCATTCTGGCTTCAAGAAGCTCATCGCCCTCCCTGACAGTTATAGCATTCACTCCATTAATTCTGGGCCGTGAATAAGCTTCAAGAGATGTTTTCTTAATTATTCCTTTAGTAGTACAGAGTACGATGAAATTTTTATTAATGTATTCTTCATCGTTCAGGTTTTTAACATTTATGAATGCTCTGACATTATCATCCGGTTCAATGTTTATTAGGTTTTGCATAGCTCTTCCTTTTGAAGTCCTTGAACCTTCGGGAATTGCGTAAACCTTCAGCCAGTAGCATTTCCCGTTTCTTGTAAAAAAGAGCATGGTATTATGCATCGTGGCAATATAGAGATGTTCGATGAAATCCTCGTCCCTCGTAGCGCCACCCTTGGCGCCTGTACCGCCGCGGTTTTGCCTTCTGAATTCTGTTAATGGAGTTCTTTTTATATAACCCATATGAGAAATAGTAATTACCATTTCATCATCGGCGTAAAAATCTTCAGGATTAAACTCTTCAGCGTTCGGAATTATTAAGGTACGTCGCTTATCTCCATATTTTTCTTTTACTTCAAGAAGTTCATCTTTAATTATTTTCATTTGAAGATCGACATTTGCAAGAACACTTTTTAGGTATTCAATCAATGCCATAACCTCCTTGTATTCTGCTCTTAATTTCTCCTGTTCAAGACCGGTAAGCTGTCGCAGACGCATTTCTACAATTGCCCTCGATTGTATCTCTGAGAGGCTGAATCGTTCCATGAGTCTTTCCCTGGCAATATCCGGAGTCTGTGATGCTCTGATTATTGCTATTACCTCATCGATGTGATCGCTTGCAATGATCAATCCCTCAAGGATATGTGCCCGTTTTTCTGCCTGATCCAGATCAAATTTAGTTCTTCTGATGACTATTTCATGACGATGCTTTACGAAATAATGAATTAAATCCTTGGTGTTTAGCGTTTTAGGACGGCCCTTGACAAGAGCTATATTATTAACACTAAAAGATGTCTGAAGCGAAGAAAACTTATAGAGGTTATTCAGAACAACATTTGCGCTGGAATCTTTTTTCAGAATTATAACAATTCTCATCCCATTGCGATCCGACTCATCATTAATATATGATATTCCCTCCAGTTTTTTCTCATTTATGAGATCAGCAATTTTACGGATCATTTCGGCCTTATTGACCATATAAGGAATCTCATTGACAATGATGCATTCCCTGCCGGAATGTGTTAATTCAATTTCTGTCTTAGCCCTCACCACAATCCTTCCTCTGCCTGTCTCTAAAGCATCTCTTATTCCCTGTTCACCATAAATAATACCTCCGGTAGGGAAATCCGGACCCTTTATAAAGTGCAAAATTTCTTCCGCAATAATGTCATTATTATTTATGTAAGCTATGGTTGCGTCAATTACTTCAGAAAGGTTATGAGGTGGCATATTGGTCGCCATTCCAACTGCAATGCCGGAAGCGCCATTCACAAGTAAGTTAGGTATCCTCGTCGGCAGAACGGACGGTTCAGTTAAAGAATCATCAAAGTTGGGTTGAAAATCTACAGTATTCTTTTCAATATCAGCCAGAGTTTCCTCAGCAATTTTCTTAAGCCTTGCCTCGGTGTATCGCATTGCAGCAGGACTATCACCATCCACTGATCCGAAGTTGCCCTGTCCGTCCACCAAAGGATATCTTAAAGACCATTCCTGAGCCATCCTTACCATAGCTTCATATACAGACGAGTCACCATGCGGATGAAATTTTCCCAACACCTCTCCCACTATTCTGGCTGATTTCTTGAAAGGCTTATTAGAAAGGACTCCCAGTTCAGACATTCCAAATAGTACTCTTCGATGGACCGGTTTGAGACCATCTCTTACATCTGGTAATGCCCTCTGCACAATAACCGACATTGAATAGTCGATATAAGCAGACTTCATCTCCTCCTCAATATTAACCTTTATAATTCTCTCTCTCTCTGACATAACAGATTATTAATTAAGTATTTACAAATAAACCACAAAGCCGTGGTTTAGATTTACGAAAGTAATCAATATTTGGTTACTTTCGAGCTTCAAAGATTGTGAATTTTTAACATTCATTGTTCATAAATGGGCACGAAAATTGCCATATATATTTTATGTATGATTTAACTTTGAAATAGTAAATATGTGTACTTTTGTCAAATAGAATCTGACAGAATGTCGGATTGTTTTATTTAAATTTGTAATTTGATATAATAAAATATGGATTCACAATTTTCACAGAGGGTAAAAGATATTCTGGGATATTCTAAAGAGGAGGCTATAAGGCTGGGAAACAGTCATATAAGTCCCGAACATCTTTTTCTTGGTATACTGAGGGATGGAGAAAGCGTGGCAATTGAAATCCTGATGAATCAGGGGATCGATCTTCTGGTTCTTAAAGGATCTCTTGAGAAGAGCATAAAAGTTGAAAGCCCGGTTCCGGTGGCTGATCATGAGGTTATTCCCCTTTTAAGAAGTACGGAAAGAATTCTTAAACTTGTTTATCTGGAAGCAAAAGCTCTGAAAAGCAGTACTATCGATACTGAACATTTATTACTGGCGATACTTAAAGATGAAAATGCATTGGTAACAAGGTTTCTTGCTGAATTAGATGTTGATTACCAATCAGTTCGGAAAATGGTTGAGAGTGAATCACCCACATCAAAAGCTGATTATCCCAGAGACGAGGATGATGAAGGTCAGAGTTTTGGAGGACCGGGAAAAGGACAGCCCTCCTCTCCTTCCTCATCAAAATCTTCTTCCGATACGCCTGTTCTGGATAATTTCGGAATTGATCTTACCAAAGCAGCTGAAGAAGGCCGGTTGGATCCGGTTGTCGGCAGGGAGAGAGAGATAGAGAGACTTGCTCAGATACTGTCGAGAAGGAAAAAAAATAATCCGGTCCTGATCGGCGAACCGGGGGTTGGGAAGTCTGCTATTGCAGAAGGCCTTGCTTTAAGGATTATTAAAAAGAATGTCTCAAGAGTGCTCTTTAATAAAAGAGTTGTTGCTCTTGATCTTGCTTCAATTGTTGCCGGGACAAAATATCGCGGACAGTTTGAGGAAAGAATGAAAGCAATACTTAATGAACTTTCAAAAAATGACAATATTATTCTTTTTATCGATGAGATTCACACAATTGTCGGCGCCGGCGGAGCAACAGGTTCCCTTGATGCGGCAAATATGCTGAAACCTGCCCTGGCACGCGGCGAAATTCAATGTATTGGTGCAACTACACTCGACGAATACCGTCAGCATATTGAGAAAGACGGTGCTCTTGAGAGAAGGTTTCAGAAAGTAATTGTGGAGCCTACTTCAATTGAAGAGACTATTCATATTCTCCATAATATTAAAGAAAGATATGAAGAGCACCATAATGTCACTTATACTGATGATGCTATAGATGCCTGTGTGAAACTCACCAACCGTTATATTTCAGACCGGCACCTTCCCGACAAGGCGATTGATGCCCTCGATGAATCGGGTTCGAGAGTCCATATTTCGAATATTGTTGTTCCGGAAAAGATTCTTTCACTGGAGAAACAGCTTGAGGATACCAAGAAGGAAAAAATGATGGCAGTAAAGAATCAGAACTTTGAGAAAGCTGCCAGTTTCCGTGATCGCGAAAAGGACCTGCTCGATTTGATTGAACAGGAGAAAAAGAAGTGGGAAAAAGAACTGGCACTGAACCGCGAAATAGTTGATGCAGATAAAGTCGCCGAAGTTGTCGCGATGATGACTGGAGTTCCTGTTCAGAGGATTGCCCAGACAGAAGGAACACGGTTGCTGAATATGGCTGATGAGCTTAGAGGAAGTGTTATAGGTCAGGATGAAGCTATTCAAAAGGTTGTGAAATCAATACAGAGGAACAGGGCTGGTCTTAAAGATCCAAACAAACCTATTGGAACATTCATATTCCTTGGTCCCACCGGAGTAGGAAAGACTCAGCTTGCAAAGGTTCTTGCCAAATTCCTTTTCGATACAACAGATAACCTGGTCAGGATAGATATGAGTGAATATATGGAAAAATTCTCTGTTTCACGGCTGGTAGGGGCCCCTCCCGGGTATGTCGGCTATGAAGAGGGCGGGCAGCTTACCGAGAAAGTCAGAAGGAAACCATATTCCGTAGTTCTCCTTGATGAAATAGAAAAGGCTCATCCGGATGTATTTCATATTATGCTACAGGTGCTTGACGAAGGACAATTGACCGACAGTCTGGGAAGACGGGTTGATTTCAGGAATACGATTGTAATTCTGACTTCAAATATCGGAACCCGGCAAATAAATGAATTCGGACACGGAGTTGGCTTTGACACATCAGCTAAAAAGTCTACCAGAGATGAACAGACAAAAAGTATCCTGCAAAAAGCTCTCCAGAAAACATTTGCGCCTGAATTTTTGAATCGAATTGATGATGTTATAATGTTCAATTCATTAGGAAAAGAACAGATAAATAAAATAATTGATCTTGAACTGAGGGGTTTATTTGACAGAGTAAAATCTCTTGGTTATCAGATTAAAATAGCAACTGCAGCGCGGGATTTTATTGCTGAAAGAGGTTTTGATGCAAACTATGGAGCACGGCCACTTAAACGAGCAATTCAGAAATATCTCGAGGACCCAATGGCTGAAGTTCTTATTAAGGCAAACCTTAAAGAAGGTGACACCATTAATGTCGGATTTAACACCGCAAAATCAGAGATAAAGATTAAAATCCAGACGAAGAAAATTGAACTTCCGGAAAAAACCGATACGCCGACTTAAACCGGTTCGCCATACAAATCGAATTCAGTAGATTGAGTAATAAGTATATTATAAAAACTACCTGGTTTGAGATTATGTTCAGCTGCAATAAGTACCTCCTGATCAACCTCCGGACTGTCGAATTCCGTTCTCCCGATAAAAAACTCACCCTCTTTTCTGTCTATTATAACTTTGAATACCTTACCAATATTAGCTTCATTCAATTCAGCCGAAATATTCTGCTGTATCTCCATCAATTCGGAAACCCTTGATTGCTTGATATCCTCAGGAATTTCATCCTTGTAGGCCAGATAGGAATATGTATCCTCCTCATGTGAATAAGCAAAGACACCAAGCCTGTCAAATCTGAATTCAGTAATAAATTCTTTAAGCTCAAGAAAATCCTTTTCAGTTTCTCCGGGATGACCTGCAATGAGAGTTGTTCTCATAACGGCCCCAGGGATCTCATTGCGAAGTGTTTTTAATATGGTTACTGTTTCTTTCCTGTTATGCGATCTCTTCATCATACCCAGTATATTGTCTGAGATATGCTGAATAGGAATATCAATATAACGGCATATCCTGGAATTTTTGCGGATCAGAGGAATCAGATCCGGGGGAAAGTTAGCCGGAAAAAGATAGTGAAGCCTGATCCATTCCAGGGATTCAATTTTCAACAATTCTGTGATCAGTTCAGCCAAAGCCTGTTTCCTGTAAAGATCAAGCCCGTAATAACTAAGGTCCTGAGCAATCAGAATTAATTCTTTTACACCATTCAAAGCTAGCTGTGATGCTTCTTTTACCAGCTCTTCAACAGGCCGGGAGATATATTTCCCACGTATTGCCGGAATAGCACAGAAAGCACAAGCGCGATCGCAACCTTCAGATATTTTGAGATATGCATAATGGCCCGGACCTGTAAGTGTTCTGTCGGTCATAAGGTCATCTCTTAAATTTAAGCCGAGTTCATTTAAGACATCACTTATGTTATTCACACCGAAATATTTTTTTACTTCGGGAATTTCATGTTTTAGAGCATCAGCATATCGCTCTGAAAAGCAACCCATTACATATAAATTTTCAATATAGCCTGACTTTTGAGCTTTAACAAACTTTAGAATTGTGTCAATGCTCTCTTCCTTTGCGTCGTTAATAAAGCCACACGTATTAATAATAACTGTACCGGCCTGAAAATCATCTGAGTTGTAAAACACATCGAAACCTCCTGCTTGCAGTTGTTTCAGAAGTTTTTCCGAATCGACTACATTTTTGGAGCAACCTAATGTTACGATATTTATTTTTTTGGAATTCATAGATAATTCAATAAGTTCAGCTAATATTCTTTCGAATTCCCTTTTTGCAAGACCCCCTGGCCGCTTCGCGTCCTTCCCCCTAAAGGGGGACTAATTCGGTTCCATTAGGGTGATTTCAAGTGAATCCAAATCGTAAGCCCCCCTGCCTACCCTGCCTACACGGCAGGCAGGCTTTAGGGTGTTGGTGGGCTATTTAGAACGGAACAGAGAATCGACAAAGTCAACCCTGTTGAAAACCAGGAGGTCTTCAAGTTTTTCACCGATACCAATGTATTTCACAGGAATTTTAAACTGATCGGAGATTCCGATTACCACTCCTCCTTTTGCAGTGCCATCTAGTTTTGTTATTGCCATAGCAGTTACATCGGTTGCTGATGTGAACTGTTTCGCTTGCTCAAATGCATTTTGTCCGGTGGATCCATCCAGGACAAGAAGAACCTCATGCGGAGCTTCACGGATGACCTTTTCCATAACCCTTTTTATCTTAGACAACTCCGACATTAGGTTAATCTTATTGTGCAGTCGTCCGGCAGTATCAATAATAACAACATCCATACCCGATGACACTGCAGATCTGAGAGTATCAAATGCTACTGATGCAGGGTCAGATCCCATTTGTTGCTTTACAACCGGAACTCCTACCCTGTCGGCCCATATCTGAAGCTGATCAATTGCAGCTGCCCTGAATGTATCTGCTGCTCCTATAAGGACTTTTTTCCCGGTAGATTTGAACTGATAAGCAAGTTTTGCAATTGTGGTTGTTTTGCCTGAACCGTTTACGCCTACAACCATAATAACATACGGAACATTTTTTAAGGTCTGAAAGAAGTCTGAATCAGAGTCATTCTGATTTTTTTCGAGCAGGGCAACGATCTCCTCTTTGAGAATTGCATTCAGTTCGCTGGTATTTAGATACTTATCTTTAGCTACTCTGGCTTCAATACGTTCTATAATGCTTAGAGTTGTTGCTACACCGACATCAGAAGATACAAGAACTTCCTCGAGGTTATCAAGGACTTCATCATCAACTTTAGATTTCCCTGCAACAGCCCTTGACAGCTTTTGAAAAACGCTCTCTTTTGTTTTCTCGAGGCCTTTATTAAGGCTCTCCTTTTTATCTTTCCCCAGAAATCCCAGCAAAGCCATTACATGATGATTAATTTGAAAAGTAAATATAAAAAAAGCTTCCTTCTGCTAAGAAGAAAGCCATGAATATCTTATAAGTAATAAATGCGGTTACTTCTTTGTGAAGAAATCTTTAATGTGATCATTATGAACGATCTCTTCTTTAAACAGATAAGCTCCCGATTTATCTGATTTGGTCATTTTAATACATTTTGTAAATGATTTGCCCGATCCTGTCTTAAGTGATGCAACAACTTTCTTTGCCATGGTTTAAACTTATTTACTTGATTTCTCTGTGAAGTGTATGTTTTTTAAGTATAGGATTGTATTTTTTCCTTTCAAGACGGTCAGGAGTGTTTTTCCTGTTTTTTGTTGTAATATATCTTGATGTACCTGGTTGTCCGCTCTCTTTATGTTCGGTACATTCCAGGATTACCTGCTGTCTGTTACCCTTAGCCTTCTTTGCCATTT
>JBEKDR010000145.1:0-9708 GCA_050014255.1 Bacteroidales bacterium | reverse complement strand
CAGGGGAATATTGATCAGGAGGGTAAATGGTATTTTTATAATCAGACCGCATTGACTTTTGGCCGGACTGAATTCCATAAACGCTGGGGTGACAGAAAACTTGAAGACAATTGGAGAAGGTCTAATAAAACAAGAGTAAATAATGTGCAGGCTTCCAATAATCCTAATGAGCCTGCACAGCATGTATCTGACACCCTGGCGGCAGAAACCGATTATAAAAAATCTCAATTTTATTTAAAAAATCTGCCATTAAAGGATTCCTTAATTGCTATTTCTAACGATAAAATAGCTGTTGCCATGTTAAATGCAGGCAAAGTATATGCTGAACGCATTCCGGATCCTGCCAAAGCAACTGAAACATTCGAGTCGCTTGTTAACCGTTTCCCTTCAAGTGAGCTCGTTCCTGAAACATTGTATAATCTCTATAATGTCAATAAAGAAGGGAATAATGCAAAATCCGAAACATACAGACAAAGATTACTTCAGAAGTATCCCGATAATGAGTTTGCCAGAATTTTGTCAGATCCTTCCTATTATGAGAAAAAAATGGCCGAACTGAAACTGGCTGAAAAAACCTATGAAGATGCTTATATTGCATATACCGGTGAAAAATTCAACGATGTAATTTCAATCAGCAATGATGCATTGAAAAAATATCCTCAGAATCAGCTCGCTCCTAAATTTTTCCTTATCCGGGCTTATTCTGTGGGCAAAACAACTGATGAAAGAACTTTCAGGGAAGAACTTAATAATCTTATTAAATTATGGCCTGAAACAGCTGAGAGTAAGAAAGCTGCTGAGATAATTGCATATCTCAACCGGAAGACGCCTGAACTTAAAGTTGAAGAAGATAAAAAAGTTGCGGCTGAAATTTATGCTGCCGATACTACATCCAATCATGTTTTTGTACTGATTATCGCCGATCCTTCCTTTAATTTGAACCAGGCATCATTTGATGTAATCAGCTATAATATAGATAACTTTACAAATAAGAATTACAAGACAGTGGGAACACTAGTTGATAACAAATTTATACAGATAATTGTATCCGGCTTTCATGATTTTGCACAGGCATTCGATTATTACAATTCTTTCAAATCTGAAAAGTCTGTAAGAAATCCGACCGGTGCAAAGATGATGACATTTTTAATAAGCGACAGCAATCTTAAAGTCCTGAAAAACGACAAGGATCCAGGACGTTATCAGCTTTTCTTTAAGGATAAATATTTAAAATGAGAAAAATAAAGATACTGTGGACTGATGACGAAGTAGAGGCTTTGAAACCTCATATCTTTTTCCTTGAAGAGAAAGGTTATGAGATCGATACCTGCTCGAACGGTAACGACACAATCGACCTAGTAAGGCAGAATCGCTATGATCTGATTTTCCTTGATGAAAATATGCCCGGTTTAAGCGGGATTGAGACATTAAAGCTGATAAAGGAGGTCCGAACCGATATTCCGGTTGTGATGATCACCAAAAGTGAGGAAGAAGATATAATGGAAGCTGCCATAGGATCAGAAATTGCTGATTATCTGATTAAACCGGTGAAGCCGAAACAGGTTCTTCTCGCAATAAAAAAGATTCTCGATCAGCGACGCCTGATAACCGAAAAGACGACCACTGATTACAGGCAGGAATTTAACCGTATCAGCGGGATGATCTCTTCGGCCTCAACTTTTACCGACTGGACCGAGTTGTACAGGAAAATAGTCTTCTGGGAATCTGAACTTGAAAAATCCACCGATCCGGGGATGACTGATATCCTTAAACTCCAACAGAACGAGGCAAATAATTCGTTCTCGAAATTCATCACTTGTAACTATCTTGACTGGCTAAAGCCTGAAAGTAAAAATAAACCTTTGCTTTCCCCTGCACTTTTTTCGCAGAAAATATTTCCCCGCATGGATCAAAACAGACCATTGTTCTTTATCCTTATCGATAATATGAGGTATGACCAGTGGAAAACTATTTCGGCAGAGTTATCAGGGATTTACAGGATCATTGAAGAGGATCTGTATTACAGTATTTTGCCGACTTCAACACAATTCAGCAGGAATTCAATTTTTTCAGGATTAATGCCAGCTGCAATTGCAGAACAAATGCCTGATCTATGGATAAACGATGATGATGAGTCAGGTAAAAATAATTCTGAAGAAGAGCTATTCAGAGACCAGTTGAGGCGTAAAGGGCTTAAATACAAATGGTCGTATACTAAAATAAGCAGCAACCTGGAAGGTAAAAAAGCAAATGAAAAAGTCAGGTCAATGCTTGAAAATGACATCAATATACTAGTTTTCAATTTTGTTGATATGATTTCGCATGCAAGAACCGAGATAAGTATGATCCGCGATCTAGCTAACGATGAGCCTGCATACAGAAGTCTGACCCGTTCATGGTTCATGCATTCATCTTTGCTGGAATTGCTAAAAACACTTGCCTCACATCCTGTTAAAGTAATCTTCAGCACTGACCATGGTACAATAAGAGTGCAGAATCCAATAAAAATAATAGGAGACAGGAAAACGTCACCCAATCTCAGGTATAAAATGGGGAGAAACCTCGATTACGATCCTAAAAAAGTTTTTGAGCTGACCAGCCCCGAAAAAGCAATGCTGCCAAAAACCAATATAAGCTCAAGATATATTTTTGCAATGAACCAGGACTTTCTTGTTTATCAGAATAATTATAACCATTATGCCGGTTATTACAAGGATACCTTCCAACATGGAGGAATATCGATGCAGGAGATAATGATTCCCGTTGCATATCTTGAACCTGTATAATTGCAGTTTTTTAACCCGAATGGAAATTTTAATAAAAGATAAACACCATTTATCTGTTGCTGCCAGACAACTTCTGAAGTATTCCGGAGACAAGAAAATATTTGCTTTTTACGGATCTGTGGGTGTAGGCAAGACAACAATTATCAAAGCCATTTGTGAATCTCTGGGTGCTATAGATATTGTCAGCAGCCCTACTTTCACCCTGGTAAATGAATACAAGACAACTGAAGGAGAATCATTATTTCACATCGATTTCTATAGAATAAAGAAACAGGAAGAGGTGTACGACTTTGGCATTGAGGAGTATCTTACCGGCGATTCATATTGTTTTATGGAATGGCCGGAACTTATAGAAGAATTACTCCCCAAGGAGACAGTAATTGTAAGAATTTCAGTTGATAACTATGAACAGAGGATACTCTCAATATCTTAAAACTATCTGATTTTGCTCTCTCTTCCAAATTATTTACCTTTGAGGAAATAACTCCCTCACAATGATGAATGGCAAAGCTAAGAGCGGAAAAGTCAGTTTTGAAAATACTGTTTTCATGCCAAAGGAGGAACACCTTGAAACTGCCGTCAAGAACCGTAGAATTTCGATAGGTATTCCCTGCGACAAAAAAGATGACGAGAAAAGAGTTGCATTAACACCAGAGGCGGTTTGTCTGCTGGTTGAAAGTGACAATGAAGTAATTGTTCAGAAAGGTGCAGGACTGGGAGCAAATTATACTGATAAAGATTATAGCGAGAACGGAGCTATAATAAGTGACTCTCCTGCAAGGGTTTTCAGTGCTGATGCAGTAATTAAGGTTGCTCCTTTTTCTGAGAAAGAGACTGAATTCCTTAAAGGGAATCAGGTAATCTTATCATACCTGAATGTTCTGAAACTTAGTGAAGAAACTCTTGGGAAGCTTATACGAAAAAAAGTAACTGCCATCGCTTTTGAAAAGATTCGGGACGCTAACGGCGAACTGCCTGTTGTGGAATCGATGAGCGAAATTGCAGGAATAACTTCTCTTCTGATTGCATCGGAACATCTCAGCAATATGCATGGGGGCAAGGGAGTGATGCTCGGCGGAATTACGGGAGTAACTCCGACAGAAGTTGTCATTTTAGGTGCAAATACCGCAGGTGAATTTGCGGCAAGAGCAGCAATCGGGCTAGGATCTACTGTAAAAATTTTCGATAATTCCCTTCCTCGTCTGAGAAGATTTCAGAATTTGCTGGGACAACGTCTTCAGACTTCAGTATTTCATCCCCAGGTTCTAAAAAAGGCTCTTAAATCAGCCGATGTTCTGATCGGCGCTATTGAACTGGAAGATCTCAGGCCCTGGTACTACATAACGGAAGATATGGTACGGAATATGAAGAAAGGTGCAGTAATTATCGACCTTAGCATTGACCGTGGAGGTTGTATCGAAACAACGGAATGTCGTGCCCTGAAGGATCCTGTTTATGAGAAACATGGCGTTATTCATTTTTCTGCCTGGAATCTCCCTTCGCGTGTTGCACGTACAGCCTCCATTGCTCTGAGCAATATTTTTACTCCTTTACTTCAAAGTATGGCCGATGCAGGGGGCATTACCCAGTTGCTGAAGAATGATCAGGGTGTTCGAAACAGCGCCTATTTATATAATGGTATGCTCACAAATGAAACCTTAGGCCAGAAATTTGGAATCATATCTAAAGACCTCGATCTTTTGATTTCAGCCTTCTGATTATCAGACAAATCGAAGGGAAACCGTATAACCACTTACCTCATTATCAATATCATGAAGAATTTTAAACGATATCTTGTCACATCAGCACTACCCTATGCAAATGGCCCGATACATATCGGTCATCTTGCCGGTGTATATATTCCATCAGATATTTATACCAGATACCTGAGAATGAAGGGTGTGGACGTGATATCAATTTGCGGATCTGATGAACATGGGGTTCCGATTACTCTCAAGGCGCGCAAAGAAGGAGTGACACCACAGGAGATTGTTGACAGATATCACATAATGAATAAAAAGGCATTTGAGGATTTTGGCATCGCTTTCGATATCTACTCACGCACATCAAATAAAGTGCATTACGAAACTGCATCGGGGTTCTTCAAAACTTTGTATGATAAGGGGGAATTCACTGAAAAATCTTCTGAACAGTATTATGATGAAGAAGCAGCATGTTTCCTGGCCGACAGGTATATTATGGGCACATGTCCGCATTGCGGAAATGAGAATGCTTACGGTGACCAGTGCGAAAAGTGTGGTACATCTCTCAGCCCCAATGAACTAATAAATCCTCACTCTACAGTAAGTGGCAGTAAACCGGTATTGCGTGAGACACTACATTGGTATCTCCCGCTCGACAAATATGAACCATGGCTTAAAAAATGGATTCTCGAAGATCATAAAGAGTGGAAAGTAAATGTGTACGGACAGTGCAAATCCTGGCTCGATCAGGGTCTGCAGCCAAGGGCTGTCAGCCGTGATCTCGACTGGGGTGTTCCTGTGCCTGTTGAGGGTGCAAAAGGGAAAGTTCTATATGTGTGGTTCGATGCCCCTATTGGTTATATATCTGCTACTAAAGAGCTTACCGCCGAATGGGAAAAATACTGGAAGGATAAGGAGACAAAAATGGTTCATTTCATCGGGAAAGATAATATTGTCTTCCATTGCATTATTTTCCCCGCTATGCTTAATGCCGAGGGCAGTTACATCCTCCCTGAAAATGTTCCGGCCAATGAGTTTTTGAATCTCGAAAACGAGAAGATATCGACTTCAAGAAACTGGGCAGTATGGCTTCATGAATACCTTGAGGATTTTCCGGGGAAACAGGATGTCCTCAGATATTCTCTATGTGCCAATGCCCCGGAGACAAAAGATAATGACTTCACCTGGAAAGATTTTCAGGCACGAAACAATAACGAACTTGTCGCTATTCTTGGAAACTTCGTAAACCGTACACTCGTACTTACCAATAATTATTATGAAGGGAAGGTCCCTGAGAGAGGCAAAACTGATTCAAACGATGATTCAGTTTTGAACGAGATGAAACGGTTTAAAGAAAATGTGGAAACCTGTCTTGAAACTTTCAGGTTCCGGGAAGCTCTGAAGGAAGCAATGAATCTGGCACGACTTGGCAATAAGTATCTGGCTGATGCTGAGCCATGGAAAGTTATAAAAACAGATCCTGACCGCGTTAAAACTATTATGAATATTGCCCTGCAGATAACTGCAAATCTGACCATTATCTGTGAACCTTTTCTGCCTTTTTCAATGGAAAAATTACGCATTCTTATTAATTTGAATGAGTTAAAATGGGAAAATGCCGGTAAATCTGACCTTCTTCTTCCCGGACATGCAATTAACAAACCAGAGTTGCTCTTTGAAAAGATTGAAGATGAAGAAATCACACGCCAGGTAGAAAAACTCCTTGCAACAAAAAAAAACAATGAAGAAAATGGTGCAAAAACCATGCCCGGAAAAGGAGCTGTGACTTTTGATGATTTTACCAAAATAGATATCCGAACGGCAACTATCCTTGAAGCTGAGAAGGTTCCCAAAACCACTAAACTGCTTAAACTAAGAATTGATACCGGAATCGATATCCGAACCATAGTATCGGGTATCGCAGAGTATTATGAACCGGATGCAATCATAGGTAAACAGATATCTATTGTTGCCAATCTGGAACCCCGTAAGATTAAAGGTATTGAGTCGAAAGGTATGATCCTGATGGCTGAAGATAAAAACGGGAAATTAGTTATGGTTGCTCCGGCTGATAAGGTGAATAACGGGAGTATGATAAAATAACTATTTTTTTCTTGAAACCCAGGTTCCCGGAAATTTTTTAGCGATGCTGTCTTTTTTAATATCAGCTGTATTCAAATCATTGCATATCATTGCGCAAACTCTGTAAAAACCATTATCTGCTGTAACAATCTCGGGAGAGAAGCCCTCTCCTTTCAACATATTTACCTGTGAAAGAGCGTTTTCTTGTGATTTGAAACTGCCCGTTATCACAAAATATTCTTTTTTCTCCGACGCAACAGGAGTAACAACTTCTGCAGCAGCAGTCTCATCGGAAATTATTTTGGCTTTTTCTTCTTTCTTAGGAACTTCAGAGTAATTGCCTTCATCTACAGCCTTTTTATTGTTTTCAAATTCAGCTGTTACCAGGGGATTCATAGTTGTTGATTCTACCTTTGCCTTGAAGAGATCTGTTTTTAACGGGACCACAACAAGAAGGGAAAGGAGAGGGATTATCACCGCTGCCCTCCATAGTATTTTTCTAATTGAAGCCTGCTTTACAGGATCTTTTTCTGTATGCCTGATTATACGCTTCCTTACATCATATCCTTCAAGAGGTAAACACTGGAAAGACTCAAGCCCGTATGAATCAAGATGATAATTTACATTCCTGTCAGGCTCAAACTGAACATTACCTTCGTGGTTATTTACAAAACTTCCGATATTGTCAAAAATAACTTTTTCTCCTTTTTCAAGTTTCTTTCTAACTTCGGTAACAAATTCTTCAACTAAATTTCTGGCATCACCATAATTGATTTTTGAAGTGAAGGAGATCCTCCCTACCAAAAGGCCATCATTATGATTCAGGTTTCTGTTAAAAGATATCTGCTTCACAGGTGGATAAAAGGTGCTTGTGCTTTTGTCAATTCTGGCAGGGGTATAATTGCCTATAAAACCACCAAACCCGGGAACAACAACACAATCATGTCCGAATAATAATTCCCTTATAAAAGCTGTTACATCCACTGGTAGTTCTTATTTTAATCAATACAAATTTAATAAAAAAAATCTAACTGCAATATTTATTCAGAATCAGTTGTAAAACTCCTCAAAGGGAGAATTTGTCGTTGAGAGTAAGCCACCCTTTGGAGCTTGCCCTGAACAAAGTGAAGAGGGGGTTGGGGGGAAAAAACGGGAAGGGATTTAGGGGCGTAGGGTGTTTAGGGGGAAATTCTTCAAAAAAATATTATCTTCGTATTTCAAATTTTTTGCACTAAATGAGAGAGATACAAATGGTGGACCTGAGGGCCCAGTATGAGAAGCTCGGGTCGGAAATAGATAATGCAATTAATTCGGTACTTGCATCAACAGCGTTTATTAAAGGTCCTGATGTTAAGCTATTTGAAGAAGAGCTTGAGGGATATATGGGTGTTAAGCATGTGGTTTCCTGTGCAAACGGGACTGATGCACTGCATCTTGCCATGATGGTTCTCGGTCTTAAACCGGGCGATGAAGTAATTACTACAGATTTCACTTTTATTGCTACGATTGAGGTTATTGCCTTACTTGGACTTAAACCGGTTATTGTTGATCCTGATCCAGGAACATTTAATATTTCTGTGGAAGCAATCCAAAAGGCTATCACCCCAAAAACAAAGGCAATTGTCCCAGTCCATTTATTTGGACAATGTGCTGATATGGAGAACATTATTGAGCTCGCTAAGAAACATGATCTTTTTGTTATCGAAGACGCTGCACAGGCCACCGGTGCTGATTATCACTTTAAAAACGGAACCACAAAAAAAGCAGGAACTATAGGGCATATAGGGACAACTTCATTTTTCCCGTCCAAAAATCTGGGTTGTTACGGTGATGGAGGTGCTCTCTATACCAACGATGAAACTTTCGCCAGGAAACTCAGGAGCATCGCGAACCATGGAATGAAAGTAAGGTATCATTATGATGATATTGGTGTTAATTCAAGATTGGATACGATTCAGGCAGCCATTCTCAGGGCAAAACTTAAGCATCTTTCAGAATTCAATGCGGCAAGAAGAGATGTCGCTGATCGTTATGACAAAGCATTTGCAGGTTGTCGTTCAATATCTGTTCCGGAAAGAGTTAGTTATTCTTCCCATATCTTTCATCAATATACAATCAGGGTAAAAAACGGCAGAAGAGATGAGCTGAAGAAATATCTGGAGTCAGAAAAAATTCCCTCAATGGTTTATTACCCTGGTCCTCTTCATTTGCAGAGCGCTTATGGTTACCTTGGTTATAAAGAGGATGATTTTCCTGTTACTGCATCGCTTTGTAAAGAGGTGCTGTCTTTACCCATGCATCCCGATATGGAGATTGAACAGATTGATTATATTACACTTAATGTTTTAAAATTCTTCGATAAATACAAATAATGGAGAAGGAATATTTTGCCCATGAAACAGCTGTTATTGATGATGGCTGCAAAATTGGAAAAGGAACAAAGATCTGGCACTTCAGCCATGTTATGACAGGTTCGGAAATAGGCGAAAATTGTAATATCGGCCAGAATGTAGTTATTTCACCCGGTGTAAAACTGGGAAAGAATGTCAAGGTTCAGAACAACGTTTCACTCTATACCGGTGTCACTTGCGAAGATGACGTATTCCTGGGTCCTTCAATGGTATTTACAAATGTTATAAATCCCCGAAGCGCTATAATCCGTAAAGACAGTTACTGTACCACTGTCGTTGAAAAGGGTGCCTCATTAGGAGCAAATTCCACAATTGTTTGCGGAAATAAAATCGGGACTTATTCATTTATCGGGGCAGGAGCAGTTGTTACAAAAGATGTAAAACCTTATGCTCTTGTTGTTGGCAATCCTGCCAGACAGACAGGCTGGATGAGTGAATACGGTCATAAGCTTAATTTTGATACTGACGGATTTGCCTCATGTCCTGAAAGTGGAGAGAGATACAAGATTGAGGATGACAGAGTTTCTAAAATATTTTAGTATTTTTATGCGCCTTTTAAGCATATGATCATGACAGAATCTCCAAAAAATTTCGGGATAATTGGTGTTGCAGGGTACATAGCTGCTAAACATCTTCATGCCATAAAGGAAACAGGCAACAACCTCCTTGCCAGTCTTGACAGGTTTGACAGTGTCGGACGAATTGACAGCTATTTCCCTGAAAGTG
>JBEKDR010000144.1:0-9743 GCA_050014255.1 Bacteroidales bacterium | reverse complement strand
TAGCCGAACTGATTATTCCAACGGCTATTAACCATATGGTTATTCCCTTGTACCCAGCGGGGATAAACTCGTAGTATGAAGCTGCAGAATAGCCAAACAGCCCTATTATAAGAAATGAAATAAGATTCAGAATCGTTGACTGCCAATGAAATAATCCGCCAGCATCTCTTGAAACAGGATCATTTATTCCCCTGAACATAAAAAACCTGGAAAAACCGCGCGACAGGGTACCGGATGCCTTTCTGACTAAAGAAAATAAACAAGCTGAAACAAGGATTATCAGAATCATCCAGTCAGCGTGAAGAGGATTTGACGGCAGATCCTTTCCCGGCTTAAGATGTTTTATCAGCAATGTATTTTCCTCAATCTCCCGCTGCCTGACTTTTTCAGTAAAGATGAACGGAAATTGCTTATAAGATCCATATCCAATTCTAAAGATGAAATTATTAAAACTGTGAAATGTCACATCTGCAATGCTGTTTCTGGTGCAAACAGAAGTCGTATCAGAATAATCAGCTGACGTATTCTGGTGGAAAGTTATGGATCTGTGCTTAACAGAATCTTTCGGCAGGATTGATAACACATGGGATACTGAATCGTGGTTTACACGCGCAGAGTCCTCTCTGGAGACAGTTTTACGCGGAACAGTATCTTGTTGTAATTCTGAACAGGGAATTATCATCATTTTGGCCGATTCAAAACACAAAAGTAATGATAATTACAAGAGATAAATCAAAAAATCCTAATGACCGGTTCTTAAAAATAATTACTCGGGCAACCTGAAATTTCTGAAAGAATATTATTTGCTAATTTGCTTGCACCGATTCTGAACAGGGAATTATTCAGCCACTTCTCCCCGAGGCAATGTTTAACAATATGATAATAACTATTTGCATCGGCCGGAGTAACTATTCCTCCCGCCGCTTTAAAGCCGACCTTTATCCCTGTTTCCGAATAAAAATCTGAAATTGCCCGGCACATTACAAATGCAGTTTCCGGAGTAGCGGAAACAGCAGTTTTGCCCGTTGATGTTTTAATAAAGTCGGCTCCTGCATCCATAGCGATCATGGAAGCCCTGAAGATGTTTTCAAAATCACCTAAAAGTCCCGATTCGACAATAACCTTAAGTTGTTTACTTCCGATAGCTCCCTTGATTTCCCTTATCTCATCCGCTACCGAAGCGAAATCATTTCCGAGAAAAGCGCCTACATTAATTACTATATCAATTTCGTCGGCTCCGGCCTCAACTGCCATTTTGGATTCTGTGACCTTTATACTTCTGAATGTCTGAGAGGTAGGAAAAGCGCCTGCAACAGACACAATCTTAACATTCCTGGCAGTAAGTTTCTCTTTTACAACTGCAACAAAATTTGGGAACACACATATAGCAGCAACATTGGGAATATTTGAAAAACGGCCTGAGAAACTATTCACTTTGCCTGTAAAATGTATAACATGACTTTTATTATCAGCAGTATTAAGACTGGTAAGATCTATCAGGTTTAAAAGATTCATCAGAAGATGTTTATCAGGGATATCTGTAACTGATGAGGAAACTTTTTTAAGTCCCTTCTTAATTTCGGTTTCCGAAGGACATAATTTAATCAGTTTTTGATATAGTTTTGTCATGTAATTAGTTTTAACATTTAATAAATTACATCTCTATGAAAAAAAAGAACGGGGTTAATATAATGCTTTTTGTTCTCATAATTATTTTTATTGGAATTTTAAGTTGTTCAAAAAACCCCAAAAATCAGACTGAAGGTATTTTACTTCAAACAGATCGGGATTTTTCAGCTATGTCAGTCAAAGAAGGAATGCATAAGGCATTTCTGTTTTACATAGCAGATGACGGAGTAATACTTCGTAATAATTCATACCCCGCCAAAGGCAAAAAGATGCTGGAAGATCGATTTGCCGGGAAGAGTGATTCTTCTTTTACTCTTAGCTGGGAACCCATGTATGAAAAAATATCTGAGAACGGAGATCTTGGGTACACCTATGGCATTCACACAAATACCAACAAGTCCACCGGCGAGATTAAAAAAGGAACATATGTAACGATATGGCAAAAGCAGGTTGACGGAAGCTGGAAATTTGTTCTTGATACCGGCAGCCAGGGTCTGTCGGAGAGTTCAGAATAGAAACATCTGTTCAGAAACCACCATTTAAGTGAGGTTCCTATGCCTGGCAAGAGAGGCAAAAATTCCAAGTACGGATAATATTGAAAAAATCAAAAAACCTGTTCTCATTGCGGAAATCAGCCCGGTGTAAGTCGCAGGATTAATCGTTTGTTTACCAATATATAATGAGATGAGCATCATGGCAATACCCATGCTCATCATCTGACCGACCATCCTCATTGTCCCGACAACACCGGAGGCTACTCCTAAATACCGTTTTTCAACAGAGCTCATTATTGCATTTGAGTTTGGAGACGAGAAAAGACCAAACCCGATTCCCATCAACAGTAGCAATACTACGATGAAATAATCGGGAGTTGCATCTGTAATAAAGCAGAGCAATATCAGTCCCAGTGCAGTAATTCCCATACCGATAGAAGCTATGGCTCCAGGATTTTTCTTATCAGACAACTTCCCGGCAACAGGTGAAAGAAGTGTCATAGCGATTGGCTGAGATATCATTATCAGCCCGGCTGTTCTGGCATCAAGGGCTTTAAGATATTGCAGGTAAAGGCTTATAAAAAATCCAATTGCACTGGTTGCAGAATAATTAATAAGTGCGGCTATTCCGGAGAAAGCAAAGACTCTGTTTCTCATTATAAGCCGGATATCAAAGACCGGATTACTGACTTTATTCTCAAAAATCAGGAAAACAACAGCCATCAGAACTGCTATTGTAATGCATAGCCATCCCAGTGAAGAAGGAAGCTTTGAAAAACCCCACATAAAAGATGCAAGAGCTATCCCATATATTACAGATCCTTGCCAGTCAAATCTTTCGCCAATTGCTTCTGCCCATTCAGTTTTTATTTTCCTTTGAATCAAAATCAGCGAGATAATGCCAAAAGGAACAAGAAATGCAAAAATACTTCTCCATCCGAGATAATGAGTAAGCACTCCTCCGATTACAGGTCCGAGAGATAATCCAAGATATGTTGCAGTAATATTTATGCCTATCGCTTTTCCTCTCTCCCCCGGCTGGAAAACGGAGGTCAGAATTGCCATGCTTGTACCAAAAATCATAGCGCTGGAAAAACCCTGAAATACCCTGAGAATGATCAGCGAGATGATGCTGCGGGAGAATATTATCAGAAAAGTTGATATCGTGAACAGCAAAATTCCGAAAGAAAAAATCTTTTTTCTGCCGATTATATCTCCAAGACGCCCAAATGGTAAAAGGAAAATGGCTGACGTTAAAATAAAACTGCTGATTACCCAGCCCAAAGTGATAGCATTTGCATGCAGTTCCTTACCTATTGAAGGTAAAGCGAGATTGACTGCAGAAGTGAGGAATGGAGTCAGGAAAGCAGCGAAAGCCGAAACAAGAAGGACTGATCTTTTGAAACTTTTTTCTTCGTATTTATTGTCAGTCATAGTCATTCCTTTTCCTTGGTATCGATAATTATTGTTACTGGGCCGTCATTGACAGATTCTACCTGCATCATAGCCCCAAATTCACCGGTACTGACATCTTTCCTCATGAGTTGGGAGAGTCGCCTCACAAACCTGTTATATAATGGAATTGCAATATCCTGTCGGGCGGCACGCATATATGACGGTCTGTTCCCTTTTTTCGTTTTTGCATGAAGTGTGAACTGACTTATTGCGAGGATATCTCCTCCTGCATCAAGAACAGAAAGATTCATTACTCCGTTTTTGTCGTCAAATATCCGGAGCTGTACAATTTTACTGCACAACCATTCAATATCGGTATCATCATCAGCTTCTTCAATCCCGGCAAGAACAAGCAACCCGGTTCCGATTTCAGATTTGACCTTATTTCTGATTGTGACTGATGCCCTGCTTACCCGCTGAATTACTGCTCTCATGGATACGTAGCTTATAGCGCTCAAATATATACAATCAATTTCAAAATTTTTTGAGTGATGATTTATATTATATTTGCGAACTTACAGCTGCTCCATGGACTATTTTGCAATTCTGGTTATCGCCCTTGGTTTATCATTCGACACATTCGCCGTTTCGATATCATATGGTGTAATAAGGAGAGGAATACTCTTCCGCCAGGCATCATGGATTGCAATTGTTCTGGCTCTGTTCCAGGGCGGTCTTACTATTGCAGGATATTTTCTCGGATCAATAATTTCAGAGGCTCTGAAGGCAACAGATCATTGGATTGCTTTAGGCTTACTTTCTTTCCTGGGAATGAAAATGATAATTGAAGGGATTAAAAAGTCAAAAGATGAATCGCCAAGAGATTACGGAAACACAATTGTCCTTTTTACAATCGCTCTGGGAACCAGTATTGATGCTTTTGCCGTAGGAATAAGTTTTGCTTTACTGGATGTGAAGATATGGGGAGCTGGGATTCTTATAGGCCTTGTGACGTTTCTGGCATCCATGATAGCAATCAGAATCGGGAAATCAGCTGGCAAGAGGCTTGGGAACAAAGTTGAAATAATAGGGGGCCTGATGTTGATTGCAATAGGATTAAAGATTTTTCTGGAGCATATACTTGCATCTTAAACTTTATCTTTTAATTCTTTCCTGTTCCGTACTATATTCTGCCTTCCTGGCTTCCCATTCTTTTTCATTGAAAATATCCCAATAGATTGAATACCGTCTATTGTATATGGCATAAAAAGGTCTTAGTTCAACATCACGTGGTCTGCCGGTATTAACTGTAATGAAAGTATTTGGTTTTCCTTCAACAGGTTTCATCCATGTTGAGGGATCTCTCTTGTCGGTGATCATAACAGGGACGTACATAGCGTCATTCGATAAAGAATCGGTGACAGGTCCGAGATCTCCGGCAAGTACAAGCGGGCCATACATCACTGCCACCCTGTTGCTGTCGTCGGGCATCGGTTCCAGACGCAGTGAAAATGGAATATTTATCTCCACTATGTCACCGGTTTTCCAGATTCTTTCAATCGGAATAAAACTACCGGGTTGGCTGCTCACACTTTTGCGTCTGCCATTCACATTAATCTCAATGCCATTCCTGGCCCATGAGGGATAACGAACCTGCAGAGTGAGTTTAACAGGTTTTTCGCATTTAAACTCAAATTGGGAGCCCTGCTCTTCAGGAAAAAGGGTTTTCTGTGTAAGGATTATACCTTTTTCCTTCCAGGTAAGTTCTGATGCTATAAATTGAAATACAAATAATTCATTATCATTATGATAGAATATGTTTTTACCATATTTTGAATGGTTTTCCATACCAGTCCCGACGCAACAGGTAAGCGAAAAAGGATCCTGGAAATCTTTAAATCCACCCATCTCTAAGGAAAGATTGTAGGTAACATTTCCCGTTACCGGGTTCTGAGAGGAAAGGATGTGATTGTACAGGGCTCTTTCATAGAAATCCGCAACCCGGACTGAAGCTTCCCATTCAAACAAATGCTCGGAAAGCTTAAGCATATTATAGACATTGCAAGTCTCGGTTGTTCCTTTTCCGAGCCGGTTCCTGAGTTTATCTTCAGGACCAAAATATTCTTCATTGCCATTACCGCCGGTAACATATGAATGGTGATTGACCACTGTGTTCCAAAAAAATTCAGCTGCCTTCCTGTCTGATGTGTCTCCGGTGAGCTCATAAATCCTTGATAATGCAATTAATTTTGGAATATTTGTGTTACAGTGTTTCCCCGGAAGAATGTCTTTTCCCTCTTTCAAGGAATCGAGAATGGCTTTTTGATAGAATATTTTCGAAATTCTGAGATACTTTTGGTCTTTAGTATCTGCATAAAGATCAGCAAGTGTCTCACTTATTCCGCCATGTTCGCAGCGAAGCATTTTCTGAACCTGTTCATCGTTCAGTGGAGAAACAATTCCATCGAGCCAGTCGGCAAAGCGTTTTTCAACCTCAAGGGCAAATGAGTTTCCACATAAATGATATGCATCTCTTAATCCTGCCATCATCTTGTGTTCTGTATAAAAGGGGACCCAGATACCATTGAGGTCAAATCCCTGAGAACGGATATCGCCTTTGGCCACCTCATTCTCCAGAATCTTTTTACCATTTGGGAAAGCACCGATATAACCATCCCCATCAGCATCCTGAAGAAATTTAAGCTCTCCCACGATATAATTAACTCTCTCAAGAAAGCGTTTATCCCCGGTAGTCTGATACATCATTGAACAGGCGCTAAGGTAATGGCCAAGACTATGGCCGGCAATTGTTTCGTTTTCCCAGCCCATGTAATGATCTGCTTTTGGTTTCAAACCTGCTTCAGAATAGTATTTGGAAAGAAGACGGTCAGGCTCATAATTTAGAAGTGTTTTTGCATCAAGCTCTGTCGCATGCAGAAACGGGCCATCAAGAAGCTTTACATCGGCAATACTGAAGGGCAAAGCTCTGAATGAGATAACTTCGAGCCCCGTTGTTCTAATCCAACTCATCTTATGGGATGAGCAGGCTACAGTGCCTAGTCCCAGAAAGAACGGGAGCAACAAAAGTCTGATAAATTTTTTCATAATTCATTTTTTTTGCCCCCTGCCCCCTAAAGGGGGTTTAATTTTCGATTTATAAGATTGTTTTCTTATTTGCTGAAATTAGCCTCCCTTCAAGGGGGATGGGGGGCCACTAAAGAATTCAAAACGGAACCATTTTCCTGACTCTCTTGTCAAACACCGCCATTTCGGTAAAACCAATATATCTCAATAAATCATATGCTTCATCAAAATACTGTGCAACCCGTAATGGCATATGAGCATCTGAATTAACACAGACAGGTACATTTTCTTCCCTGAATATTCGAAGATAATGCCTGTCGGGATAAAAATCGGCCAGAGGACGATTTCTCCCGTTGGTATTCACCTCAAATGCAACATCATGGATTTTCATTGTTTTGGCGAGACTCCTGTATAAAGGTTCAAGGTCAGCAGAAGGTTTATATCCATATATTCTAATAAGATCACAGTGACCGATTATGTCAAAAAGGCCTGAAGCAACAGCAGCAAGCACAGAATCAAAGTACGATCCAAATAACCTGTCTATGATTTTGCCTTCATAAAACTCGGGGCCGACATCTACAGTTTTCTCCCCGAGATAATGAACTGAACCGATTATATAATCAAGAGGCAGAGGATGCAGGAAACGGTATATTTCTTCTTCCTTGCCTGCAAAGAAATCAACTTCAAGCCCAATTTTAATCTTAATATTCTTAACGTTATTCCGAAGGGTTTCAAGGTGACTAATATAAGGAGAAATGTTCACAGGATTCATATTCCAGACCTCAGGGTCTTTGAATAATGTAAGATGTTCAGAAAAACCGATCTCACTCAGTCCGGCAGCTATTGCCGGAGTAATATAGTCCTCCGGGACAGACCTTCCATCGCTGTAACTGGAATGCACATGATAATCAGTTTTGTAAATCATTGCTTGTGAAAATGAAGAATTGTATTTTTAGACTTTCAAATTAGGTCTAAATTTGGCAATAAAACAAATTGAAAACTGATAATGTGATCAGGAAATTGATAATTTTGTGAAAAACAAAAAAACGTGAACGAAAAGAAAAAGCCCTGCTCATGTGCGAGTTGTGATTTCCGGGATGTAGTGTTTTCCTACCTTACTGATCCGGCAATAGAAGAATTATGCGATCACAAAGAGGAACAATTTTTCCGCAAAGGGGAAATAATAAATCATGAAGGAGAAAAAATCAGCAACTTTAAATATCTTAAAAGCGGACTGGTTAAACTTTACAGGAGAACTCCTTCCGGTGATGAGCAGGTAATAACTATAACCAGGCCATTTGAATTCGTCAGCAATATGAGTATTTTTTCGGAGGAAAAGTACCAGTATTCTGTTTCTGCACTTGAAGATTCCGTCGTTTGCACGGTAAAACTGGAGTTTATTAAAGAGTTGTTTTTAAAAAATGGCGGATTTGCAATGGGCCTTCTTACCAAAATCTCCAGGATCAATGATAAAATTATTTCTCAGACCCTCGATATAAGGCAAAAAAATCTGATTGGAAGAGTGGCTTTTGTTTTACTCTATTTTGCGAATGAAATATATAAGTCAAGGGTCTTCGACCTGCCCGTTTCACGGAAAGAGATAGCGGACTACATTGGCATGAGCACTGCAAATGTCATAAGGACATTATCGGATTTTAAAAAGGAAGGAATAATCAGAGTCTTTGGAAAAACTATTGAGGTGGTTGATGTCGGGAAACTTGAAATTATATCAAAACACGGCTGAAAACCGCTGAATCCTATCTGTGGATTATATTTTCCGTTGCATCTTCCACTGTACTAAAAAGAAAAAAGCTTTACTTTAGAGGTCTTAAATTTATCAATAATGGAATCAAATAAAAAGCAAAAGATCATGGCAACTCAGAAATCAACAAAAGGGATAATTGCTATTCTTACAGGAGGGGGCGATGTCCCAGGATTAAATCCGGCCATTCGTGCCGTGACAATCCGTGCAAACCGGGAAGGATACAAAGTAATCGGACTTCGAAGAGGGTGGGCCGGCATCTCAGAATTAATTAGAGATCCAAAAGCGGACAACAGCAACAATTTTCAGATTCTTACTGATGACATCGTTAATAAAGCAGGCCGTACAGGCGGGACTTTTTTACATACATCCAGAACCAGGCCAAGCCATATGTCAAAATCAAGCGTTCCCGAACATCTACAAGGCACTTATAATGCAGAATATAATGACATTACGCCAGATATTATCAAGAATCTTGAATGGCTCGGCGTTGATTACCTTATTCCAATTGGCGGCGATGATACATTGAGTTATGGCGTTCATCTTTACAAAAAAGGAGTAAATGTCGTTGCTATTCCAAAAACGATGGACAATGATGTACCAGGAACCGATTACTGTATTGGATTCAGCACCTGTATTTCGAGAACCATTCAGATGACAAACAGTTTAAGAACATCGGCAGGATCGCACGAAAGATTTCTGGTTCTTGAAGTATTCGGAAGATACGCCGGGTTTACAGCGATGCTGCCTACTCTGGCAGGTGCTGCCAACAGATGTGTAATACCTGAATATGAGTTTGAGATAGATCAGCTTGCAAAACTTCTTGTTGAAGACAGAAATCAAAATCCAAGTAAATATTCAATAGTTCTGGTATCGGAAGGAGCAATGTTTAAAGGAGGTGAGATGATTTTTTCTGACAGTGAAAAGGACGCTTATGGCCATGCAAAATTAGGTGGTATCGGTGATATGGTATCAGCAAAACTGAAAGAGCTTTCAGCAAAACATAATCACGGAAAAACAATTAATGTGATTTATCAGAAACTTGGCTATATGGTGCGCGGAGGAGATCCTGATGCTCTCGATTCCATTGTTCCGATGGCATATGGAAATCTCGCTCTGGATCTTGTTATCAAAGGTGTACATGGAAGGATTGTCGTCCTGAAGAACGGAAGGTACGATAATCTGCCAATCGATGTGGTAACCTCATCTAAAAAAGTAGTGAGACTTTCAGATTATAATACTGAAAGATTAAGACCATACTATCATAGTTTTGAGATGAAGCCATTCCTGCTGATGGCTTCGGATAATTAAACAAGGGGGATGAGGCACAAACCAGAAGATAGGGCTGGGCTAATAAAATAGTACAAATTTCCTTATTT
>JBEKDR010000143.1:0-9997 GCA_050014255.1 Bacteroidales bacterium | reverse complement strand
ATGCTACTATGTCTCTTACATGTTTAATACAATACTGCTTTAAGTCACTTCAACTCCATCAGTTGTACTGTAATATCCTGGCAAAAAACATAGAAAGTATAGATTTATTTATGCAACAGGGATTTGTCCAGATAGGAATTAAGAAAGACTGGATACTGACATCTGAAGGTTACCAGGACGAATATATGTTTCAGCTGATTAACGAATAGCAAGAAGCCCACATGCTGCCGAAATATCTGTCCCTCTTGATTTACGGATTGAAGCAGAAATTCCGGAAACTATAAGATTATGTTTAAAAAAATGCATCCTTTCGGGTGAAGATGAGCGGTTTTGATCGTTCAGTCCGGGATGATAATACAGCAAATTAACTCTTACAGATGAACCTTTAAGGATATACTTAAGTTGCTCAAGATGTCCTTCAGAATCATTTAAATCTTTTATCATTACATACGCAAGGCTTAATCTCCTCTTCTTTTTAACCGGGAAAGTTTTCATCATATCAATTATATTCTGAACCGGATATTGATTTTCAGCAGGGATTAATTTTTTCCTTTCCTCACTGAAAGGAGAATAAATGCTCAATGTCAGATTGCAGTCAGATCTTTGAAGAAACTGAACAACTCCTGGCATTATACCTACTGTTGAGACAGTTACATTCCTTGAACTGAGGGCAAGACCCCATTCTGCCGTAATTATACTGCAAGCCTTCAGAACCTCTTCAAGATTATCCATCGGCTCACCCATACCCATAAAAACTATATGTGTGATTCTTTCCGCCTGAGAAATACCAAGAATCTGGTTAACGATTTCACCAGCTGTGAGATTACCTTTATATCCATACCTGCCAGTGACACAAAACGAACATCCCATTCTGCAACCCGATTGAGTCGAAACACATACTGTATTTCTCTTATTATCCGGAATATAAACTGTTTCAAATTCTTTCCCTGTTTCAGACCGGAACAAGTACTTTACTGATTTGTCTTCTGAAACTTCAGAGCTAAGAGGAGAATAAATCCCACTTTCTGAAATCTTTAATAGCTTTTCTATGAGCTGACGGGGAATGTGTTCAAACTTTGAAATATCGGATATCCTTTTTTTATATATGCAATTTGAGATGGAAACTGCATGAGCAAAAGAGAATCCCGAAGATCCTATAAGACCAAATATTTCTTCAGCAGTCGACCCGCATAAACTCTTCTTTACCATATTCACCTGATATTTGCAAAAATAGAACGATTATCAATATCTTAGCTACTATTATCAGGTATCATGACTTTATTCTCTGATAATCGTACAAATTCTGGTTTACAAGTAATGACTTAAAAATAAAAAATGAAACCTATAAAATTTTTTCTAATCGTTTCCATTATAACGGTATCATGCAATGGGATTAATCAAGTGAAAAAAAATAGTAAAAACGATAAGGATATGGCTATTGACACCACAAAACAGTACGGATTTAACAGGGATTTCCTTAAGAAACATACAACAATTCTTGAACTGAGAAATGCCAATTCAGCGATTGCATTAGCGCCTTCGTGGCAGGCAAGGGTAATGACCAGTACTGCAGAAGGTGATCAGGGTTATAGCTTCGGATGGATCAATCGGGAACTTATTGCTTCTGGCAAAACCCTACCTCATATCAATGCCTTTGGAGGAGAGGAGCGTTTATGGCTCGGACCGGAGGGTGGGCAGTTTTCCATTTTCTTCAGTAAAGGGAAATCTTTCATTTACGACAACTGGCAAACTCCGGCCTTCCTTGATACTACTCCATTCCAACTCATCTCATCAACTGATTCATCGGCTCTGTTTGGGAATGATGTTGTAACTGAGAATTACAGCGGAACATTATTAAAATTCCGTATTGAGAGAGAGGTCACTCTTCTATCTGAAAAAGAGATAAAGAAACTTATTTCCATTGATGTAAAAGGCATAAAAAGTGTTGCCTATCGTTCTGATAATAAATTAATTAATAAGGGAGATGTGGCATGGAAAAAGGAGACCGGTCTCTTGTCGATATGGATGCTTGGAATGTTCAACCCCTCTCCTGCTATTGTCATTACCATTCCTGTAAAACCAGGAGATGAAAAGATAATAGGTCCGAAAGTCAATGATTCTTACTTTGGTAAGATATCAGGTGACCGGCTGAAGGTATCAGACAATCACATCTTTTTCAAAGCAGATGGGAAAAGCCGGGGTAAAATTGGCATACCTCCCCTGAGAGCAACTGGTGTAATGGGAAGTTATGATTCAGATAATAAGATTCTAACGCTACTTATTTGCAGGTTACCCGTTGGGAAAAAAGATTATGTCAATTCATCATGGCAGATACAGTCAAATCCTTTCTCGGGAGATGCCCTCAATTCTTATAATGACGGGCCACTCGAGGATGGTTCCCAGATGGGTCCTTTTTATGAACTGGAGACCTCCTCACCGGCAGCTGAGCTTAAGCCGGGAGAAAGTCTCAGTCATATACAATATACTCTGCACTTAAAAGGTGATGTTCAGGACCTTGACAAAGTAGCTCGTAAAGTTCTGGGTGTAAATCTCGAAGAGATCACCAGAGCATTTTAGTTCATTAGTCCTCTGTTTTTAAGTAATGGTTCAATCACTGGTTTCCGGCCTCTGAAATTGATGAAGCTTTGTTCGGCATCTGTTATTCCCATTGGAGCCAGAATGTTTTTACGGAACGAGTCAGCTGTTGCTTTGTCAAAAATTCCCTTTTCCTTGAAGGCTTCAAATGCATCATTATCAAGTACGGCTGCCCATGTATAGCAGTAATAGCCGGCATCGTACCCATCACTTGCAATGTGCAGAAAATAAGTACTTCTGTATCGTGGTTCGATTTCTTTAATGAGGCCTCTCTTCTGGAGATGGTCCTTTTCGAACTGTTCTACATCAATATTTACAGGAGCTTCAAGAGTATGATAGTCCATATCGAGAAGTGAAGCAGCAAGAAGTTCAACATTATCAAACCCGGTATTGAAAAACCTGCTGTTTTGAATTTTAGCTATCAAAGGGTCAGGCATAATTTCACCTGTCTTATAATTTTTTGCATACATCTTTAATACCTCAGGCTCTGTTGCCCAATGTTCCATTATCTGAGAAGGAAGCTCAACAATATCCTGTGCCGTGTTTGTTGTACTATATTTATTTACGGAGAAGAGAGCTTGTAGCCCATGTCCGAATTCATGGAAAAGAGTTCGGACATCATCAAGACTAAGTAACGACGGCGTGTCATTTGAAGGATTGTTGAAGTTACAGACAATTGTTACAACAGGGTTGATTTCCTTCCCATCGAGCCATTTATGATCGCGGTATTCTCCACACCATGCACCCTGAACTTTGCTTGCCCTGGTGAAAAAATCCATATACAGAACTCCAAGAGGTCTCCCGTCAGCTTCCTTAACCTCATATGCCTTTGCATCGCGATGCGGAAGCGGGATAAGGGTTATCGGAGTAAATGTGATGCCATATAGCCTGTTTGCAACTGAGAACGCTCCTTCTCTTGCATTGTCAAGTTTGAAATAAGGCCTGAGTTCATTATCATCCAGGTTATATTTTTCTTTACGTAATTTCTCAGCAAAGTACCACCAGTCGGCAGGTTCAATCTCGTATTTTGCTCCTTCCATATCAGCAATTTTTTGCATTTCCATAAGTTCTTTCCCGGCAACTTTTAATGCAGGTGTCCAGACCTGATCAAGTAGTGTGTACACATTTGCAGGAGTTTTGGCCATTCTATTGTCAAGATTCAGATCAGCGTGCGACTTAAACCCTAGAAGCTTAGCCTTTTTTGCGCGAAGAGCAACCAGATCTGCAAGAACTTTTTTGTTGTCAAGCTTATCACCATGATTCCCCCGTGTAAGATAGGCATCGTACAACTTTTTGCGTAAAGCACGATTTTCATCGTAAGTCAGGAAGGGAAGCATACTTGGTTTCTGCGTTGTAAATACCCATTTCCCTTCAAGACTATCTTTTTTAGCAAGTTCAGCTGCTCCCTTGATGACATTCTGAGGCAATCCCTTTAAATCAGAAGTATTATCAATAACCAATCTGAATTTATTTGTTTCTGCCAGAACATTCTGACTGAATTTCACAGACAGTACTGATAATTTTTCATTAAGCTTTTTAAGAGTGTCCTTATCTGCACCCTTAAGTAGGGCTCCGTTGCGTACAAAATTTTTATAAAGGTTTTTAAGCAGAAATTCCTGTTCGGGAGTAAGCGATAATTTTTCTTTTTTATCATACAGGTATTTTATCCTTATGAAAAGTGCAGAATCAAGAAGGATTTCATCGCGATATGCAGAAAGTAAAGGAGAGACTTCCACTTCGATTTTTTGAAGCGAATCATTTGTATTCGCTGAGGTAAGAGAGAAAAACACGTAAGAGACTTTGTTAAGGATCTCTCCTGACTTATCAAATGCTTCAATCGTATTCTGAAATGTAGGTTCGCTTTTACTGTTAGCAATGTTTTCAATTTCGGTTCTGCCGTCAGTCATTCCTTTTTCAAACGCAGGCATATAATGTTTAGCCATTATTTTTTCAAATGGAGGAACATCAAAAGGAGTATTATATGCGGAAAAGAATGGATTGGTTTTATCGGATTCAGCTACAGGTTTATTTTTACATCCTGCTATAGCAATGCTTAGGAATCCGCATATCAACAACATTTTATAATATTTTTTCATGGTTGGAAACTTAAAGATTATTTATTTTTATTAATATAAATACAAAATAAGGTTATTCAAATCCGGAATCAAAAATTATCCTATAAAATTTTATTCAGTGCAAAATTTGCGGAGAGAGGGGGATTCGAACCCCCGGTTCGCCGGAAGGCGAACAACGGTTTTCGAGACCGCCGCATTCGACCACTCTGCCATCTCTCCAAAATTTCTCATTCAGGACTCAATGCCTGATTTAAAGGCTGATAAAAGTAGTAAATATTTATCTTCTTATTAACCTAAATTTAATATGAATTAACTGCGGAGATCTCAAAGAATTTAATGAAGTGGTTTCTTTAATTTTAAAGTAGAATCCCGGCCAGCGAAGCTGAGATATAAGAAGCCATAGTACCGCAAAGCATTGCTTTAAATCCCAGTTTTGCCAGGTCAGCTTTACGGTTTGGAACCAGTACTCCGATTCCACCAAGCTGAATGGCTATTGAGCTGAAATTTGCAAATCCGCAAAGAGCGAAACTTGCTATTATTACTGATTTTGCGCTTAAAAGTCCTTGTTTTATCATTGGTGTCAGGTCGGAATAAGCAACAAATTCGTTAATTACCATTTTTGTTCCCATTAATGAACCAACATGCAGTGATTCAGATGGAGGAACTCCCATCACTATTGCAAAAAGGCTGAAGAATGAACCTACAACATCTTTAAGACGAAGATTATCCACATTCAGTCCCAAAGCATTAAGCGATAGTCCTGTCCATGAAAGAAAATGTCCGAAATATCCCAGGAGTGCATCTATAAGAGCTATCAGGGCAATAACACCAATGAGCATTGCAATCACATTAATGGAAATCTTCATACCATCGCTCGCTCCATGTGAAATAGCATCCATAATGTTTGAGTGCTCTTTTTTCACCTCAAGTTTTACCACTCCCTTTGTTTCTGATTCTTCAGTCTCAGGAAAGACAATTTTCGCAATAACCAGCGCTCCCGGAGCTGCCATAAGACTTGCGGCAAGAAGGTACGAAGCCGGCACACCCATTGAAATATAAACTGCCATTACTCCGCCGGCAATACAAGCCATACTTCCTGTCATTGAAGCAAGAAGTTCCGACATTGTCATTCCTGAAAGATAAGGTCGTATCATAATCTGAGCTTCCACCTGACCTACAAAAGCACTGGCAACATTCGATAAAGCTTCGCTCCCGCTGACTCTCATTGCCCAATGAACAAAACGCGCGATTACTGCTATGATTCTTTGCATCAGACCAATATGATATGCTATCGCAACAAGAACACAAACGAAGATTATAGTAGGTAATAAGATGAAGAGAAAAACACCGCTTTTTACAATACCCTCAGGAAGTATCTGGGTCACCTTTGTGAGATCTCCAAAAACGAAAAGCCCGCCTGCTTTAGAGAAGTCAAGAAGCTTATTAATAGCCTTGCCCAGCCAGAAAAAAATCTCCTGCCCGATCGGAACTTTAAGTATAAAGACTGCCAGAGCAACCTGTAAAATGAGACCGGTAATAACAAGACGGTAATTGATTTTTTTCCTGTTGTTAGACCAGAGAAATGCAAGTCCAAGAATAACAACGATCCCGATAACACCGGTGAATCTTCCCATGTCTTCTACGATTAGTTCAAGCAACTTAACAGTAATTGTTATTTAATGTCAGCAGTAAAAGATTCGGACCACTTCTTTAGTATCGCTAACTGATCATTTGTTGGAATAAGTTCGGGTTGTTTTTCTCTGGCAGCTTTTGGTGGCATAGCACCCTTATTAACTTCAAAATAAATTTTTGCCGCCTTTTCCTTCTGTTTCTCAGGTGAATAATTTGTCCACTCCGTAAAATTCAATTTAGCCCTTGACATTAATCCACCCTGGCTCGTATGACAAGGAGTACATGAGACAGAAACAATTTTATTTACTTCGTCAAGAAGTGTAGCTGGAGTTTTTGAAGCATCCTGGGCTTTTACCTGAAAATTCATAAGTAAAAAGCTAAAAACTAAAAATCCGGGAATCAATAATGATAAAACAGCAGTTTTCTTCATAATTTCAGAAATTAGAATATTAGTTTCATAAAGATATAGCAATATCCGATATCAGTGACTGAGATACTGCCTGATTTATTAACTGAAAACCGCTATCTGGCCATTTTTGGGAATAGCCCTGTAAATGATCTTTGCCTCGGTGCGTGGCAGCCTTATTTTTATAAATGGATGATATTCAGGAACTTTCAAAAATGCTACACTTTTTAATGCACTCCATGTATCTCTGAGCCGATCATTGAAATCGAAACTGAAATGACTTATCCTGTCACTGAATTTCACATTTTCCTCCTGATAGACATAGATTCTGATTCCACCTTTCATTTCAAGAATATAATTAACCGGTTCCGTAATAGAGGTATCGGGCATAATATCAGGTTTATATTCCGAAGTATCTTTTGGCGCCATTTTGATCATTACCGGTTCCTTCTTTATAGTAGCAAAAGCATGAGATATGGTAAATGGAGTCGCGAGCATTGACAGTATTACATTTTCATTGCCAGCCGTGAGAATCTTGCTGGTTTTCAGACTTTTCATCTTTGATTTATGAACGACAACCCCGCTTATTTCAATATTAGCTGTACTGTCTGCCAGATCAAGAGTGAGATATATAGAATCTGTTTGCGCCATTGCAATTCTCGACTGAAGAAAGGCTTTTTCCTTCAATAACTTAAGATATGTTGAATCCATCAATATTTTCTGGCCGACATCATTTTTCTCAGCAGTTTTAGCCCCGAATTCATTTTTTATCTCTTCCAGTTTCCGGATAGGGCTTATCATCGACATTACAGAATAATAGATTATGAAGACAGATATAATACTGATTGTTATTATGAAAGTTACTTTCCCGCGAGGTTTTATATTGGTTGTTTCAGTTTCCATATAACTTCTTTTCATAAAATCAGAAAATATAAACTTTCGAACCAATATTCAGTGTATTGAAGATCACTTTCAGATCTTCATCATTCAGTCTTACACAACCATGAGTTACGGGCATACCAAGAAAACGCTTGTAAATAGTACCGTGAATCATGTATCCGTCTCCCAGTGCCAGCGCATAATCACCCAAAACCCCATATTCATATCTAGAAAAATCATCTTTAGGAGGTATAGGTGAACCCTCCTCCACAAATGACCAGTCGGGCCGTTTCCAGACAGGATTGGTCGTTTTTCCATGTATCCAGTATTTTCCTTTGGGTGTTTTGAAAATCCACTTTTTATTGCCAGATGTCTGAAGCATTGTATAACTGCCTGAACTGCAGAATCCTTCTCTTATAAGCTTTTTATTAGTATAGAGTGAGAATCTGTTTTCGATAGTGTTTATAACAATGTATGATTGTCCGGAAGTATAGGCGTTAAATTTCAATGACAGACGCTGGACATCTTTCGTCAGGACACTTATCTGCTTTTTATAAAGAGGATCTTTCTTTAGTTCCTGATTATTGGTGATTTCAGTTTTCTGTCGAAGTGAAAATTCCTTCAGAACGGGAACAATATACAGGATAAAAAGAATCAAAGAAAGAGCTGCCAGAATTGAACAAATGATTATAAACAACGAACGAAAAACAATATAAAGTGGTTTTCTGATCCCTGGTTTTTGTGATAATGTGTTATCCGGCAGGTCAATAATATTGTTACTAACTGAATCAGTTCCTGCTGTTTTTTTATTTTCAGCCTTTGCCCCATCACCTGTTATCTTCTCGTCTTCCATATCAGTCAATTTACTTTTCCACAACATCTTTCAGATCAACCATTGATCCTATAATTGTAACGGGAGTACCAACTTTTGCTAGCTTAAATACAACATCCATTTCTTGGTCAGTAAGAGCTATACATCCCTGGGTCCAGTCAATTCCTTTTCCTCCATTACCGTGGATTTCAATCATTCCTCCTATTTTCGCCGATGCCGGAAGTGATCCATGTTCGATCTCAGATTTAAATTTTTCTTTATCTTCATCATTCGGATAATCGAGCAGCAATGCTTTATAGTACTTGGTTTTACTTCCTTCGAACTTTTGTGCAATCTTATACATCCCTTCCGGGGTAGCCATATCGCCTCTCACTCTCTTATCTCCTACCCAGTTTCTTCCTAATTCGGCTTCAAATTCGTATTTTCTGGAACCACTAAGATAAATAAAACATTTTCGTGAAAATTTATCAATAATTATTGAATAATCACGATTTTTTTTCGATTCATTTAAAGTCCTGTCCACCCATTTTTTCCAGACTGAAAATGATTTAAAATAGTTTTTCAGATTTGCAGATGCATTTTCGTATGATTCAGTTAAAAGATACTCGGAATCAGTAATTTTTCTGTTTGCCTGGAGATACTGACCTTTATTATAAACTATCTCTGCTTCATTTAGCAGAAGCTTCCCTTTTGATATACGGTCACGGATTTCTGAGGTTAATGGATAAGTGGTGAAAAGTGCATCTATCTGAGTTACAAGATCATTAAGAGACTCTATTTTTTGTTTCAGTTTTATTTTAAGGTTCGATGAACTGCTTATGGAATTATCAGTAGCCTGACTGGCTTTTTTAGCAGAAAGTTCAGCAAACATTTTAACCTTATCATAATGTCTGAAATAAATAAATCTTTTATTTTCTTTCTGCCAGTTTACCATAGCAGAATCATAGAAGATCTTTGCCTCGGTAAAGAGCTTTTTAGAATATGTATCTGCTTTATTTGTTCCTGCTTTAGAAAGAATTTCCCTGGCATATTCCATTTCACCACTTGGTGGTTGTGGTGTAAATCGGATTAATAATAAGATTACTAATGGAATAGAAACTGCAATAGCAGAAAAAATCAGCAAATCTTTCCAAATCTTTCTCATTTAAACTTATGACGACTTTAAAAAAATCCCCGGGAAATTCCCGGGGATTTTATATAAATAAGTTAAAACTTATTAATTATTATTTCTTAGGTGCAGGAGCAGCTGCTGGTTTAGCGGCTGGTTTAGCTGCTGGTTTAGCGGCTGGCTTAGCGGCTGGCTTAGCTGCTGGTTTAGCGGCTGGTGCCGGTGCAGGTTTCCCTTTTCCATGTACCTTAGCAATAGCATCTTTAAGTTCGGTATTGATACCGGTTGCTCTTTCATTTGCAGCTTTAACTTTGTTGAGTGCGTCCATGTATGAACCTTTATCGTACAGACCCTGAGCTTCAGCTACAGAGGCTTCGATAGTAGTCATTTCAGTTTTAATCTGCTCAAGAACAGCTGCTCCTTCTTTTCCTTTTGGAGCTTTGGTTATAAGAGTTTTGTTTTCTTCAATA
>JBEKDR010000142.1:0-10055 GCA_050014255.1 Bacteroidales bacterium | reverse complement strand
GTACTGCGACAACATTCCTCTTTATCTGACCCTATGGGTGAAGATTTTAACTATGCTGAAGAATTTAAGAGTCTGAATCTGGAAGCTATAAAAAAAGATCTTCACAAGCTAATGACCGACTCTCAGGATTGGTGGCCTGCCGATTTCGGCCATTATGGACCCTTGTTTATCCGTATGGCATGGCACAGTGCAGGCACATACCGCACAGGAGACGGTCGTGGAGGAGCAGGAAGCGGACAGCAACGGTTTGCCCCGCTTAACAGCTGGCCCGATAATGTCAACCTCGATAAGGCGCGAAGGCTGCTTTGGCCGATCAAGCAAAAGTACGGACGGAAAATATCATGGGCAGACCTTATGATCCTTACGGGTAATGTAGCCCTGGAATCAATGGGATTCAAAACCTTTGGCTTTGGCGGCGGGCGTGAAGATGTCTGGGAACCGGAAGAGGATGTTTACTGGGGTTCTGAAACCAGGTGGCTTGAAGGTGACAAACGCTATTCCGGTGAACGCGATCTTGACAATCCTCTTGCAGCCGTGCAAATGGGGTTAATCTATGTGAACCCGGAAGGACCAAATGGGAATCCCGATCCGGTTGCAGCGGCTAAAGATATTCGCGAAACGTTTGCCAGAATGGCCATGAATGATGAAGAAACTGTGGCGCTTATTGCCGGTGGGCACACCTTTGGCAAGACGCACGGAGCCGGAGATGCGGCACTTGTCGGGCCCGTACCTGAAGCTGCCGGAATTGAAGAGCAGGGCCTGGGATGGAAAAGCAAGTTTGGATCTGGAAAAGGAGGCGACACAATCTCCAGCGGATTGGAAGTTACGTGGACACAAACTCCCGCCAAGTGGAGTTATTACTTCTTCGAGAACCTGTTTAAATACGAATGGGAACTGACTAAAAGTCCGGCCGGGGCGCATCAGTGGGTAGCGAAAAATGCTGATAAGGTCATGCCTGATGCTCACGACACGTCTAAAAGACATGTGCCAACGATGCTTACTACCGACCTTTCTTTGCGTTTCGATCCCGTTTATGAAAAAATTTCAAGACGTTTCTATGAACATCCTCTTGAATTTGCCGATGCTTTTGCCCGTGCATGGTTTAAACTGACTCACCGGGATATGGGACCCCGTGCACGCTATTTAGGCGCCGAAGTCCCGGCAGAAGAACTGATCTGGCAAGATCCAATTCCTGCAGTGGATCATGTGTTGATTGATGAGAAAGATATTGCTGCATTAAAAGCCAGGGTATTAAATTCAGGATTTTCTGTATCTCAGCTGGTATCTGTCGCATGGGCTTCTGCCTCTACTTTCCGTGGATCTGATAAACGCGGTGGCGCCAACGGTGCCCGCATTCGTCTTGCTCCTCAGAAGGACTGGGCTGTCAACAATCCTGCTCAGCTAAAGAAAGTATTGAAAACACTGGAAGGTATCCAGAAAGAATTCAACAGCGCCCAAACTGCCGGTAAAAAGGTTTCTCTTGCAGACCTTATTGTACTTGCAGGATGTGCTGGTGTTGAAAAAGCTGCAAAAGAAGCAGGTTCTGTTGTAACCGTTCCTTTTGCTCCCGGGCGGATGGATGCTTTGCAGAAACAAACCGACGTGGATTCTTTTACAGTTCTGGAGCCTGCAGCTGATGGTTTTCGCAACTATTTAAAAACTAAATACACCATATCAGCCGAAGAGTTGTTGGTTGATAAAGCTCAACTGTTAAGATTAACTGCTCCCGAAATGACGGTTCTCATAGGAGGCATGCGCGTACTGAACACAAACTTTGACAACTCTAAACATGGTGTTTTCACGAAACGTCCTGAAGTCCTTACCAACGACTTCTTTGTAAACCTGCTCGATATGAGTACGGTCTGGAAACCAACATCTGAAACCAAAGAGACATTCGATGGATGTGATCGCAAAACAGGCGAACTAAAATGGACAGGAACCCGGGTAGATATTATCTTTGGTTCAAATTCGGAGCTCAGAGCCCTTGCCGAAGTGTACGGGAGCAAAGATGCCCAGGAAAAATTTGTTAAGGATTTTATCACAGCATGGAACAAAGTGATGAACCTTGATCGTTTTGAGCTGGCTTGATTTTTTTGTAATCCGAAATTTACAAAGTAGAAAATCTTTCAGAATCTCAAAATCCGGTCTGGCTGACTGATCCTATTTTATTATCCTCAGGTCGCTCTTAAGCCTGCTGAAAAGATCCTTGTATTCATCAGGTACTTTTTCCAGGTCAACAGGTGTACTGTCAGAGCCAACGGTCAGTTCATAGTAGTTTCCGTCTTTGATCCGTGGCGCATCAGCGTCAGGTTTAATAATTACCAGCAGACTTGCTAACTCCTTGTCAGATAGGTTGATTTCAGTTTCTGCAACCTTTGTAATAGGAATAAATCCCCCTGTTCGTATTAGTTTTATTTTCATTGCACTCTTCAAACTTTTGCTTCAGACCATCCCTGCTTCACAGCTATTACTTCCGGACTATTAATGCCAAATATTTTCTCGGCATGAACAATGGTAAGGTTTTTTACATCTGCAAATTTAGCATTCTGAGCTAAATTAACATCAGTCAGGACAGCATACCAGATCCGTCCCGCTTTTTCCCATGCGTAACCTCCCATATTGAATGCGGCAACATAAAAAGCAAAATTAGGGATCCCCGAGTTAATATGCACTCCTCCGAAATCACCCGATTGGGTGTTCGGCAGATTCTGATACTTATCCATAGTTGCAGGTTGCGGATCAGTTCCCAGTTCAGGATGATTTATATATGCGGTGCCTGGCGCTTTCATGCTGCGCAATGCATATTTCGGACCTATCATTACCTTCTCGCCGATCAACCAGTTTGATCTCTTAACATCCTGATTATTATATCTTTGTTTAATCATTATACCAAAGATATCGGAAAAGGATTCATTCAATGCGCCGGCCTGGTTTTCATAATCAAGATTGGCCTCGTTTTCTGTTACGCCATGTGTAAGCTCATGACCGATAACGTCGATATCACTTGTAAAACTGGTAAAGACTAATCCGTCTCCGTCACCATAAACCATGCGTCTGCCATCCCAGTAAGCATTATCCATGCCCTTATCAAAATGCACATATTGTCTGATGAGCAATCCTTTGTTATCGATCGAATTTCTAGCAAATAATTGCCAATAAAAATCCCATGATGCCTTACCTCCTTTAATAACATTTTTTCCTGCTACGGAGGTGATTTTCTGATCGTTTTTTGAATCCCATAATAAAGTGGCACCAATAAGATCAGTTTTTTGCCTGCAGTCATAAACTTCCATCTGCATAATCTCCTTTCCAGTCTGTTTAGCGATCAGACCAAGAATGTCCTTCTCGTACTGGCTTGCTTTCTGAAAAAAGATCCTGTCGTTGCGGAACCTGAAGCTCCTGAAATTAGATTTGATTGCAAGGTCAGCAATTTTCTTATTGCCCGATTCCATGAGCCTGGTCAGCATGTATGGCGGAATAATGCAATGAATTGGGTTGTAGTGGCTTTTACACATAATGTTTAAGATTTTAGCAGACAGGTATAAATTTAAGAAATTCCAGAATACAAAAGAAATCTTTTAACTGCAAAGTACACAAAGTGTCATCTGGACATTCTCTGTGCAACTCTGTGCTACTCTGTGTTACTCAGTGTAAGTTCTTGTTTTCTTGTTACACAGAGAGCCACAGAGTCCCGATAGCAATCGGGATCGCAGAGAACCACAGAGGCAGGTTGGGGATACAAAAGAATATTTTTTACTGTAACTTAAATAATATAAATTTATAACTTGTATCACAAACATAACTTTACTATGGACAATGTACTAATAGTACCACCGGATAACATCGGCAAGAATTTCATTCCTGCAGAATATCTCCCTAAAGGCAAAGACGAATACTACCAGCGAAACAAACAGACCATCCCTCCAAAATCAGGATGGAGACATTTGCGATCGGATGAGGTTGAAAAACTCGTAAAAAACGATAATACAGCTGATAACTGGGATGAAATACTGGTTACAGATCAGTTTGATACGAATCAGATCAAAAATACCAGGTTTTTCGGTCTTGTCCGGATCGGCTGCTTAAGGAATATAATACTTCAGCATCACGATTTGAGGGTTCCTTCCGGAATTACTAACAGCCTTATTATTTCCTCCGATATCGGCGACGATGTAGCTATTCATAATGTGCATTACCTTGCTCATTATATTATTGGTGATCGCTGCATCCTTTTTAATATCCAGGAAATGCATACGACGGATCATGCCAAATTTGGCAACGGGATTATAAAAGAAGGTGAACCGGAAAATGTAAGAACATGGCTCGATCTGATGAATGAAACCGGCTGCCGCAGAGTGCTGCCATACGACGGGATGATCACAGCCGATGCCTACCTGTGGGCTAAGTACAGAGATGACGCTGCCTTACAGGAGAATCTTAAAAATATAACTCAGAACAGCATCGATAACCTGCGTGGATTTTATGGAACAACAGGCAATCATTGTGTGATTAAAAATTCTCTAATCCTGAAAGATGTAAAGATCAGTTCACATTGCTATATTAAGGGGGCCAATAAATTAAAAAACCTTACTATTAATTCTTCTGAAGAAGAACCCACGCAAATCGGAGAAGGAGTTGAACTGGTAAATGGGATCATTGGTTATGGATGTCATATATTCTACGGTTGTAAAGCTGTAAAATTTATCCTGGGTAATAACTCCAGCCTGAAATACGGCGCCAGGTTAATTAACTCATTTTTAGGTGATAATTCAACTATCTCTTGTTGTGAAGTACTTAATAATCTGATATTTCCGGCACATGAGCAGCATCACAATAATTCATTTCTGATTGCCTCGCTTGTTATGGGACAAAGCAATATGGCTGCCGGGGCAACAATTGGTTCAAATCATAACAGCCGGGCTAATGACAATGAAATCCAGGCCGGACGGGGATTCTGGCCCGGATTGTGCACCAGTGTAAAGCATTCATGCCGGTTTGCTTCATTTGTACTGCTTTCTAAAGCCGATTATCCTGCAGAACTCAATATTCTGTTACCCTTTTCGCTCCTTAATAACAATATATCGAAGGATCAGCTGGAAGTTATGCCCGCATTCTGGTGGTTATATAACATGTATGCCCTGGCCCGGAATTCCTGGAAATTCCAGAATCGCGACAAACGTGTACACAAAGATCAGAATATTGAATTTGAGCCTTTTGCACCCGATACAATTGAGGAGATATTCATTGCCTGTAAGTTACTGGAAATATGGACCGCCAAATCAAGTTTAAGTGAAAAGGGGATTCCACTTAAGGGAAAGAATGATGATGATCTGATTCAACTGGGACGTGACCTTTTATCAGGCAAAGAAGAAGAAATCAATAAGCTTGAAGTACTGGGTGAAAATATGGAGAATACACGGCGAAAAGTGCTGATATTAAAGCCATATAAAGCATATCATGCATATATGGATATCCTGCACTATTATGCTACAAAGAATCTTATGGAATATATGAGCTCAGATCCAAAGGCTACCTTCTCAACGATGTGCAGTGTCCTTAAGAATAACCGACAGAAGGATTGGGTTAATCTTGGCGGACAGATGATGCAAAAGGATGATGTTGATAAACTCAGGAATGATATTGGTTCAGGCAGATTGAAAACATGGAATGATATACACAGCAGGTATAACGATCTTTGGGCTAAATATAAAGTCGACAAACGAAAGCATGCTTTTGCCACCCTTTGTGAGTTATATGGAAAAGAAAACCTGAACATTAGTGATTGGAAGTCTGCACTGGAAAAAACAGTGAACATTCAGAAATTCGTCTGCGACCAGGTTTACAACTCACGAAAAAAAGACTTCGATAATCCTTACAGGCAGTCTACATTCAGAAATATGGAGGAGATGAAAGCCGCATTGGGGACTGTCGATGAGAATAGCTTTATCGTTCAGGTCAGGAAGGAAACTGAAGAGTTTGAGATACTGGCAGAAGAAATAAAAAAGAGGTCTGCTTTTTGATTTTTGTTAATAAGTATCAGGAATCATGAATAAAAACACATTGATTTTCTTCGTTTACCCCGACCCCATGGGGAGCGAAGAAAATCAATTTACTCCCCTTGGGGATGGGGTAAATAAATTGATTTTCAAGCGATTTACTAGCTCTTATTCTAGATTGCCGACAGACTTAATTTTCCCCCATCCATTTGTCAATCATCCCAAAATATAATTCCTCCGGCTGGATCATCCACGTTAAGTCTTCCCTCTGGCTGGCAAGATGGAAATAACGATCAGGAACATAGTTTGGTGGATAGGATATGAAGCGTGTCTCTCCATAGACATCCTTCAGCTCTTTCCAGGTCTCCTGAAATTCTTTCATCGCTTTTTTCACATTTTCAAGACCCGCCTTCTGCTGAACTTTATCTGCGCTGTCGCTCTCTTTCAGGGCAAGCAATAAATCAGGGATAGTGCTCTGAAGATTGTAAAGAGCTATTGAGAGACTCCAAAAGTATCTGTTTCTTCTGGATTTATTATATAGCTCAGTCAGCTTGTCAGACAATTCTTTATAACTATTCTTCTCAATCAGTGCCCTGTCGAGGAGGTTTTTGTATTTATTGCTCCAGGTACCCGGAGAATTCAGATCGGGCAGTTCAATCAGTTTGGACGTGTAATCAAATTGTATTTTTTCTCTTCCCTCGACGGGTGGCAACCAGTGCTCGACCTGTGGCAAACTCTGCAAGGCATTATTATCCTCATCCATCTGGCTGCCTTGTCTGAAAAGAGCTTCGTACCATAAGACGGAGCTTCTTCTAAGCTGATTATTAAAGTTATGATAGTCTGGAATAGAAATTCCGAATTCTCTTTGGAGCCATGCGCTATCATATTCTTCAAGGGAACGTCCGTTAGGGTTCCAGCTGTATTCTGCTGCTGCAATAAATCCGCGCCAGTAGTTTTCCATGTGGGGCGATTTGTCATCCCAGGCTGTACAGAGCATCCCGGGGATATTCTTTTCTGCAGCCAGTTGAATAAAGCTTCTGATAGTAATGATACCCGATGATGCCATGCCCTTATCGCGTTCATCTTCCTGGAAGAACATTCCTCCCTCGGTATTTGTAGCCGTAGCTACCATTGCTTTTAATCCGTGACTTTTGTACCAGTCGAGTGCCATAATATTTCCCGGTTGTCTTGCCATCGAATAGTTCCAGCGCATATAGACGCAGTTTTTCGGGAAATCTGTCAGCAGGTTATCGAGTTTGGGTGTGCCTTCCTTCCAGGCTTTTTCTGCCGCTGCTGATGTTACCTCATCACTCCAGGTGCTTTCATATACGCCTCCGTGTTTCAGTGGCATGTCATCCCAGAATATCGGGATCCGGCCATTTTCCTTAGCAAACTCGCAGACCCTCTTAAGCCAGTAAAGACTCAGGCTCAGAATACCTTCCTTATCGGCCATAGGTTTGCATCGCGGACACAATCCTATATTTCCTATCTCATCGCCGCCAATATGAAGATATTTTGATCCGGGTGTCGCATCGATGGCATCTCTGTACATATCAAAAAGAACCTGGTATGTGCCCTCATTCAACGGACAAAATGCCCATTTATTCCAGGGCAATTCTCGAAGACCCAAATATTCCTCATGCTTCAGAATAAATGTAGCATGTCCGAGACCCTGAACAAGAGGAGTGATTTCAATATGTCTTTCCCGCGCATATCTTGTCAGAGCAGCCATCTCATTAATGCTGATCGCTTGCGGAGCGCCGACAAGCGGCTGGCGACGGTAACGCAGTTTGTCTTCGAACTCGATTACAACGGCATTGATCTTATAACGAGCCAGTCTGTCGATACTCTTATAATAATAATTCATGTGATCGAGGTGGTGCTTAAGGTCAAAATGCACAGCCCTGTAAGAGAGAACCGGATAATCGGTAATTCTACAGGAAGGGACCGGTTTATTGAAATCCCTTGCATCCTCAAGAAGCTGTTCAAGTGTCTGGCAGCCGTAAAACAGACCTGCCTCACCAGATGAGACAACCTCTACCCTATCCTTGTAAATATTCATGACATATCCTTCTTCAGACGGAACTGAATTTATTGTTTTATCCAGAATAAGGGTGAGCGTTGCTTTATTCGACGATTCTCCCATAGTGAGTTGTGAAAGCAAATCTCCCATAACCGGATGGCTTAGCCCTCCTTTTAAAATCAGGTGTTGAAGTGTCCCTGGTTCAAGCCCCGGTCCATTCAACAGAACTATATTTTGCGGTTGGGGAAGAATTACGAATGGAGCAGGAAGTTTTCCGGTCGATAAGCAGTTCGGGGATGCAAATGTGATTAAGGTGCATGTTGCAATTGAAAGAAGGAGGCTTTTTTTCATTATATAAATCTCCGGTTAGTCTTTCTTAATTATTATACCAGATCCGTAACAACTACTTCTTCAACCAAACGTCGGATAAATTATTATTCTGACGGTAGCTGATGAAGATGTCGTATTCGTAAGCTGGTATGAGACTTGTCATCTTTTCTTTTCAATAAAAATTTAAGATACTTTATAACAACTTATTCTCTTCCAACCATTCCCTTACTCTTTCATGCTCAGCCTGATATTCTAAGTAAATAAAAAAATCTATTTATAAGGAACGGCCAACTTTCGTGCCAGTTCCTGAAAACGAGGCTCGTTACGCAGAATGTCAAATACAGGGTATAACATAAAGACCATATTGGGATCATGCGCTTTATAACCACGCTCTAACATATCCATTGCTCGTTCCTTATTCCCGGCACAGGAATAAATTAGTGCAATTTCCCACGGATTAATATTTTTAGTTTTTGACTGTGCTACGAGAGTATCAGCTTCAAGGTTCAGTGCACCAATATAACCTGCCTTAGCATAACCCTGATCAAAGACATTGGCAAAGTCTTTAAAGATTATACGATAATATGACTTCCATGCTTCAAGCTCCTCCTTGTACTTTCCTGATTGGTGGAAAACCCCTGGAAGACTTTCTAATGCCAACTCATTTGAAGGTTCCATTTCCAGTACCTCCTGAAATGTTTTGATTGCATCTTCATACATACGAGAAAAATATAAAGTTAAGCCATATTCTGTTTTGTACAAAGGATTCAGCGGATCCAGCTTAAGAGCTAATTTAATTTGTTCCATTGCTTCTTTCATCCGTCCCGTTATGATCAGGACCTCTTCATACATACAGTAGGCATCAGAATTATTGGGATTAAGTACAATTGCTTTCTTAATAGCTGACTCAGCTCCTTTCAAATCCCACATTTCATAAGTTTTAACTTCTTCCAAAACCACATTTACTTCTGATCGTGTGCTGTCTAATTCAACAGCTTTTGCTAAAGCAGCCATAATTTTGGGTGTTGCCTTAGCAGGAGATGCAAATGAAGCATTCTCATAAAATTGCCAGACTTTGCAAATACCTACATAAGCAAGGGCATATTTCGGGTCTTTCTCTATTGCCTGCTCAAAATACTGCAAAGCAACCTCCCCGTCAAGTCGAGTAAATTTTCTATAATAAAAAATTCCTTGAAGATAAGCTTCATAAGCTGCCAGATTTGCAGTAGGTGTTTTCTCCATAAGTTGTTTTTCCCGGGGTGTTATTACCGCTTCTAATTCTTCAGCTATTGCCTGCGCTATCTCGATTTGAATACTGAATATGTCTCTGACATCCTTTATTTCATTCTCATAAGATTTTCCCCAGAGATGACTCTCTTTAGATGCCCTGATTAATGTTACCCTCAGGCGGAATTTGTTGCCATATTTTTGACCACTTCCTTCCACAATGTAATTAACACCCAGTTTCTTTGCGATTTCAGGTGTAGTTGGTTTTGCCGGCCCTCTGAATTGTTCAACTGAAGTACGTGAAATAACTCTGATATCTTTTATTGTTTGCAGATTGGTGAGGATTTCCTCCATGACGCCATCTATGAAGTAGGTAGTTGAGTCATTAGGACTTTCATTTCTAAAAGGTAAAACCGCAATAGATTTTTCAACTAGTTTAGAGGATCTAAATATTTTAGGAATAAAGAAATACCCCAGCA
>JBEKDR010000141.1:0-10258 GCA_050014255.1 Bacteroidales bacterium | reverse complement strand
GCCTTTTCTTCCCCGCCGGGAGTACTTAGCACCAATTCGGTAACTTCACCTTTATCATTGCTTGTAAATTCAACTGAATACCCTTCCATATACTTAACTGAAAATTTGCCTTTGGATACGGGTATTAATTCCATATCAGGCTGCTCAGGAACAACGAGGCTGAGAGTCTTGTTGTCCTTAATCGTAACTTTAATCAGCATTTCTTCAAGTTCATATTCACCAACATACTTCTGCAATGATTCCGCCGGACTCTCAGCAACTACGGGAGGAGTAGCTTTCCCGGGCAGTTTGGATTTTACATAATCGGCCTGTTCAGTCAGACCTTTTGTTTGTTTACTCGCGGCTATACCATTTAAAATCATACCATTAAAGTAAGGAGTTACCATCTGGCGATATTGTTCCGGAATTGTATCACGAAACCTGACAATCATGTCGATCCCCTTCATGAAATTGACCGGATCTTTTGTCCGTTTAAGAAAGTTGGCAAAAGGCTGAAGTATCATGAATTTCTCATTACCGAATGGCAGATTATCAAATCGGGCAGCCAGGGAATCAAAGTCATTTTCACCTGAGTAGGTGAACAGCACGTTAGTTACTGCATCAGAAAGTGCTCCCTTAACATGCTGGCCGGAAAGAGATCGCGCTTTTTCAAGGGCTGCTACGGTGTCTATTACTCCAAGTGCAGTCAGGGCACTTCCGGCGATTGAATAAGATGAGTCACTGATTGATTTTAGGAATAATGATTTATATAATTCCTTCTTGTACCTTCCCAATGCCTCAATAGCACTTGCCCTTACCATTGAATTCGGATCATTCGCAGCCATATCAGCGAGAAGTGGTTCGACTGATTTCTTCACCGAGTCATTCTGTAAATATAATTTCTGCAATGTATAGGCTCGCAATCCATGGTAACTGTCTTTCAAAGCACTTTTCATAAACTCCAGGGCTTTGTGATCATCACTCTGGTTCCTGGCAGCAAAATCGATTGCTTCTCTCCTGTCAATATATAATCCTGCATTTTTGTATTGAAATATATAATTATCAAGAGTTTTGCTTTCATTTTTTTCGCAAAGAAGGATTTTATCACCGTCGACATTTATCAGATCCGGCCTGGAAACGGTTTTGAAAATAAAAGTATCTGCCTGGTGTTCGACCCAGACTTTATAACGTCTCTTATCTGTACCCTGATATACATCAATTGCGATTGGCAGTTTGAATATCTTTCCAGTTTGAGTTTGCTTTATAAATACCTTAGCGGTTTTACCGGCAGAATCATAATCGTAGTTAATATCAAGTTTTGGATGACCACTTCCATAATACCACTGGTTCCAGAACCAGTTAAGATCCTGTCCTGTAACTTCTTCAAAGGCAAGACGCAGATCCTGGGCTTCTGCTGAACTAAATTTCTTTGTTCTGAGATAGAGGTTAAGTGATTTGAAAAAAGCGCTGTCGCCGACACAATTCCTCAGCATATTCAGAATTCGCCCGCCCTTCTGATAACTCACCAGATCAAACACATCTTCACGGTCTTTGTAATAGAAGCGGACCAGATCCTTCTTGTCATTGCCGCCACGTAAGTACACCTGCATGCTGTTAAAACTATGCTCATCGCCGGCATCCTTCCCGTGCTTATGTTCTTCCCAGAGCATTTCACTGAAGTCGGCAAATGATTCGTTCATTGTTAAGTTACTCCAGCTTTTGCATGTGACATAGTCACCGAACCACTGATGGAACAGTTCGTGTGCAATCACATCTTCCCAGCGATTATCATCGACCAGCTGTCTTGCATTCTGTTGTGCAGATGAACTATGCAGTGTAGCGGTAGTGTTTTCCATTGCTCCGCTTATATAGTCTCTTGCAACAATCTGGGAATATTTTTGCCAGGGATAGTCAACACCAGTTATCTTTGAATAGAAACCTATCATTTCCGGAGTAAGACCAAAAATTTTACGTGCTACAAGGGCATATTCTTTTTCAACATAATAACTAACTTCCTTCCCTTTATAGCTGTCCTTGATTATCGAATATTCCCCAATAGCCATCATCATCAGATAGGGAGCATGAGGCAAATCCATTTTCCATGTGTCAGTACGTGTTCCGTCTTTGTTTTTCCTGTGTCGTACCAGCAGACCATTGGACAATGTCTGGTATTTATCAGGAACTGTTATGCTTATTTCATCCGTTGTTTTTTGGTTGGGTTTATCGATAGTTGGCACCCATCCTGAATTAGATTCAGTTTCTCCCTGTGTCCAAATCTGTGTCGGTTTCTTTTTGTCCTCGCCAAGAGGGTTTATAAAATACAGACCTTTACCACCTGATATTGCTGCGCTCCCTTTCCTTTTTATTTCATTGGGTTTTGCCACGTAATCAATAAAAACCGTATAGTTTTCACCAGCCCGGTATGTTTTGTCAAGAGTGATAAAAAGATTCAGACTATCATAGCGATACTTCAAAGGAATCTTCTTACCATCCTTAATCAATGATAACTCATTAATATTCATGCTTTTTGCATCGAGGTTTAACGAATCTGTGGGGTAAAAATGAGGATGAAGAGTGATCCAGGCTTTGCCATACATCCACGATTTTGAATAATCGAAACTGACATCAAGCTTTGTATTAACAAGGTCATTTATTTTTGTAGCGCTCGCCCGATAGATGCTTTTCCATTTCTCGGTCTTTACGGTGTCGGGCTTTTGCGCATAGCAAACAAATGAACAGAGGAGAAGTGCTCCTAAAAGAAAGTTTCTCATAGATGTAGGTTTAAAATGGTTATATTCCGCTTATTATTCTTGCTTTAATAGATTCATATTCTGAATCGGTAATAAGTTTATTATCGAGCATCTGTTTGGCTTGCTGCAGTCTGGCAGCAGCATCTTCCGAGGCATTCCCTGTTTGTTGATTTCCCGGGTTAGTTCCAATTGTAACACCACCGGATTTTGCTCTTAATTCTTCCAGTTCCCGTATACGTCTTTTTTCCCTCCACGATTGGTCCTGCGCCTGAGCCAAACGATAAATTTTTTCAGCCTGTTCTTTTCTGAATCCGGGTAAAATCAAAACCTGATTTGAGTCCTTTGAAATTGCCAGGTCTGCAGAACCAAATATCTTCATAAAAATGTCGGCACCGAATATTCCGACCTTTATTTTCGCATCACCAAGGTCCTGCCACCTGAAATCGGTCATATCAAAGCCACCAAATACTCCCCTGTTAATTTTAATGAATCGCCCTGATGTTGCGGCAATAAGAATCCGTCTGTGAGTTAAGGAAAACAGTCTTCGCTGGATTGCCCATGCTTCAATAGTTTCTCCGGTCACGAGAATTGAATTCAGGTGCTCAAGAGCTTTATTTAAATGGGAATCTTCTGATGAGTTGTTATTTGTTTCCATAGTAATCAAGGATTTATGTAAATGATATAATTCGCTAGATTTGTCCGTTTTCTAATTTGTTTTTTTGTATTTTCTTCTGCAACTTACGACGTTCTCTCCTTATATTTCTGGTATAATTTACAGAATACATTACTGGTATCAAAACCAACGTCAGGAATGTAGCAAAGCTTAACCCAAAAATTATTGTCCACGACAGAGGTCCGAAGAACATTACATTATCACCACCGAAATGCAGGTGAGGATTTAAATTAGTCAGCAATGTGCCAAAATTGATGTTCATTCCAATAGCTAACGGGATCAGTCCAAGGATTGTAGCCGTCGCTGTCAGAACCACAGGTGTGATACGTGTCAGTCCTCCCTGAATAATCGCCTGTCGTGTTTTAACTTTCTGTTCTTTTAATCTATCGGTGAATTCCACAAGTAATATTCCATTCCTTACTACAATACCGGCCAGTGCCACAATTCCCATGCCTGTCATAATAATTGAAATTGTCATGCCAAAGAGCATGTAACCCAATAACACTCCAATAAGGCTGAATATGACTTCCGAGACTATTATCAGAGCTTTGGACATTGAGTTAAACTGTGTAATCAGTATAAACATAATAAGGAACAAACACAGGATCATAGCTTTAGACAGGAATACCATGGATTCAGCCTGATCTTCCTGTTCCCCGGTAAGACGGATATCAACATTCATGGGCTTTACAAATTGAGGGATCACTTTACGCAGCTGGGCATTAATCACGTTTGCATTAAACCCGTCCAGAACATTGGATGAGACAGTAATCACCCTCTTCAGATTAAGCCGGTTAATCTGTCCGTAGCTGTTCACATATTCAACATGTGCAACTACTGACAAGGGGATCTGACGTATGAGTCCTGAAGTCATGTCACGGTAAGTAATTGTAAGATTGAGCAATTGCTCGAGATCTTTGCGTTGATTTTCTTCAAATCGAAGCATAATTGAGTATTGGTCCTCTCCTTCACGGTATTTGGATATTTCTTTTCCCAGCTGGCCTGTCCGGATCGCATCACCAACCACTGCAGCGGTAATACCTTCGGAATTGGCTCTTTCACGGTCAAGGACAATCAGTATCTCAGGTTTGGTAGTGGCAAAGTCAGATTTTAACTCCTCTATACCACCAATCTGCAATGAATCAACAAATCGTTTAAAGTTATCAGCAGTCGCAGCGAGCTGTACTAAATCTTCTCCTGATATTTCTATATTAATTGGTTTCCCGGTCGGAGGTCCCATTTTTATTTTATCAACGACTATTTCAGCACCCGGGATATCCTTCAAAGCCTCCCGCATTTTATTCATATACACACTTGTACTTTTTCCGTGCCGGTACTTATACTCGACAAAATTAACTGCTATTTTAGCCAGATTAGATGATTTGCTTGAATTATCGAATGTATTATCTGAGGCTAGAAAGGCGACATTTGTAACAACAGATTCCACAATGGGATTCTTTTCACCAAGCACGCTCATTATTCGATGTTCGGCAATACGGGCAACAGAATCGGTTACCTCTATCTGGGTACCAATAGGCATTTTAACAAAAGTATTTATGGTATTCGGCTCATTATTCGGGAAAAAAACTATTTTCGGCTTAACGATATTGTCTAAAAACATTGTAAACACAAATAGGGCAACCATACCCCCCAGCAGATATGCCGGCCTTTTACCTTTCAATACCCATTTCAGGGTATTTTCATATTTCTTCATCAAAGCCGGAATGAAATGGGACTGAAATCTTCTCAATACCTTATAGCCGAATAGTTCATGACCAAGGAAAGAAATTGCAATGAATATTGTTAAATTACCAATTCCTCTGGCTCCCAACAGATAGAATGGTAATGATATCAATGCTATCACGGCAGTAGTTTTGAACACATTGCGCTTATTAACAGGTGCGTCTTCGTCATCAAGCTTCATGAAATCAACTGCGAATACCGGATTAAATATATATGCAACAATTAATGAAGCGAAAAGTGTGATAATAAGAGTTACTGGTATAAAAACCATAAAACTTCCAACCACTCCCGGCCAGAATGCAAGAGGGAAGAATGGAGCCAGTGTTGTAAGGGTACCCGAAAGTATCGGAACAAAAACTTCTCCCGCCGCAAACTTGGCAGAGGAAGTTATATCCATCTTAGTTTTCTTGTGAATACGGTGGGTATTCTCAATAACCACAATGGCATCGTCAACAACTATTCCAAGGGCAAAAATGAATGCAAACATCACAAGCATATTCATAGTGAAACCAATCCATGGAAGAAAGATGAATGCAATAGCCATAGATAATGGAACCGATAAAGCCACAAAAAGGGCATTTACCAGTCCCATAAAGAACATCAGAACAATTGTTACAAAAATGAATCCTAGTATTATAGTATTATTAAGCTCATTTACCGTATTCCTTGTGTTACGCGACTGGTCACCTGTTACCTGAACAACAAGATTTGATGGAAGTTTGTTCTTCTGCATATCGGCAATGATCGCTTTTATCTTATCTGACGCATCAAGAAGGTTCTGACCGCTTTTCTTTATCACGTTCAGCGTAACTACGTTTTTTCCGTTATAACGCGCAAAATTCTCAGGTTGATGAAAACCATCACGTACGGTAGCAATATCTCTGAGTTTAATGATAGCCCCGCTACTTGTACTTAATATTATATTCTTTACCTCATCAATATTTGTCACTTCACCAACTACTCTGATTGAACGACTCATTTGCTGCAGATCAATATTGCCACCGGAAACCGTCATATTATTAAGGCTGACTGCCTGTTCGATATCTCTGAAGGTAAGACTGGCAGCTTTCATCTTGTACATATCAACATCAACCTGTATTTCTCTGGTGAGAGCGCCTCCGATTTCGACGCGAGTAATTTCCTTAAGACTTTCTATCCTGTCCTTCATATCATCCGCATATTTTTTCAGACGGTCAAGCGGTATATCACCAGACAGATTGATATATTGAATAGGGATCTCTGAGAGATCAATCTCCATTACCGATGGTTCAATAAAAGAGGGATCAGTTGGTAAGTCTTTTTTAGTTTTGTCAACGGCATCATTTACTTTCTGTTTCGCATCTTTAATTTCAATTCCGGTGTTAAACTCGACGATAATTGCAGAAAAATCCTGTACAGAACGGGATGTGATCTTTTTGACACCACTCATCGATTTTAGATTCTTCTCCAGCGGTCTTGTTACCAGGTTCTCCATGTCGGAAGGTGATGTGCCGGGATAAATTGTGTTAATATTTATCATTGGGATCACAATCTCGGGGATCTGTTCTTTAGGAATAGTGTAATAATTGATTAAACCAAATACTGCAATAATAAATACCAGAACATAAACACTGATCTTGTTATCAATGGCCCAGCTGGTAGCGAAGAATTCTTTAAACTTTTTTTCCATGAAAATATCATTTTATTCTCTGATAATTTGAGTATCAGATTGTACTTAAAATCTTACATATTCACCATCCACCAGTTCCTGATAACCAACTGAAATTACCTTATCTCCGACAGCTAAACCTTTAAGAACTTCTGCAACGCCATTATAACTGTTCCCAAGAACAACTGGTTGTTTGAATGCCGCATTGTATTTATCCTTCGGGCGAACAACGTAAACGTAACTTTCAACCTGATCGGTCTGGATCACATTCATTGGAACCTGTATTGCTTTATCTGTGTGATAGTCATTTATCTGAATAATTGCTATCATATTCGCTTTCAAATTCTGGATGCCATCCAGAATTTTCGTTTCAATCATGAAAGTACGATTAACCGGATTGATGTACTTGCTGACAAAATCAACTTTTGTTTCGATTTTTTCATTAATATCCGGAAACAGCACAACCAGTTTATCTCCAACATTAACCCTGGAAGAGTATGCCTCGGATACTTCAGCGGTCACCTTCAGATTTTTAAATGCAACGACTCTGTAGGCCGCTGAACGGGGATCAGGGGAAACCACTCCGCCAACTTTTATATTGCATTCTTCTATGGTACCATCAATAGGGGATTTAATCTTGAATTTATCCACTTGCTGTTTCAGGGATGAGATCTGTTTTTCAAGCGACTCTTTATTTGTTTTTGATTGCAGGTATTGAACCTCGCTCCCGATCTTCTGATCCCAGAGACGTTTCTGTTTATCGTAAAGATCAGAAGCAAATTTGTATTGTGTTTCAAGACTTTGCATCTGGCTGCGATACTGCTGATCATCAATCTGGGCCAATACCTGACCTTTAACGACTTTCTGGCCGACATCAGCAAACTTTGAAGAAACGGTACCCTGGGCTTCTGCAAATACAGCAGCATTCTTATCGCCATCGAGTTTACCCTGCACTCTTATAAAATGGTCAAATGTATCACAGCTGACAGCTTTCAGACCAACAAATTTAAATTTTTCGGGATTCAGAGAATCTTTTTTTTCTGTGCTGAGTTCAGTTTCAAGAGTTTTTATTTTATCACCTATAACAGTCTGTTGTTGTTTTAATTTTGAAAGTTGTGCCTGTTTGTTACTGCTGCACGAAAACATTAGAAATAAAACTACTGTTACTGCTATGCATAATTTAATGGTTTTCATATCTGATCTGATTTGTTTGTTATACCGGTTACTAAATTATATAATTAATTACTGCTGGTCAAAATACGATCGAGTTTTGCCTTGGCATTTAACAGCGAAAGAACTGAATTGTAATAGGCGGATTCTGCTGTCAAAAACTGATTCTGGTTTTGTGTAAGCTCAAAACTTGACGATACCCCCTCTTTGTACTTGATAACAGTTTTATCGTAGACCTTCTTACTCAGGTTCATACTCTCCCTGTTAGTATTGAAATTACTGTATGCAGTCTGGTAATTGCTTCTGGCTGTTTCAAACTCAGTAATCAGACCCTGCTCAACATTTGCTTTAGTCAATTTTGACTTCTCAAGGTCATATTTAGCCTCGCTGACCCTTGCATTACGCATTCCGGTTGTGAATATGGGCAAAGTTAAAGTGGCCCCGACAACATTTTTTACAGCAAAATTAAAAGCAGGTTGATTTGTCTGTTCCTCATGCCTGTAGAAAGCAGATATGGTTGGTAAATACTTAGACTTCTCAAGTTCGAGCATTAAACCGGAAATTTTTTCCTGATTGCTGACCAGCTGATAATCTATACTGTTATTTACATTAAACTCAGGAGACGTAAGATACTGAATATTTCCCAGTTTAATAATCCCCGGAAGGCTGTCAGTTAACTCAATAACCTGATCAAATCCTACTCCAAGCTGGTATTTCAGCAGTTTCATGGAAATATCCTTTTGAGACTCAAGAGAAGTTACAAGAGTCTGGATATTAGATTTGCTGATTTTGATCTGATCAACATCGGTTTCCTCATTTAAACCCTGCTCATTCATTTTAACCAGTTCATTATAAGTCTGGTCAACAGACTTCAGGCTTTCATTTAACACTCTTACATTTTCACCGAGGACCAAAATAAGATAGTAGGTGTCTGCGACATTTTCTTTGGTCTGATTCTCGATTTTAACAAGGTTTTTCTCAGTCACTTGTTTGAAAACTTTAGCTGCCTGAAGACCTACAAAATACTGTCCGCTAAAAATAAGCTGGGAAAGTGTAAAATCGATTACAGTATTGTTCCTGACACTCAAAGGAAATGAAGGCGAGGGTTGGTATGCATTTACTATATCTGATTTGCTGATAACACCATCTGGCAACGCATTTACATCCAGATAAGGGCCAAGGTTTATTTCCGGAATCACGAACTGATGAAGATAGTCTGCTTCAAGATTCATCTGCGGCAATCCTGTCGCAAGATTTTCCCAGACCTTTTTGTCTGCGCTTTTAACATCAATTTTTGATGACTGAACTTCACGGTTATTCAGAAGTGCGAATGACTGGGCTTCAGAAATTGAAAGTTTAAGTATTGCTTTTTTATCCTGACTATATCCCTGAGCAAATGATCCCAGTAGAATAAACATCAAAAGGTATCTACGCATAAAATTCATATTATAAATTATTTATATAAGCAGTTTCCAGTTCTTTTACTTTTTTCCCCAGCACCATAATCCCTTTTTCAGTTGCAATACCACGAATATGGTAGTTAAGAAGCTCCACAAATAGCTTGATCGAAGTGAATTCCTCTACAGTAAACAGATCATTAAGATTAGAGTCCTCTGATCTCCAGAGGTACAATTTTGCGATTATCTCCTTGTTCATATCCTTACGGTACAGTCCTTCTTTTACTCCTTTCTCGAGGTTTTTAAGGATATATCTGTAGATTCCTTCCCTTCGCGCTTTTAAAGTTTTCTGATAGTGCTGTGGATAATATTTTTTAAGGTCGTATTCAGTTGCAGGATTCTGATCGCGCATCAGTTTATTCATGAAGACCGATATTTCAAATAACTCTTCAATGGCATTGAAACCAAATCCGAAACATTTGGATATCTCCTCCTGCCTTAATTCTATCTCATGATCGACAAATTTGCCAACAAGGTCATCTTTATCTATAACGTACTGGTAAAGAGTTTTTTTTGAAATGCTGAGCTCCCTTGCCACATCATCCATGGTTATACTTTTTATGCCGTATTTCATGTATAACTCACGAACCTTCAACAATATATTTTTCAGTTCTTCATTCATGCGGCAAAAATAGCATCAAAAAACTCAGGAAACAAATTTTATATAAAATGTTTCCAAAGTTTTTATCATATTTAACGGAAATTTAACAACTAAATGTAATATGTCATAAGTTCGTTTACACTTTCTAAGCAAAATACTGTATCAAGAGTTCGTTTACATTCTTTATACTTGCCCCCTAGGGGGCGCCGGCTCTAAGGAGAGCAAAATATCATTAGT
>JBEKDR010000140.1:0-10468 GCA_050014255.1 Bacteroidales bacterium | reverse complement strand
CCAATAATATTATTTTCTTCATCGAAATTATTGCCTACGATATAAATTACTTTTCGTTTATCAGTATTCCCATATAGTAAAGATATTTTGGAATAAAGTTCAGCCATCTGGTTTGCTTTTTGGCTATTAAAGGAATAAGTGCTTGGGTAATAGTAGTCAAAATTGTCAGCTTGATAATGTTGAAGTTTTGGTTTTACAATGAAAAAGTTATTGTACAGTTTATAAACAGAGTTGGTTTTCTTAGCAAATACATTAAAGATGGCAAGATATGATTTGCTATTGGTATCGCCCATAGACCATATATTTCGAATTCTATAATAATCATTATCTGCCTTCTTAATATCAAAAACTGCCAACTCACCAATGAGGTATGAAGGTAAAGTGATTGCAGCTTTGACAATATCTGTGAACCCTTGTTCTGTTTCATACTGATTCCAATAATTTAAGGAGGCTTTATCGAACCCTTTTTGGCAATTAGTTACATATGCCAACCACAAATCTCTTACCTCAATAATTGAAGAATCTTTAGTATTCTGAATCTCTGAACTGAAAGTAATCTTCTGTCCCCAAACAGATAATGGAATAATGATAAGAACTGAAATTATTATGCGTTTCATTGAAATTCTTATTAATTATCGGATTATAATATTTTTATTTTTTCATATTTTGTAATAATCGAATAGGAATATACGACTAATAAATCAAAAATTCAATCTATTTGAGAGTGGAAAAAGAATTTATAGAATTAATAAATAAACATCAAGGGATCTTGCAGAAAATTTGTAACATCTATTTCTATCGAAATCCATTCAAAGAGGACTATTATCAGGAAATACTGATAAGGCTTTGGAAATCATATCCAAGTTTTAAAAATCAATCATCCTTTTCAACATGGCTATATAGGGTTGCTTTAAATACAGCTATTGACATTATCCGCAAACTAAATATTAGACCAATTCATTCTGAACTATCTAAATTTGAATACAATATACCAGACCCTGAGCACAATATTGAATCTTATAAGAAAGATAAACTTTATCTGGCAATCAATCATTTATCCGATATGGAAAAGGCGATAATCATTTTGTATTTAGATGATTACAGTTATAAAGAAATTGCAGAAATAATTGGCATTTCAGAAAGTAATACGGGTGTTAAAATCAACAGGATAAAGAATCAACTTATTAAAATATTGGAAAATGGACAAAAATGATTTAAAATCAATGTGGCATGATGTGCACATTACAAATCAGGAAAATATTTACAATAATGTAAGTATTGAGAAATCAATATGTATGAACCACAGTAAAACTATCTCTAAAGTCTTATCAGACGTAAAGTTGAAAATCCTTGTTTATTTATTGGTCTTATTTACTTTTATTGGTTTGATGATATATGCTTTAGTATATCTAAGGTTAAGTTTATCAGTAAATTCAATAATCCCTCTGACTTTGGCTGGGTTATTTCTTTTATTTAAAACAACCTCGGAAATTAAAAGATTATTTATTCTAACAAAAACAGCAGATAATATGTCAATTAAAGAATCCCTGTTATTTTTTAGGAAGAAATTGAATAAGATAAAAACAATCGATTTTTTAACTTATCTTATCTTTTTCTACTTGTCGGCAATCGGAATAACCTATTGTTATATTAAAGATATTGGTGGAGTTAAGAATTTATCTTGGAGCAATAATATACTACCATTACCATTATTGATATTCTTTATATTGATTCTTCTTTTTATCCCATGGTTAGTAAAATATCAACATAATCAGAGTTATAAAAATATGTATTCAAATCTCAATGATTCTGCTAATCACCTTAATGATACATAGAGAGCCGTTTTCTGCAAATTCATTTATAGAAATGAAAAAACCAATGATATGCAAATATTCTTCAATTAATTATAAATAAATTACTGTTTTAATCCATTTCACCACTTTTGATTAGGTTCATAAACTCATTGCGGTATGTTTGCCCAATTGGGAAAAATTTATCTTTTATTTTCACCATATTACCTTCGACCGTATCAATCTTGTTAATGGCTATTGCATGAGATTTATGTATCCTGACAAAAAGGTTGTTCGGCAATTGATTTAGTAGATTTTGAAAGGTATCGTGAACCATTATAAACCTTCCATTAAAAAACACCTTGACATAATCTCCAACAGACTCTAAATGATAAATTTCATTGATAATTATCCGATGAATTTTCTTGTCGGATTTCAAAAAAATATACTCATGATAATTATTTTCGTTACTTTGGTTTTTCAGGTTGTCAATTGCTTTGTTTACAGCTTTCAGAAAACGTTCAAATGGGAATGGTTTTAATAAAAAATCTACTGCATTGACTTCAAAACCTTCGACAGCAAACTCTGGATAAGCCGTAGTGAAAATTACAAATGGTGGGTTTGTTAATGACCTGTAGAATTTCATGCCCGATAACTTCGGCATGTTTATATCCAAAAAAATTAGTTGAATATCAACATTGTTTATTGCTTCAGTAGCTTCAAAGGCATTTTTACAAGTCTCCACAAGATTTAAATAGGAACAATCTGCGACATATTTTTCCAATATTTCACGTGAAGCAGGTTCATCATCAACAATTATGCAGTTAATCTTCATAGCTGAGCCTCATATTTACCTTAAAGATAGCTATACTTTCTTCTATTTTAAACTCATGTCTGTCTGGGTATAACAATTTTAACCTTTGATGAATATTTGCTATACCTATGCCACTATTCCCATCATTTTCAATAGTCTCACCAGTTCCTTTGTTGTTTACTATTTCAAACAGAATATTACTATCGTTAGTCTCCAGTTTAATGTTTACAAATGTATGGTCGAGTTCTCCTTTTATACCGTGTTTAAAGCTGTTTTCCACCAATGGCAAAAGCAACATAGGGCTGATCATGCAATTTTCATTTTGCACCTTATGTTCAAATTTTATCCTTGATGTTGTGTCAATTCTGAATTTCTGCAACTCAATATAATCTTTGATTAATTTTATTTCTGTTTTTAGTGATACTTTATCTTTCGTAGAATCATAAATAACGTACCTGAGTATATCTGATAATTGAATGATTGCATCAGGTGTTTTATCTGAATTTTTAATTGCCTGAGAATAAATAACATTAAGGCTGTTAAATAAAAAGTGCGGATTAATTTGTGCTTTTAATGCATTCAGTTCACTTTTAACATTTTCTTTCTCTATTCTGATAAGCCTGCTGGTTACTTCTTGTAATTCAAACCATGATTTGGATAGCTTTAAAAGAGTTGTAACTAGAATGTAAATCACTATAAACATCCCAACTTCCAAAAAATTAAAATGTGAAACAAAATAGTAATCAGGAAATACAATATCTGCTAACCAGTTAAATGTTATACGGTTTAAAATAATTGATGAAATAATTGTTATTATTAATGCAACAGAGTAAAAGATGTATTTTTTCTTATCAAACAATTTTGGCACAAGCAACTCTAAGTTTATGTACACAGCAAATAATAAACTCACATGAAATAAACCCGAAAAAATATAATCGATTCGTGTAACTTCATCAGAAATTTTAAACATTTGGGAAAAGATAAAGAAAGATAACAGCCAAAACAGGATATGTGAAAATATCCTGTATATAGGCTGATTCTTATAAAAAGATATCTTCATTTCAGATTTTGGTTAAAGTATATTTCATTAGATCACTAAAGGCTTTGTCTTCATTGGCATATTTTATTACGAACTTTTGTAATTCTTCAGGTTTGGCTGTTAATAAAATATAAACGCCATTATTTTCGTGCTTAATACGAATTTTATTTTTGTCAAAAAGATTTTGTAAGAATTCAGAGTCAAACCAATTTATTTCAAGTTTATTGCCAATATCAATTTTCGCAAAAGTATGGACACTAATTAGATGAACAGCCAAAAAAGTGTCATCCTTTTGCCATTCTTCAGGGAATAAATCGATAAATAAATTATTTCCAAGTCTTACTAAATGTAGATGAAATTCTGTATATTTATTCTTTGGCATTGATTTATCGTACATATGCAAAGTATAAGTGAATTTATTAGGAATATCTTCACTCCCTCTATCAAAAGGATTATTGAGTCTTTTCTTCCAGACTGTATTTTGAAAAGAAATTTCCCAAATCAGCGTATCTATTACAGTATTGTTTTCTGATGTTGGAAAGACATCCTTATTATTCAAACTTTGCCATTTTCCGATAATTCTATCGTCCCTGATAAGTTCTTTGTCGGTATACAGAGGATAGAATGAAAGAACAGTACAACTCGATACAATAACAGTTGCTAAAAGACCCGTAACAATTGTTCTTGTTTTCATAATTTTAATTTTAGTGAATATTAATATGATAGCAAAGGAAAAGCATAATAAGTTTGCATTCAAATAATTTCGTTGAACGCTATTCATTTGTCGTTGAATAGAGAAAACCAACTCACATCCTCTTTTATATACCTCCAAAATCCCAGACTACTTATTTTATTTCAATTTGATAGCCATGAACCTGTGATGTAAAAAATCATAAAGACAAGTCTTATTGGGAATCATATTAGAACCTATGATCTGGTTATAGAAGTATTAATAATAGAAAAATCATCTGAAAGAAAACCTTATATTTGAAAAATGTGGTCAAAGTATAGGGAGTAGTTAAAATGAATTACAAAACTTTGTTGGGTTTCAGTTTAATTATTTTTGGATTCATATACTGCCAGAAACAGAAAGAAAACACTGATAACTATAACTATAAATCAATCGGTACAATTACAGGACAGGATTTCAGAATGTGCCCTTCTCCTTGTTGTGGTGGGTGGTTTATCAAGATTGATAGTTTGACTTATGAATTTGATACTCTTCCAAGCGGTTCAGATATCAATTTAGAAAAAGAAACATTCCCGTTAGTAGTAGAACTTGATTGGCAGTTATCGGATACGCTTGGATGCCCGAATAAAAGGATAACAATACAAAGAATAGCAAAAGAATAATCGGTTATGAAAAACCAAATTTTAAAAACTGTTTTTTTGTTATTCATAATGACCATTGAATTTTCATGTGAAAAAGTGACAACTACAGCGTGGATAAGTTATCCATCAACAAATGGCGTGAGCGTTCAAGCAATAGCCATAGATGCTATGAATAATAAATGGTTCTGTACTTATGGAGATGGTATATTGAAATTTGATAGAACAAATTGGACTACCTACACAAACAATGGATTAATTAATGGAGCAAGTTTCATGGCAATCGATGCTCAAGGCAATAAATGGTTTGGTACTGATAACGGGGTATTTAAATTTGATGGCACTAACTGGGAACACTATAGTTCTTCCAATAGTAGTTTGAAAGGTGCTTATTATCCTGCCATTGCCATCGATGAACAACATAATATATGGTTTGGAACTATGTCGGGTATTGGAGGAATATCTGAATTAAGAAGTAATTAATATTGTTTGAAACTCAGGCACAGTTATAAAGTGGCATCATAAAGTAAGCTATATTAATATGTGCTATGGAGGAGATTCATTGGTTTTGTCCAGTTTGTGATAATGAGTTAATAAAAAGTTGTTAACAAAAGATTAAATGAAACAATAGAGGAAGTAATAAACATTAATCATTAATCATTATCTAACACATTATCTACCACAAAGAAAAAACCCACTGTAATTTACTTATTATCAGAGGGTTTATATTCTTGATTGTTGGGGTGGCAGGATTACCTTCGGTGATCCTATGGGAGGGAAACTAAAAGAAAAAGCCTGTCATTCGCTGTGCTCATTTACGGACTTTGCTTTTCCTTTTGCTTATGAAAATGAATTTTCAACGCAACGGAAAAACAAAGCCCGGCACTTTCGTGCCAGGCTTTTTCTTTTGTCGGGGTGGCAGGACTCTTATTTTATATTAACATACTGTATATCAATAGTCATATTTGTACTATATTTTTGGAGATTAATATTATTTGTATTACTTTTATTGCTGTATTGTCCTATTAGAGAGGATTCCAGAATTTTCACAAATATAGTCAATATTTGTACTACTATGAAACATTATAACGAAGATCAGATAGCAAGATATGCTAACATTTATATCGCACCGCAAGACTTAAAGATTAAAAGAATGATCCTGTCAAACCAAACAGATAAAAATGGTGAGGCAATGGTATATATAAGGTTAAGGAGATATGATGCTCTTAAAAGAAAGGATATTAAAGAAAAGAAAATTCGGACTAATGTAAGAGTAAATCCGAAATTATGGTCAAGCATAAAAGGTGAAGTATTAAAAGGGGATCTCGACTATCAGAAAAAAAACCGGATAATTAAAGAAAAGGAAAGCCAGATCAGTAAATACATCTATAATCCTGATGTGGATTATATAATGGCACAGTTGAGTAAAAAAGAATTCCTTTTAATTGAAGAGGTATTCCCTTCGATGAAGTTATTTAAGTATAAGAAAAGCCTTGTAGATTACATTAATGAATATTACGATAGACGTAAAAAGTTAGGGCACCCATCCGGCACTATTAAAGAGTTCAAGACAGTAATGAACCGTATTAAAAAATTTGATGATGAGAAGCGGAACGATAAAACGTACTTGCCGGACATAAATATTAGCTGGTCTGATGACTTTGAAGTGTGGCTGAAAGAAAAGGGATATAGTGACGGGACGATTGAGAAATCTTACACAATTTTGATAACAGTGTTATATTATTATTGGGAGATAAGAGATGAGAAAAAGATCGAGATGACTGATAAATTCCAGTCGAAACTTTTCAAGAGGGGAAGTAAGAGTATCAACAGGCCAAATCCTCTAACTGTGGAACAAGTAATGACCTTGTATAATCACACATTTGAAGAAAAGCATTTTGAAACAGTTAGGAAGATGATATTGCTTCAGTGTTTCACCGGCATAAGATATGACGACATAAAAAGAATAAGACCAGAACATATTAAAGACAATTTCTTGATCTTCACACCGAAGAAAACTGAAGGGCATAATGTTGAGGTGGTACAACCATTAAACCCTTATTCAAAGTCATTGCTTGAAGAAGTTAACTATGACACAGCTTGTTATAAAATGCAAAATCAGCCTTATAATAAAGCGATAGAAAAATTATTAGAAGCTATTGCTAAAAAAGAGGAATACAAAGATCTTAAATTCAAGACTGATCATACTTCTCATAACTTTAGAGATACCTTTATTTCCTTGGCAGTAACTAAAGGTGTCAATTGGAAAAGCATACTTAAATGGGTTGGGCAATCATCGTATAAAATCATGGACAGGTATATCCATCTGACAAATACATTTGAAGAAAGTGAGATGAAGAAATTGTATGGCTAAACTTCTTGAAACAATTCTTATTTTTTGAGAGGCTTACTTATTATGAAATTTTACAATTTTTTATAAAAAATTTTATGAAATGCATCTTGGCCTAACGATTTTCATTTCTAGGAAAAAATTTTCTTCCTTATTCTTGTACAGTTTTTAATACGTTCAGGTATTTACATTAAAAAGGGAATGGACAAACACTTTGTCGAGAAGTTCTAAACGCAACACCCCTAGGCTGAGGAGGCGGCTCGGATGTCGAGACCAGATCTCGGGGGATACCTTATATAATTGAATATGTGGACATTATATCATAGAATACGATTCTTCTTTCATTGTCAAAGAATGCAATTAATAACATGGTTCCTTCGTTTTGGTTGCCTATTCTTTTATTCATGGCATTACTTTGACTATGATTGCATATGTACAACAGCTAAGATATTAAAACTGAATAAAATATATACTTTAAAGAAAGTGGGTATGTTGATATTGTACGACTAGTTGATGTTTAAAGTGACAGAAGGTATTTGTTTTGTACTCTTTATTTCATTGACAGGAATCAAATCATTATCGTAAGCCAAATATTACAACCTTGTACTTATGACACCTGTTTATCGCTTATCTTATATATTCGTTAATGAATTATGAATTTACTTTTCATTTGCAGATTTAACCAAATGCGCAGTCGTTCAGCAGAGTGCATATATGCTTCTAATGACCTGCATCATGTCAGATCTGCCGGCACAGCGCAAACTGCAAAAGTGAAAGTTTCACCAGAACTCATCTACTGGGCCGATATAATCTTTGCAATGGAAGAAAAGCAGGCAATATTTATAAACAGGAAATTCAATGTTGAAATCGGTAACAAGAAGATTATCAACCTGAATATACCTGATTGTTATTACTTTATGGAGCCTGAATTGGCAGAATTAATAAAATCTAAGGTCTCTCCTTATCTGGAAGAGTGAACTGGCAGACATACGGAAAAGCATTTAAAAGTGCAGAACATCGTATGTCTGAAGAAGTTCATCCCTAGTGATTCCTAAATACCGCCTGGTCACTATCACAGAACTATGGTTAAATAACTCTCTCAACTTCATGAGGGAAAGCTCAGCGTTTGTTCCTGATTGAGTAAAAACCTGCCTGCCAAATGTTTTTCGCATGGAATGGGTTGAGTAATTTTCAATTTTCAGATTATATCGTGATTTGATGGATTTGAAGATTACATTTAGCCGCTGAATGGAATAGACCGATCCTTTTTGGCTGATAAAGATTTCTTTATCTACCGACATTGGCTTAATCTGTTGATAGCATTCGATTATGTGTTGCCTTAATTGCGAATTGATCTTTATTTCTCGCCTTTTTTGGGTTTTCTTTTCTATCAAAACAAACCCATCCCTCTCAAGAATATCCTGCCATTTCAGTCTTAAGATATCGCTGATCCTGAGGCCCCAAAAACTTCCGATAGAAATTAATAAAGACATTTTGTAATCTCCATCATTATAAAGTTTTCGAATCAAATTCAGATTTTGATCCCATGATAAATAATCTGCAGTTGTCTTACTATATTTTTTACTCATAAAACATTCAGTTTTGATTGATTATTAATAAAAGTGAAACATGCTTTTTTATGACCCTTATTTTATTCATTGCATATCAAGTCTTTACAAGATAATATTCAGTTTAATCTAAAAGTGAACATTGATTTAGGATCAAACTTATTTTAGCCATTTTTGATTTTAATTCCATAAATATGGATAGTAACAAAACGTTTCATCCCAGTAACAAAAAACTTCAGGCATCTCAAAGTACATTAAACTTACCACTCTTTCTCCCCTATGCTCAATGAGGATAAAATAACTCTTATCGACCTCATTTATATGAATCGAACAGCTCTGCATTAAAAACTTATTTTTTTCCATGGTACAAATATATGCATAATTCTTTATGCATGCATAATTTTTTATGCTTTTTTTGTACATTTGATAAAAATTCTATTGTTATGGCAAAAAGGGAAATCCCGGAACTCCCAAAAAAAGTGGCTCAAACTCTTAAGGAGATCGGATTAAAGGTGGCTGAGCACAGGCAAACTGTAGGAAGCAATTATAAAAAATTTGCGACAAGCCACAAACTAAACAATATGACCCTCTGGAGAATTCAAAAGGGAGAAGATTACAAAATGAGTTCTTTTATTGAAGTTTTAAATGCCATTGGGATTTCACCTGAAGATTTCTTTAAAGGTATTAAGTGAATCAATTTAATCATACTTTTTTTTTATAGTTTTCTCAAACAGGTCAAAAAGATTCATGTGTGGGTGGCACATTTTCATATCCAGATCAAAAATATGGCAAAATAAGCGTTAATAAGGCTGATTTTCTGCCAATCATGATCTGAGTTTAAGGGAATAATCATAGTATAATAGTATGGATTTAAACAATAATCAGGGATTATAGTTCTGGTTAATGCATAATTTATTATGCATAAGTATTTATGGAAAACTAAATCCAATGCCACGTAATCCTTTAACAGACCAAAACCGCAAGAGACTTGAGTACCTTAGCATTTTTTTAAGGGAACTTCGTATCAATAGTAATCTTACCCAAAAGGAACTTAGCCAAAACCTGAATATTCACAGAAACAGCATTATCAGGGCAGAAAACAATCATAACATAACTCTTCTGACACTTTTCGAATTGGCGGATAGCCTTAATATCAGTCTCAGGGAACTATTTCAGGATATTGACTAATCCAAAAACTTATTATTAAAAGGAAAGCATAAAGTAAATAAACAGGATTCAATGCTCCTTATCCTGATATTCTTTTTCTTTTTTTTTCATTATCAGGATGTTAACTCTAAAATGACAAAATAGGGTAGACAAGGTGACAGGCTGAAAACCCGTTTTGAAACATATTCAAGACAGTGACAGTCGTACTCATAATATATAATATTATCTATATTCTCACTGTCACTGTCTCAAATAACTGTTTAAAAGTAACTTTTAACCTGTCACCTTGTCTACCCTAATCAGAAAAAAAACAATAAAAGAATATTTATTTTTCAGTTTTTTACCATAAAACATATTTTTTTATGCGTTTGTGACTATTTATAGACACTTAAGGATGCTCTTTGCTTCAAA
>JBEKDR010000139.1:0-10531 GCA_050014255.1 Bacteroidales bacterium | reverse complement strand
CGCCAGCTGGCGGGGAAGGCTGGGAAGGGGGTAGAATAATTAAAAACATATCATTAAAAGGTCAAAATAGGAATAATTTAAACTGTTACATGAATTGTGAAGAAATACATAGCTATCGGGACACAGAGAATTCAATTCTTATAATAATGAGTGTATTTCTTAATGAATAAAATATTAATTTGCAGATAATTATTTTTATTGAACTAACTGAAAATATACTGACATGACAACCAATCGTCGTAATTTCCTGAAAACAGCAACATTCGCAGGTGCCGGTGCCATGGCTGGCGGTTTAATTTCCGGATGTGTTCCTAAAAAATCCGAATCACAACTGGCAGCTATAATGGAATCTGTTAAAAAATCTCACAGCCAGAAATTTAATATGTCGGGATATGCAGCTCCGGCAATTCCGGTGGTCAGGATTGGAATAATCGGCCTGGGAGACCGGGGTAGTGATGCAGTTGAACGTTTGTCATATATTGACGGAGTTGAGATCAAAGCGTTATGTGATAAAAGAGAGGTTTGCGTAAAAGAATCGCAGAAATATCTTGCCCGCGTCGGAAGAGCTTCAGCTCAGGAATTTTTTGGAGATGAGAATATCTGGAAAAAACTTGTTGAACTTCCCGACCTTGATCTTATTTATACCTGTACCCCCTGGATTCTGCATACGTCAATTTCGGTATATTCGATGGAGCATGGAAAACATGTTGCTTGTGAAGTTCCGGTTGCACGTACGATTGATGAAGCATGGCAGCTTGTTGAAACATCCGAAAAAACCAAAAAACATTGCATGATGCTGGAAAACTGCTGCTATGATTTCTTTGAATTGCTTACACTGAATATGGCTAGGCAGGGGATGTTTGGAGATATCATACATGGTGAAGGCGCTTATATTCACAATCTTATGGGAATGAATTTTAAAAAACCACAGGATGATAAACAGGTTGACGGAGCCTATACCGATATGTGGCGGTTGAAAGAAAATGCCACGAGGAACGGGAATTTATATCCGACACACGGCCTGGGCCCTGTCTGTCAGGCAATGAACATCAACCGAGGAGATAAGATGGAGTACCTGTCATCAATGTCGACACTCGATTTTACTATGGGCCCTAAAGAGAAGGAGCTTGCTGCTCAGGATCCTTTCTATGCCCCGTGGAAGAATGCAAAGTTCAGGGGCAATATGAATACCACAATAGTTAAGACTGCACTTGGAAAGACAATTATGATACAGCATGATGTATCATCTGTGCATCCTTATTCAAGAATACATCTCCTCCAGGGGACTAATGGGAAAGTAGTCAAATATCCAAAAGAATTAATAGCACTAGGAGAAGAGTGGGCCGATGATGCTAAAATGAAAGAATTGTACGACAAGTACTCACCTGAAATTGTTAAAAGAGTGGGCGAAATGGCTAAAAAGGTTGGCGGTCACGGAGGGATGGACTTTATAATGGACTGGCGTTTAATGGATTGCTTAAGAAACGGTCTTCCTCTCGATCAGAATGTATATGACGGTGCTTTGTGGAGTTCGATCGCCCCTCTGAGCGAATGGTCGGTGGCTAACAGATCTCAGTCAATAGATGTTCCGGATTTTACGGGAGGGTCCTGGAAAACCAACAAGCCTCACGGGATCAACCTTGAAACAGGTGGAACAACAAAAGTACTGGATATACCTGAACCTGGAAAAAATAAATAATTAAATATAAACTATATTGGTTTGCGGTATGCGGTATGCGGGAGTAGTGGCCGAACACCGCACACCGTTTACCGGGAAGCCTGCTACACAGTTAATTTTTTAACAGCTCTTTTACCCTGGCCAGATCAGGATGTGTAATTGCTCTGTCTTCAAGAAGATCGACAGAGTATCTGTACATCTCCTTGTACGTCCTGAAGTTATCAAAGCCGGTTAATGGTTTATTCTTATATTCATTAATTATTGCTTCTGCTTTATCATATTGATTATTAAATATATAAGCAAATGGAAGAATAATCTGAACCTCTTTATTTGTACTATCAGAAAGTTTAGCCATCTGAAGTACCTGAAGAGCCTGAATGAACCCTTTTTTCTGGATAAAATCAGATGACAAGTAAGAGCACCATCTGCTGATGTCTGTTCGTTCAGCATCCGGCAGGTCATGTCGGGCCATTAATTTACTGCAGATCTTCAGGAAGCTGTCGGGGATTCCCAGGCTGATCACAGACGAATCATTCTTTGCGCATAGCAGGCAATAAGTATATCCTGCGAGTTTAAGATCGTCTATTGATTTAAAGCTCAGGATTTTATCGTTTATTTTTTCAATCTCCTTTTTCGTCTGATAAGTGGGATTTGCTTCATAATCATAAACACCTGCCCTGAGAAGGTTAAAAAGATATTCCCTTTTTTCAGGATTCATTTTCAACAATTTCTCATACATTTCTATTGCATTATCGAGGTATTTAATTTTCTCGTCTGCACCACTATGAATCGCTTCACTTAAGCTATATTCAGATGCATACAGAAGAGTTTTCTCATCTTCAGAACTTTTTGCAGAATTAATATCAATTATACCATAAAGAAGTTTATCATATGAAGTGAGTTTTTCATACTTGTCTGACTTCTTATAATTATTATATGAAATTTTCGCCGGGTACAGTCTTACAATGCCATTTACCATTCCAATCAGGATATGTTCTCCGTCAGGCGAAAATGTCACGCTCGTCACATATGATTTATAGCCCGAAAAAACCTGAGCGATATTACCGTTGATATCCCAGAGAATAGCAGTCTGGTCAGCTGAGCCGGTAAGGATCTTTTTGCCGTCAGGTGAAAAAGCAACTGACAATATTGAAGTAGTGTGTCCTTTAAATGCCTTTAATAATTTCCCTTTGAGATCCCAGAGCCTGGCAGATGGATCTGATCCAAATGATCCGGTTAAAAAGCTTGAACCGTCAGGTGAAAATGCTACAGAATTGATAGTACTCGACTGACCTTTTAAAGCAATCAACAGATTGCCGTTAAGGTCCCATAACCTGGCTGAATAGTCGTTTGAACCGGTCAGTATTATTTTACCATTGGGTGAGAATACAACTGATTTAACAGCTGAGTTATGACCTCTGAAAATCGTGAGAGTATTTCCGTTGATATCCCAAAGCCGGGCAGTTGCATCTTGTGATCCTGTGAGAATTTTCTGACCGTCAGGTGAAAATGCAACGCTCGAAACTCCCGATTTGTGACCGGAAAAGACCCTGATCATATTTCCCTGCATATCCCAAAGCCTGGCAGTTCCGTCTTCAGCACCCGTAAGAACCTTTTGGCCATCAGGTGAAATGGCAGCATCATTGATACCATTTTTGTGTCCTTTGAAAATTTTAAGAGTATTCCCGCTTATGTCCCAGAGTCGCGCAGTTTTATCTAAAGAGCTTGTCAGAAATTCTTTTCCGTCTTTAGTAAATTTAACAGATGTAATTCTGCCCGTATGGCCATTATAAACCTGGCTAAGATTTTCATTCAGATCCCAGAGTTTTGCTGTACAATCTCCTGAACCGGTTACTATTTTAGTGCCATCAGGTGAGAAGGCAACTGCTTTTATCTGTATTGTATGTCCCTTGAATTCTTTAATTTCATTACCATTCAGGTCAAGGAGAACTGCATAACCGGCACTCGCGCCAATAAGTATTTTTTTCCCGTCGGGCGAAAAAACCACAGCGTTGACTTCTCCCGGAAATCCGGTGAAAACCCGTAATAAAGTCCCATCAAGTTGCCAGAGTTTTACTGTTTTATCATTTGATCCCGTAAGTATTAGGTTTCCATCGGGTGAGAAAGCAACTGTATTAATAAGATCCAGATGTCTGCCTAAAAGTAACAGTTGTTTCCCTTCTTTGTTCCAGAGTCTCGCAGTAGAATCTGAGGAGCCGGTGAGAATATGGAGACCATCGGGTGAAAACGCTACTGAGTTGACTGACGATTTATGACCTTTAAATTCCTGAATCACTTTTCCTTCAAGGTCCCAAAGACGAGCAGTATTGTCTGATGATCCGGTAAGAATTTCCTTACCGTCAGGCGAAAAAGCGACAGAATTTACCGACATGCTATGGCCCTTAAAATCCCTGATTACCTTACCACTAATATCCCAGAGTCTGGCAGACCGGTCTGATGACCCGGTCAGAATTGACTGACCATCGGGGGAAAAGGCAACAGAATTCACATATCCTGAATGGCCAATAAAAATTCTAATATTATTTCCGTTTAAGTCCCATAGTCTTGCTGAACCGTCACCCGATCCGGTAAGAATATACCTGCTATCGGGAGAAAACGTTACAGCACCTATTGCATCCTCTTGCTTTGCAGTTGCATCTTCCGGTCTGGCAATTAATTTATAAAATATATTATCTGAATATATCCGTTTGATATTAATCAGAATATTCTGATTGGAGGAATCGAGAGAATAAGCATATTCAGCTAGTCTTAATCCTTTAGTCGGATCGTGAATGGCGATATTTGTAGCCAGAAGGTTGTATTTTTCTGCTAATACTTTAGTATTCAGACCTTCTGCCCTGTTCCGTTCTTTAAGAGCCCAGGCTGAAAAGACGGAAAGCAAAAAAATGATGGTAGTTCCTCCGGAAACCAGAGCATTCCTTCTCCTTTTCCTGGTCCTGTAAAATGTATCCCGGCTAATTCCGATCAGGCTTGTAAGTTCTTCAGAAAGAGATAATCGCTTCTCAAAAGGACTGATGTATTTTAGATCGTCTTCGGAGAGAAGCACCCCACGTTTTTTCCAGAAATAATATGCATTTTCGATAAACTGCCGTACTTCAAGAATTTCCAGTTCAGAGGCGGATATTTTTTCAAAAATTTTTGCAGCCAGTGCATCATGACGGAGCTCATAAAACCCATTTTCGTTTTTATCACGCAATATTCTTAAATGAACGAGGGATCCTATTATCTCAATAACATTTTTCTCTTTTACATTTTCTCCAAGAGTGTTGGAATAATCCTTCACTTCAGCCAGATTCAGAAGCCGTTTGGTGCCTTTATATGAGACGAACGATTTCAATATTGCCAGTGCGGTATCAGGTCTGGCCAGTAATGAGATCTGGTCATCAAGAAAACTTCCCAGTAAATCAGAGACATCTCCTGTTTTTTCTACTAAATCTATAGTGAAAACAAGAGGCTTCTGACCGTTTATATCAGTTTTTTCATCATTAATTGCCAGGTTGAAGATCCTGTCAAGAAAAATCTGAAGCCAGGTCAGTTCTATCCCGGGGCTATCGGGATTTAGTTTTCTGAGAAGGTCCTCAGCAAATCCGTCCTCAACCTGAATATCATTAACGCTGCAGGAACCTTTTATTGCAGTAATGGCATTGGTTCTGTCCATTTTTTCAATGCGCATCCTGTTAGACAGGAAATTAGGGATATGCTTCTCAAACTCTGCCACATTTGAAAAATACTCTTCGCGGATAATAAATATAAATCTGCAATTCAGATCGGATTCTGTCAGGACTTTTAGAACCTGAATAAGGCTCTGCTTTTCTTCTTTTGTGCCGAAAATAAATAATTCTTCAAATTGGTCGAAGATAAAGATTAACTGTTTATGGATGTCGTCAGAAATCTCCCTTAGCGCTTTTTTAAACAGAAGAGCTGTCAGTAATTGCCGGGGAGAAGATTCTTTAAGCAGAACCTGTATTGCTTCAGAAAGACTCTCAAGTAAGTTCTCTGAGCGGCGAATATAGACCGGGAGATGTTCGGTGTCATTAAGTTTATTAACTAATCCACAATTGACAAGAGATGACTTGCCGGTTCCGGATTCTCCATAGACAAGCAATACTTTGCTTTCAAAAAGCCGCCGGTACAATTCTTCTATTTCCTTTTCACGTCCGAAAAATATTTCGCGGTCTTCTCTTGCATAGGAATCTAAGAATTTGAATGGTGATTTCATGAAAAATAATATAGGAACAGCGTTAAATAATGGAGTGCATAATTACTGAAAATTAAGGAGAAATACAATGATCAGACTGTTATTAGTATGTTTATTAATCGTACATATTATCAGGCATTCCGGTTATTTTGTATTGCAGGAATTCGTAATATTGTCTTATTATTACTTTTAACGCACATCTGCCAACGGATTAATTCATTTTATTATAAATGGCAAAATATCATAAAGCAACAGTAAATGTGCTTCCGCAGCGACCGAACTCTTATATAAAAAGATTAATACAGGAAGGTGAACATCAGCAGCTGGATTTTAAGTTTGAAATCTCCGACTCCAGGAAAATTGCTAAAACTCTCGTTGCTTTTTCCAATACCGATGGAGGTACCCTGCTTATTGGAGTAAAAGATAATGGTAACATAGCCGGGGTACACTCTGATGAAGAATTTTATATGGCTCAGGCTGCTGCAGGTATGTATTGTAAACCTGAAATTTTTTTTGAATCAAAAAGATGGGTTATTGGAGGCAAAACTGTGCTTGAAGTTATAATTCCTAAAGGCACAAACTGTCCTTATTTTGCTCAGACGGAGCCAAATAAATGGCTAGCTTATATCAGGGTAAAAGATGAAAATATTCTGGCTAACCGAATTCAGTTGAAAGTATGGAAAAACAAGACTCACGACAAAGGTATATTAATTGAATACAGCGATAAGGTGAAGAAACTGATGGAATATCTTGAATTCAATCGATCAATCTCAATCTCGAAGTTCTGCAGAACGGCATTTTTGCCAAAGAGCGCTGCTGAGAATATTTTAGCTGATTTGATTTATTTTGGATTAATTGAAGCAATTTATGAAGAGAATCATTTTATCTATTGCTTAAAAAGCAAGAATTCAGCTGAAACTATTCGTCTTTCCCGACCCATTCCTGCAAATGGATAGGAATTATTGTTACTTGTTGCTGGATGCTAATTGCTATTTCGTTCCTCGTTAACAACATCCATTGAGTTCCACCTTAACCAGTGACCAGTGCCCAGGAACCATCAACAATAAATAACTCACAATTTCAGTCCCAGGATAAGAACATCATCTATTTGTGGATTTGTTCTTTTCCAATCATTAAATACTTTTTCAAGTTTTTGTTTTTGCCGGGTGAGGGTAAGCTTATGAATTTCGGTCAACAATACCTTTAATGCTGGGTATTTAAACTTTTTATGGTCAGGTCCCCCGAACTGATCTGCATATCCATCTGAAAACATGTAAATTATGTCGTCGGGAAGAATATCAATATGATTTCTTTTAAAATTGGAATCTGCTTCATCAAATATTCCTATTGGCATTCTGTCAGCAGGATATTCAAATAATTCGCCGCTTCGAATCAGATAAAGATTATTATATGCACCGGAGTATTGAAGGCTATTTTTTGTCCTGTCAATAATACATAGGGAAATATCCATTCCATCTTTTGCTTCTTCACTGTTTCCCTTCTGATGGAGGGCACGCTGCACCTCCTTCCTGAGTTCGTCAAGTATTTGTCCTGAATCTATAATCTTCCGATTATTAATTATTTCCTCAAGCAGTGAAATCCCAAGCATGCTCATTAATGCTCCTGGCACACCGTGCCCTGTGCAATCTCCAACAACTGCAAACAGTTTGTCATCTGTTTTGCTAAACCAGTAAAAGTCACCACTTACAATCTCTTTGGGGAGATAGAGAACAAAACAATTTTTGCTTAGACCTTCAAACTCACTTAAATCAGGAAGCATGGCGTGTTGTATACGACTTGCATAATTTATGCTGGCCGTTATATACGTACTGTTCTCCTCAATGATGTCGTAAGCTTTTTTGAGTTCAACATGTCTCAGACGGTAGATTTCTTTTTCGTGCTCTGATTTCTCTATAGCGTGTGATATTTCGACATTCCGCAGTCTGTTCTGAGCCTCCTCGCTCTGGATAGATTCTCTAACCTTCTGGTATGATTTAAAGCTTTTCAGAGCTTTTTCAACCTGCCCGGTTGATTCATAGTGATTTGCAAGTCCAATATATGCTTCAGCCACCAGGGATGGGGTTTTGAGATCCTGAGCCATTCTTAATGACTCCATAAGTCTTTCTTCAGACTTATCCGAATTACCCATAATACTATATATTCTGCCAGAACCCATTATGCACTGCAGAGTGCATCTTATATCACCTCCAACCAAACCCTGTTCATAAAAATCAAGCGACTCTGATATTTTATGCATTTCCTCATAAGTGCTGGCAATACCTAACAAGGTCCATGGGATAGATGCAACCTGTTTATTTCTGCGTCGTATTTCGAGACTTTTATAATAAAACGAAAGAGATTCCTCATATTTTTTGATCAGTCGCATTATCATTCCGATCCGGTTAAGAGAAGAAGCCATTGCATTTTCATCCTTCTTTTCTTCTCTTATTTCCAGCGCTTTATTGTAATAATCCAACGCTTTGGAAAAGTTGCATAACCGGGTGTATATCAAGCCAAGCTGACTACATGTTTCTGCCTCTGAATCCCGGTCATTTATTTCTGTAGCAAGTTTATTAGACTGCAGACAAAGCTGAAGGGCTTTCTCATAATCACCAAAACTTTCATGCAGGTTTCCCTTCAGATTGAGGGCACGTGAATAACCAGTCTCGGAAGGATTGCTGGTGAACCATGTAAGAGCTTCAGAAATGTTTTCCAGGGCAAGGTCGTTTTTGGACTTGAGAAAATAATAGGCTGCAAGATTGAGTCTGGCATAAGCTATTCCTTTTTGATACTTTGCTTTTACAGCTTTTTCCAAAACGGATGAAACATAACTTATGGCTGGTGCAGGGTCATTATAACGGCTCTCCCATAAAAGGGAATTGATCTCATCAATTTTGGACTCTTTAGTACCTTGTTTCTTCATTAGGACTATTTAATAAAGTATGGTTAAAGCCCTGAAGACCTGTTTAATATAAATCAAAGAGGGTAAAAATACTAAAAAATTGCATGATCTCAAAAGTGACTGATAATTAAATGTATACAATAGTTTTATTGATTTTTTTTGCAGATTGAAATTCGGAATATCTGCATATGAATAAAAAATTGTGAATTCCCTTAAATTAGACTAATTTTATTTTGAGATAATATATATAATATTGGAGAAAGCCATTAATAGAAAAATTGTTCTTGTTTCCATTGTAGTAGCATTTATTGCTTTGGTTGGGATAGCTTTAAGCTACAAGGTTCCTGATGAAGGATTAAGTACATCTTGTTATGTTATACTTGGATTATCTTTTATATCAATACTCACTTCATTTGCTATCAAATTTCAATCAACAAAATGGCTCTGGAGAAGCGCAAAATATTCTGTATTTCTTCTCCCATTTTTACTAATTATTTTTCTTATCTCTTATTATTTTTCAAATAATGAATCAGCTATGATTCTCCCTTCAATAATTCTGTCTCTTTTCATTCTTATTGCTTTGACACAAATCTTTCTTTATACTGATGCTGTATCTCTTGCCGGCAACATAGTTTTCATATTGCTAATTATTGTAGGTATTATTTTTAAAAGAAACCATTGGCCTCTCGGCGGATGGATAATTACTTTTGGTTCAGTAATGATGATTATAGGGAATTTTATGTACGGGATCCGCTGTCTTTTTCTGGCAGATAAGATTCCCTATCTGAAAAACGTTTCATTTCTTGGCTGTTGCATTCTTTCCATTGCATTTTTGGGCCAGTTATTTAAGCTGCAACATTGGGCCGGTGCTGGTACACTTGTTATAGCTGGATTTTCTTCATTGATTGTTGGAACTATGTTTATTTTGTTAACCTTGCATTCTTCGGGATTCATCGACTGGCAGCCATTTCATAAGAAGATTCTCAGGAGAATTTTGCTCCCGTGGGTATTTATATTTATATTATATATTAGCAGGTATATGGTACCTGAATTAAATAGCCTGATCTGGAGTCCAAATATAGATAAGAAAGTTGCCACATACGGTTTTAAGATGTCTGATTATACCATCGATAATAAAAATGGTCTTAATCCTAAATAAATCAAATCTCCGCAAAGTTGTTTTCTTTTGTTTCGGATAAGGGGAATATCCTGAATTTTTCTATCAGACGTTTTATTTCGGTGGGGGAGATTGGAATTTTATCTATTGTATTTCCCGAAATCCAGATTAACTCTTTCCCATCATTTGAAAACAAAACAATATGTCCTGAACGGGTTATTAATTGTCGACCATCTCCGGCAAGAAGATATATTTTTTCTGAAAAGGCATTGACTGCTGCAGCGGTTTTCTCATTTGGTGAAATCCTAATTTCACGAAATACCATAGGGACAATTGTATCCTTTTCCATGCCTGGAAAAAAGAACGATCTTCCATAGGCTCCAGGAAATCTGCTTTTTTTATCAAAGAAGAGAACAAGGTTGTACTTCGGGCTAAGATTGCCAAGTGAATCATTGTCAATAGTATAACCAGATGCAATAATTTCCTTTTCATCAGGGCTGAATGATGCATTGCAAAATTTGCTGTAATATCTCGCAAACAAATGGTTGGATGCATCCTCATCAAATTCTTTATTATTATATCTCGAACGGGAGCCAGAAGAAGAATTTATTGCAA
>JBEKDR010000138.1:0-10575 GCA_050014255.1 Bacteroidales bacterium | reverse complement strand
GAAAAATCTGATAATGTCTCTTTCTCTTTCGGTAAGGGTGGCAATCGCCCGGTAAATCTCTCTTGAAAGAGATTCATCCATAAGTAGCTTATCAGCAACAGGAGAATCAGAGTTGGTCAGAACATCAAGTAAACTGTTATCCTCACCTTCAATAAAAGGAGCATCAACAGAAACGTGGCGTCCGGATACTTTTAAAGTATCTGTAACCTTTTCCTTCGGCAGTTCAAGAACATCAGCAAGCTCCTCAGGTGAAGGAGTCCGCTCATTCTCCTGTTCAAATTTCGAAAAAGCTTTATTTATCTTATTAAGTGAACCAACCTGATTCAATGGCAATCTTACTATTCGGGATTGTTCAGCAAGTGCCTGAAGAATTGATTGTCGTATCCACCATACAGCATAGGAAATAAACTTGAAACCACGAGTTTCATCAAACTTTTCTGCAGCCTTTATAAGGCCCAGGTTTCCTTCGTTGATAAGATCGGGGAGACTAAGTCCCTGGTTTTGATATTGTTTAGCAACAGAAACAACAAAACGCAGATTTGCTTTGGTAAGTTTCTCAAGAGCAGCTCTGTCGCCTTTCTTTATCCGTTGAGCCAATTCAACTTCTTCTTCTACCGATATCAACTCTTCCTTACCAATCTCCTGCAAATATTTGTCGAGTGACGCACTCTCTCTGTTTGTTATGGATTTGGTAATCTTTAGCTGTCTCATTATGCCTCCCAAAAAATTTCCGCAAAGATATTGCTTTATTATGTAATAACAAAAATAATTTACTATTGTTGCAGGAAGGGGATTTATTTTTATAAATCCTCTGAATAATAGAGAATTATGTAAATTTTTCTATTGCTTTCCGAACTTATAATTGAATATTGTCCCGTCTGGAAGTACTCCTTCTATCGATTTAAGAGTCTTACCATTATCTGTGAACTGCCGTACATCATCAGGAGTTTTTACCTTTTTACCATTAACACTCAGGATAATAAATCCTTCTGCCATTCCTATATCCTTAAACTTACCTTTATTGATTTCCTTCACTATTACTCCATAGTCGATGTTAAGTGAGTTCATATCCTGAGAGTCGAGCGATTCAAGTCTTGCTCCAAAAACAATATCTTCAGATTCTTCCATTTCAGCAGTGACTACTTTAGTATTTCCAGCAACATTTTTCAGTGTAATTGGTATGGTGGACTCTTTCCCGTTTCTGATATAGGTTACAGTTGCTTTGTCTCCCGGACGGTGTTTCCCAACCTGCTCCTGTAATTCAGACACCGTACCTACAGGCTGTCCGTCGAACTTGATGATTACATCATTTTCTTTCATCCCGGCTTCCTGGGCCGAACCACCAGGGATAACCCTGACTACCATAGCACCTTTTACTTCAGCCAGGTGTTGTTTGGTAGCATCTTCAGAGTTCACATCCTGAATGTTCACTCCAATAATAGCTCTCTGAACTTCGCCATATTGTTTAAGATCATCAACAACTTTTTTAACTATGCTCACCGGTATGGCAAATGAGTTGCCGGCAAAAGCACCAGTAGGTGAAAGAATTGCAGATGTAATTCCTACAAGCAAGCCTTTTGTGTTAACCAAAGCCCCTCCGCTATTACCCATATTGAGTGCAGCATCGGTCTGGATAAAAGATTCTATTTTATAATTGCCTTCATTCAATTCAAGACTTCTCCCTTTTGCACTGACGATACCTGCTGTAACTGTAGAAGTAAGGTTGAAAGGATTACCGACAGCCAGAACCCATTCACCAAGCCTGAGCTGGTCTGAATCACCAAATTTAATAATAGGTAAATTGTCTGCCTTTATTTTAAGCAGGGCGATATCACTTCCCGGGTCCCGGCCTACCACCTTGGCTGTAAATGTTCTCTTATCATTTAATGTAACATCAACTGATTCAGCATTTTCTACGACATGGTTATTAGTAACTATGTAACCATCACTTGAAATAATAACACCTGATCCATAACCGCTGACTGGCTGTGGCTTGGAATTACGGTTACCATAAAACCAGTCCATAATTGGATTATCGGGAGCTTCCATCATTTTTATATGAACGTGTACAACAGCATGAACCGTCAGTTCTGCAGCATAGGTCAAATCAACTGGTCCCTCCTGGGCCTGCAGCGATGTGAGATAGGCTCTTGCATTTTGTACTTCAACATTGGAACTATCTTTCGAAGCTGCCACCATGGGCTTAACCATTATCTTCGTATATGCAAACAAAGCAACCGATGCTCCTAATAGAGCTATTAATAGTCCACCTAATAAATACTTGCCTTTCATAGTTTTTAAATTTAATTAAACCATCCTTTTGTCTCAGGTAAAAAATCATCTATTATGCCTTCACAAAAGTTTAATATCTTTATAACCAAGTTACAGTATTTTTGTTTTACAAAGATCATACATTTTTAGAATGAACTTCAGTATTTTACAAATTTTTAACAACACTTTAACACTGATAGCAATAGTATTTAACAAATACCAGGGAACCGGACGTGAGGCGTGAGGCGTGAGGCGTGAGGCGTTAAGCATATGGTACCGAGTATCCTAAAATTATGCAAAAAGAAAAACTATACGGAAAAACATTAAATGAACTGATTGCAGTTACGAAACGGATTGACTTGCCGGGATTTGCAGCAAAACAAATGTCTGACTGGCTTTATAAGAAAGAGATATACTCAATTGATGAAATGACAAATCTCTCAAAAAAAACAAGAGAGCTTCTTTCAGTTGATTATGAAATCGGTCTTTCTGCACCTGTCAATGAATCAAGAAGTTCTGACGGCACCAAAAAATATCTTTATAAAGTTCTGAATGACAAATATATAGAATCAGCATATATTCCTGAGGATGATCATGCTACAATTTGCGTTTCATCACAGGCCGGATGTAAAATGGGGTGTATCTTCTGCATGACAGGGAGGCAGGGCTTTCAGGGAAATTTATCATCGAATGAGATACTTAACCAGTTCAGAAGCTTACCCGAGTTCACAAATCTGACAAACATGGTCTATATGGGAATGGGTGAACCTTTAGACAATATTAGTGAGGTGCTTAAGAGCCTTGATATTCTTACAAGTGAATGGGGATACGCCTGGAGCCCCACACGGATTACCGTAAGTACTGTCGGACTGATAGGAGGTATAAAGGAATTTCTTGAAAAAAGCCGGTGTCATCTGGCTGTAAGTCTTCACTCCCCATTCGATGAAGAGAGAAGAAAACTTATGCCGATACAACGAACCAACACAGTCAAAGAGGTGTTGGATATAATCCATAATTTTGATTTTAGCAGCCAGCGGAGAGTCTCTTTTGAATATATCCTTTTTAAAGGAGTAAATGATACACCAGCTCATGTTAAAGAGCTCGCAAGGATTCTCAATGGAATAAAATGCCGTATCAATATTATTCGTTTTCACACAATCCCCGGGTCAGAGTTCCAGAGTCCAAACCTTGGGACAACTATTAATTTCAAAGAGGCGCTTAATGCCAAAGGAATTCTGACAACCATCCGGGCAAGTCGTGGTGTAGACATACAGGCTGCATGCGGTCTGTTATCAACTCTTGAACAAAACAAATCAATTAAGAAATGAAAATTACATTTATTATAATTTCCCTGGCCTGCATAACTTTTCGTTCTTTTTCACAGGAGATATCATCTGAAACTTTTCTTGCTGATTCTTCTCTGGCACATGCTTCCGTCTCTCTGTGCGTGGCAGATTCGAAAACCGGAGAAATTATTCTTGATTATAATTCCGGAATAAGCCTGATGCCGGCTTCAGTAATGAAGGTTATTACTTCAGCTGCAGCTCTTGAATTGCTTGGCCCCGCATATTCTTTTAAAACCACAGTAGGTTATACCGGATCGCTTAACAAAAGATGGGGAAGATTAAAGGGAAATATAATAATTCTTGGTGGAGGAGATCCCGCCCTGGGGTCAGAATATTTTTCCGATCACTATAATAATTTCTTATCCAACTGGGTGGCAGAAATTAAAAAACTGGGAATTAAAAAAATTAAAGGAAGGGTAATCACAGATGACTCATACTTCGATTTTTTGCCTGTACCATCTAAATGGCTGTGGGAAGATGAGGGTAATTATTATGGCGCAGGATCTTATGGATTATCTGTATTTGACAACATGTACGAAATTCATTTCAGAACGACAGCTGATAGTTCCTCGCCGGCAATCGAAAGGATAATTCCGGATGAATGCAAGCCAGAATTATCGAGTTATCTTATTGCTTCCGGTACAACAGATGAAGGCTACGTTTTTGCTGCTCCATACAGTACTAAAGGATGGCTTGCCGGGAAAATTCCGGTCAACCAGATCGATTTTGTATTGAAAGCTTCAATTACTGACCCGCCCCTTCTGCTGGCTAAAATAGTAAATGAAAAACTTAAAGCCAGCGGGATAAAAATTTCAGCAGATCCTACCACCGTCAGATTAGGGAATAGTTACAAACCGGCAAAGGTTATACAGATTACAGAAACTATCTCTCCTCCACTCACCGATATAATTCACGTACTGAACCATGAAAGCGTCAATCTTTATGCAGAACATCTGATAAAGGAGTTGGGGAAAAGGTTTAAAAACAACGGATCAACGGCATCCGGGGCTGAAGTTATTACTGAATTTCTTAAAAATTCCGGTATAGATACAAATGGAATGTTTATAGAAGACGGAAGCGGTCTTTCTCCTCTTAATGCGATCAATACAAGAGAATTGGTACGTCTCCTGGTTTATATGAAAAATAAAGGGAAGTACTTCTCCGACTATTATTCCTCTCTGCCTGATGCAGGAAAAAACGGAACTCTTAAAAACTACTTTAAGGATCCTGTCTTCGATTCACGGCTCAAAGCAAAAAGCGGTTCTATGACAAGGGTAAGAAGCTTCGCAGGATATTTTACTACAGTTTCAGGCAAAGAAATGGCCTTCAGCATAATAATTAACAATTATTCAGGTTCTTCAAAAAAGATTATTTCAGAAATAGAAGAGAATATTAAAGAATTAATATCGAATAATTAAAGAACCGGTATTGCTTTTCAAACATTCTATATATTTGCACACTTTTTAAGGGGAAGAAATGATGAATAATAAAATCTCTGTCCGTAAGTGTGACGAATATGATCTTCATAAGGTATATGATCTTATTTCCGATATATATAAAAAAACAGACGGACCCGATGTCAAAGGAAAAAGAGTGCTCGTAAAACCGAATATTCTTACAGATGATGATCCTTCAAAATGTATAAGCACTCATCCTGTGGTTGTGGAGGCAATGGTCAGATTTCTACAATCAATGGGGGCTACAGTCATGGTCGGAGATTCTCCGGCAGTTCATACTCCAAAATTCAAGGGTGAGAAATCAGGTATTTTTACGGTATGCGAGACAACCGGAGTCAAATGGATTGATTTCATGTCGAATCCGGTAGAGAAATCACTGAGTAAAGGGAAGATAAGGGTTGCTGCTATTGCAGATCAGGTCGATCTTATTATTTCTCTTCCTAAATTCAAAAATCACGAACTTGTATATTTTACGGGTGCAATAAAAAACACTTTTGGAATGGTACCCGGGTTCAGCAAAGGAAAACAGCATGCCTTGCACCAGGACAGGAGTAAATTTGGAGAGTTTCTCGTTGATCTTAATGAAGCAGTTACTCCTGACTATTTTCTGATGGATGGCATTATAGGTATGGAAGGTCCGGGCCCTGGTCGCGGATTGCCCGTTGAAATAGGACTATTATTCGGTTCGACAAATCCACTTATACTTGATATTATAGCCAGTCGGATTGCAGGTTATGAACCCTTAGTCATCCCGACTTCAAGAGCAGCATTTTTCAGAAAGAAATGGTTGCAGTCAGAAGATGAAATCATTTATGATGGACCTGAAATGAGCACTATCATAAAGAAAGGATTTATGAAAATCCCAATTTCAACAACCAATAATATTGCTCTGAAGTTTCTAATGAAAAGGATTAAATTCCTGAAAAAACTTGAAAGAAGACCTGTCTTTATACCTGAAAACTGCACGGGGTGCCAGAAATGTGTAAATATTTGTCCGGTTCAGGCAATTTTACCGCTGCCTTCAGAAAAGACTCATATAATCCTGACTGATAAAAAATGCATAAGATGTTTCTGTTGCAGTGAAGTTTGTACTGATAATGCCGTTGTAATCAGGAGAAAGATTTTTGGTGTTTAGACGTCAATCTTGGCATACTTTGCATGTGTTTCTATAAACTCTCTGCGGGGCGGGACCTCATCACCCATGAGCATTGAGAATATATGATCCGCCTCTGCAGCACTTTCAATAGTAACTTGTCTCAGAGTCCTTGTCTCCGGATTCATGGTTGTCGACCAGAGCTGTTCAGCGTTCATTTCTCCAAGACCTTTGTATCTCTGGATACTGACAGAAGATTCTTTCCCCTGCCCCATCTCCTGAACCGCCAGCTCGCGCTCTTCTTCAGTCCAGCAGTAGCGTTCCGATTTACCCTTTTTAATCTGGTACAGAGGAGGTGTAGCAATGTAGATATTTCCGCCCTGGATCAGATCCTGCATATATCTGAAAAAGAAGGTCATGATGAGGGTTGTAATATGAGAACCATCCACGTCCGCATCAGTCATGATAATAATTTTATGATAACGCAGCCCTGCAATGTTAAGGGCCTTGCTATCATCCTCTGTTCCTATGTTGACACCAAGTGCGGTAAAGATGTTTTTTATTTCTTCACTTTCGTAGATTCTGTGTTGCATTGCCTTTTCAACATTCAATATCTTTCCTCTCAGTGGCAGAATTGCCTGAAAACCACGATCACGGCCCTGTTTTGCTGTTCCACCTGCAGAATCTCCTTCCACCAGATATATCTCGCAGTTAGCCGGATCTCTGTCGGCACAATCGGCCAGTTTGCCTGGAAGTCCGGACCCTGATAGTACATTCTTACGCTGGACAAGTTCTCTTGCTTTACGTGCGGCATGTCGGGCGGTAGCTGCAAGTATTACCTTCTGAACAATTATCCTGGCATCTTTTGGATTCTCTTCAAGGTAGTTCGTAAGCATTGTACTGACGGCCTGATCGACTGCACCCATAACCTCAGAGTTTCCCAGTTTGGTTTTTGTCTGACCTTCAAACTGAGGTTCTGCGACTTTAACTGAGATTATGGCAGTAAGTCCTTCGCGAAAATCATCGCCGTTTATATCGAATTTCAGTTTTGATGTAGCTCCTGAATCCTCAGCATATTTTTTGAGAGTACGTGTCAGCCCTCTTCTGAATCCTGCAAGATGAGTTCCTCCTTCAATGGTGTTTATATTATTTACATAAGAATGAACATTCTCTGAGAATGAATTATTATACTGAAGGGCTATCTCAACAGGAATTTCAGTCTTATCGAATGTTATATGAATAATTTTTTCAATAAGCCTTTCCCTGTTTGAATCAAGATATTCAACAAATTCCTTCAAACCAAGTTCAGAGCGAAACTCTTCATAACGGGCAGTTCCTCCGTTGCCATCATCAATGAGCTCTCTCTTATCTGTGATAGTTAGCAGAATCCCCTTGTTAAGGAAAGCCAGTTCCCGAAGGCGTGCGGCAAGAATCTCAAAGTTGAATTCAGTTGTCTGGAAGATGGTATCGTCCGGCTTAAAAGTAACAGAAGTTCCCGACTTATCTGACTTGCCAATAACCTCCACATCAGTAACAGGTTTCCCCATTTCATATTGCTGCCTGAAAATCTTGCCTTCTCTCATAATTACAGCAGAGAGCTGGGCCGAGAGCGCATTCACACAAGATACCCCTACACCATGAAGACCTCCTGACACCTTGTAAGAATCTTTATCAAACTTCCCTCCGGCATGCAGGACAGTCATAACCACTTCAAGGGCAGATTTCTTTTCTTTCTCCATAATTCCGGTGGGAATACCTCTTCCGTCATCAGTAACAGTTACGGAACCATCTTCGTGAATAACAACTTCTATTTTAGTACAATAGCCTGTTATAGCCTCATCAATGGAGTTATCAATAACCTCATATACAAGATGATGTAATCCTTTTATACCAATGTCTCCGATGTACATTGCAGGTCTTTTCCTCACCGCCTCAAGACCTTCCAGTACCTGAATATTATCTGCTGAGTAGTCAATACTGTCCTGCAATTTCTTTTCTTTCTCACTCATTATTCTTCTGTTTTTAAGTCAACCTATTTTAATATCAATTTTAAATAGTCAGGCCAAAATATTAAAGAGGAGACCTATCTTATATGACTCCTTTTTAATGACATCAAACTTGTTTTTTTGGTGATGAAATCCGGATATCTTTTTTACTGTTTCCAGTCATCAGAATCAACCTCACTTCTCCTGTTATAAATTATTGATATTATGATTATTAATTATCAGGACAAATATATGGATTTTAAATTGTTTTTCCTTAAATAAATGTTAAAAATAATGCACATTTCTGACTAAGAAATTAACACTAAAAAATTGTCTGGAAGTCCTGATGTCTTAAAGTCTCAAAGTCTGCTTTTTTTACCCCCCTGCCCCCCTAAAGGGGGGTTAATTTTCGAATTTTAAGATTAATTATCTTAATGTTAGGGAATTAGTCCAGTTTTAGAGGGGTTGGGGGGCCGAGACGGGAAGGAATTAGGCGGATAGAAGGGCTATCAACCCGGCTACAAGCTATAAGTAAACCCAAACATGAACAGGAATCCCTGCGTAGGATAAAATGCCCACTCATAATAGCGTTTATTGGAGATATTATTAAGCTTTGTCCAGAAGGAGAGTATCTTGGAGTAACGATATTCAGCACTGAGATTAAGATTTAGATGAGCCGGCATTTGAATTATATATCTTTGATCGGGATTAATTGGAACATCCGGAATTGTGACCGGAACCGGAAGATTTCCATTGACTGTCTCCCATCGCTTTCCCTGGGCAGTAATCTCGACTCCGGCAATAATCTTGTCCCTGAGATTATATTTTAACCCGATCCTGGCATCCCAGCCAGGCTTATTCCAGGCATATTCAAATCTTGAAAGTGTATATTTATAAAGATTTGCCGCACCATTGAATGATAACTTATCAGTGATTGGTCCACTCATTTCCGCATGAACATTAAGTAACTCCACATCGTCTGTAAGAACAGAGAAATAGCTCCCTCTGCTGGTGGCATGTACACTGTCAGGAACAACGATGTTGGAATAGAAAAGCATATTGCTTATCAGAGAATATGACGCAGAAACCATATAATTTCCTCCTAATCCCGTATTTCCCCTCAATCCAGAGGAAATAACCAGGTCGTGGCTTGTATTTGGCAGTTTAAAAAGGCTGCCATCGCGGATTATGTACGGATTTTCAGAAATGACAGCTGAGGGCTCATTCTTATCCAGCTTACCGGATAGTCCTGCAAAAAAACTAACATAAGAAGGGACAATTTTTAAGCTGAAATTAAAATCAGGATACACATGGAATATCGGAGCTGAAGTCATATTCTTATCGAGCAATGCCTCAATTCCGAGTTTAAAACTCCACTGCTCAGAACTCTTTTTAACGAAAGGACTGATTGAGGCAATGTATTTCGGGGTGGTTAAGAGGGAGTCAGAAAGCCGATAGTAATCATAGCTGATGCCTGAACCAACATATAGTCCTTCGTAGGATTTTGCCATCATCCCTGAAAACCCGGCGCTATGCTCAAACAGGTTCTTTTCATTGTAAAAATAATTATAATAAACATCGAATTTATAAGAGAAGCTTGCGGAATCCATAGTTAAAGAGGCTAATGAAGCTTTTGCTCCTAAACTATTATAACGCATCCTGACATCACTTTTCTCAGGGGTAAAATCCATTAAAAAAGGATTGAAATATTCTGTCGTGAATGGAGCATATCCATAAGCATATCTGACCTTCTGACTGAAATCAACTGAGCTTTTCAGGATGTTGTTTCTGAAGAATTTACTACCAAAGAGAGAGACATCGTTATCCATATATCCTGCAAAAACCTTCGTTCCATTATCCAGATCAACCTTTCCGTTGGATGAAAAATGCCGCGCATAGAAACCAACTGATCCTTTCTTGGATCGCTCATTTGTCACACTGATTTCAGCCAGTGGAGTAATGTAATTCCCGATGCCGAGATTTATATAACCTTTGTAAAGTTTGGGCAGAGGATCAGGGAGCAAGGAAGCTGCTTTGATAGGACTGATGGTATATTCAGGAAGAAAAGGAGTAGTATTTACATCATAATGAAAGGCTGGTCTCACTTTTGAGGTATCGTTCAGATCAGGCAAAAAGCTTCTCTTTTTGGATTCCGGGAGAGATGGTTTGTAAGGATTATACAAAGTAACTTCTCTTTTCAGGCCGGTCTCCTGCTTCTTTACCTGGGCATTTACCGGCAATAAAGAGAAAATTAAGAGGACTGGTATAATTAGATTTCTTTTTATCATGTCAAATCAATTTCTTTATCAGGTTTTGATTATTGCTGAACACTGTTTTGCAATTTGTCATTTTTATCTGTTTCCGATTTATTTTCGTCAAGGGAGTTCAATTTAGCTTTAACTTCGTCGAGAATTCCATCGTTA
>JBEKDR010000137.1:0-10616 GCA_050014255.1 Bacteroidales bacterium | reverse complement strand
ACTTAGAAATGGAAGAAGAAGCCGGAACACAGGAAGTCAGAACCGGGCATGAGGAAAAAAATATAAAAGAAGAAATATTCACCAAAGTGGTGCGTGCCGGAAAGAGGACATACTTTTTTGATGTGAAAGCTACAAGAAAAGATGATTATTATCTGACCATTACAGAAAGCAAGAAACGCTTAGGTAAAGAAGGCAAAGTTTTTTACGAAAAACATAAAATCTTCCTTTATAAAGAAGATTTTGAAAAGTTTTCGGAAGGCTTAAAAGACGCTGTTACATATATTTGTAATGGTAAGGATGAATCAAAAACACCGGAACCAGCATCCATTGCTGATAAAAGTGATGAAAAAAGTACTCTGGTGGCAGAAGAATTCACAAACGTCGAGTTCGAAGACCTTGGCAAGAAGTGAAAAGGCTTATTTAAATGTCTGATTATTTACTCCTTATTCTGGGGATCATTTTTATGATCGTAGGGATAATCGGGTGCCTGGTTCCAGTATTACCCGGACCTCCTTTGAGTTTTCTAGGATTAATATTTCTTCATCTGACAAGGTTCGGACAGTTTACAACTCCTTTATTAGTTATTCTCGGTTCAATAGCTGTTTTAGTTACAGTTCTGGATTATATCGTGCCAGTATGGGGTACAAAGAAGTTCGGCGGTTCCAAGTACGGAACCAAAGGTGCAACTGTTGGTTTAATCGTGGGTTTTTTTCTTGGTCCCCTGGGTTTAATTTTAGGTCCGCTAATCGGTGCGTTTGTGGGGGAAATGATATTCAAAGATGATTTGAGTTACGCTTTTAAGGCCGGTTTCGGAAGTTTGTTAGGATTCCTTACAAGCATCGGCCTTAAACTTGCTGCTTCATTTGCAATGACTTTTTACTTTGTGAAGGAGCTTATTTCCTGAAAGGCGCAGGGCACAGTGCGCATTGAGCTATAAAGATCCCAGGGTTGCAACCATAACAGCTTTAATAGTATGCAAACGATTTTCTGCCTCGTCGAAGACTATTGAATGTTTTGATTCAAACACATCTTCTGTTACTTCCATCCCATCGAGACCAAATTTCTTGAAGATATCCTCTCCAATTTTTGTATCCCTGTTATGAAATGCGGGAAGACAATGGAGAAATTTGACTGACTTGTTTCCTGTCTTTTCGGTTGCTTTCATATTTACCTGGAAAGGTTTTAATAGTCTGATTCTTTCTTCCCATACAGAATCAGGTTCCCCCATAGATACCCAAACATCGGTATAAAGAAAATCTGCACCTTTGACTGCTACATCAACATTTGAGGTAATAGTGATCTTTGCACCTGTTTCTTTTGCGATAGCATGACATTTTATTACCAGCTCTTCTGATGGCTGGTACTCCTTTGGAGCTGCAATTCTGAAATCAACACCCATTTTGGCAGAACCAACCATAAGGGAATTACCCATATTATACCGGGCATCGCCAAGGTAACATAAAACCATCTTATTAAGAGGTTTATCAGAGTGCTCTGTCATTGTAAGAAAATCGGCCAGGATCTGGGTTGGATGAAATTCATTAGTCAATCCATTCCACACGGGCACTCCTGCATACCTGGCAAGCTCTTCGACTATATCCTGACCAAAGCCGCGATATTCTATTCCATCATACATACTCCCAAGTACCCTTGCAGTATCTTTCATCGACTCTTTCTGACCAATCTGTGAACCGGTGGGTCCAAGGTATGTCACATGTGCTCCCTGATCATAAGCAGCGACCTCAAAAGCGCAACGCGTCCGTGTAGAAGCCTTTTCAAAAATAAGAGCTATGTTTTTCCCTTTAAGGTGCTGTTTTTCAGTGCCATTATATTTTGCTTCTTTCAGTTTTGCTGCCAGATCGAGCAGATATGTTATCTCTTCCGGAGTAAAATCAAGAAGTTTAAGGAAATGACGGTTGTGAAGATTGGTAGTCATAACTTATAAGTTTAATTGGGTAAAAGTAGAAAAATTAGTTCATTTTAAATAATTGGTACGGGGTGCTAGGTGCTGGGTGCCTGGACATTGACCCAGAACCTAGGACCCAGTACCCAGAATCTGGCACCTAGCGGCGGTCATCTTCGTATTCCATAGTAATTTTCGATCCATATTTCTTGTCCGCCAGTTTAAAAGCTTCAGTGATAACGCTTTTCCTGCCGCCATGTTTAATAAAATTCAGACATGCCTCAATCTTTGGTTCCATGCTCCCTTTTGCAAAATGACCTTCGTTCAAATATTTCAGAGTATCATTGTAGTTGAGAAATTCCTTTATCTCCTGATTTGGTTTTCTGTAATTGATGTATATATATGGAACATCGGTAAGAATATAAAATTCGTCAGCGCCAATCTGTGTGGCCAGAAGTGAGGAGGCCATATCTTTGTCAATAACCGCTTCTGCAGGTCTGACATCTTTTTTTTCATCAATATAGACAGGCACACCTCCACCGCCGGCAGCGATGACAATATTCCCTTTCCTTGCGAGGTCACAAATAATTGATTCGTTAATCACGCCGATTGGAACAGGGGATGGAACGACCCTCCGGAAACCTCCCGGTGTTTTGACCTCTTCTTTGAATATCCATCCCTTTCTTGCAGAGAGATCAACACCCTGTTCTTTTGAATATATCTTGCCGACTCTTTTTTGCGGGTCAGTGAATGCCGGGTCATTAATATCAACCAGAACCTGTGTTATAATGCAGATAACGTTTTTATTAATTCCATGCTTGTTCAGAACATTTCTGAACATTCTTTCAATCATATACCCGATTCCACCCTGCGAATCAGCCACACAAACATCGACAGGCATCTGGGCAATACCGTATAACTGTTCCCCTGCGTCATTCCTCATAAGGATATTACCTACCTGGGGTCCATTCCCGTGAGTTATGACCAGATCGTAGCCGTCATTTATCAGGAAAATAAGATTTTCAAGAGTTTCAGTAGTGTTTTGTTCCCGTTCATCTATTGTTCCAACCTGATCACCTCTTAGCAAAGCATTACCTCCGAGGGCTACCACTGCAAGCTTCTTTTCCATAGAATTTATTTCTGAAAGATCACAAAAGTACCAAAATTAGAAGAATTCCTTTTAAGAATATTAAAAATTGAAATTTCAATAATTTATAGTATGTCTCACCTTTTTAATTTCATAAATATCAACTGTAAGAATTGAAGTTAAAAAAAAATGCTACATTTACGCAATTCCAAATAATACCAGATAAGTGAGATTTAGCTTTGTATTGTTCATTGCGGTAATCTTCGCAATAACAGGATTCTCCTGTAAAGAAAAAGGGGGAAAATATATAAATCAGGGGGAAATCCATTATAATATTGATTATGTAGGCAATTTTGGCCCTATGCCAAAAGAAGTTCTCCCTAAAAACCTTATTGTATCTTTTAAAAACAATAAAATCCTCTTCGAGATGATTTCTTCCTTTGGAAATTCCGGAATATTTAATCTTGCCAATCCGGATAAAGGAATCCTGGACACATATTTCAGCCTTTTTACTTTGAAATATTTCTATGCCGTACAACCCGGCGAACAGTATCCGGGTTTTGAGTCGATGAAAGGAATTGCGATCAGAAAAACAACAAAGACATCAGTAATCTGCGGATTCAACTGCAAGAACGCAGAGGTTACATTCGCGGCTGACAGGAACAAAGTTTACGATATATGGTATACAAATGAGATAAATATTAAGAATCCCAATATTGCCACACCATTCAGTCAAATCGACGGAGTACTTATGAATTTTTTCTTATTCCTGGGGCCTGCAGAGCTCCATTTCGATGCAGAAACAGTTTATAAAAAAGCAATTCCTGATGAAGCCTTTGAAAGAAGACAAAAGTTTATGCGGGTATCAAGGGAAGAAATCGATAAGTTTATTAATAAAATGATCAGCCTTTAAGGCTCAGGGCAAAGGGCAAAGGGCAAAGGGCAAAGGGCAAAGGGCAAAGGGCAAAGGGCAAAGGGCAAAGGGCAAAGGGCATAGAGCACAGGGAATAAAAGACAAAAGACAAAAGACAAAAGACAAAAGATAAAACAGAAATTCCAATATTCAATTATTCCATCATTCCATTATTCCATTATTCCATAATACCATTATTCCACAATTCCAATATTCAAAAATATTCATACAAAAACAAAATCATTTATCTGCTTTTTGAGTAAGGCTCAAAATTATTACCTTTGGGTTTCGTTTAAAAACCGATAACTGTTTTGAAATAACTTTACCCAGAGATGAATAAAGAGAAGGAAGATACCGGTAAAAAGAATACAAAAACCACGAAAAGTTCAGTAAAAAACAAATCTTTCATTACAGATGAGAGGATCAAATTTGTTATTGGAATTCTAATTACTGGTTTTGCGTTATATCTTCTTCTGGCTTGTGTTGCTTACCTCTTCTGGTGGAAAACTGACCTCAGTATTGCTGATTCAGATATAGTTTCAGGCCCTGATATTGCTGTAAAAAACTGGTCAGGAAAAAGTGGCCATTTCCTTGCTAAAATGATTATCACGAATGGTTTTGGATTTGGTGCATTTTTTATTCCCCTGATTTTTGGATCTGTTGGATTATACCTCCTCAAGTTCCCTAATATCAAGCCATTTAAGCTGATTGCCAAGTTTTCCTTTGCAACTATCATTCTTTCACTTATTCTTGGTTTTGTCTTCAGTAAATCGAATGTTTACCTGGGTAGTGGCCCGGGAGGTGCGCAGGGATACAATATAATAAAGTGGATGAATGCTTTCATGGGAATGATTGGGACAGGAGTTATTCTGACTTTTATAACAATATCCTATTTGGTTTTTGCATTGAGAGTCAAACCTGAGGCATTCGGTTTAAGGGTGCCTTCATTCCTAAAGTTCAGGAAACATTCTGATAATAAAATTCTTGTTCCTGATGACGATATTCTGGCCTATCCGGAGGGAGATGATATAATTCCGGAAATGAAATCCTCCACTGATAAAGTTCGTGATAACGACAAAGTTGAATTTGTAGTACGAACCACAAAACAATATGCTGAGAATGAGGACCTGGATGAAAATACTCCGGAATTACTTTCAACTGGTTCCATAATCCGGGACTTTGACAATGACAGATCCGCTATTCCACATAGTGACGATGTACCGATAAATATTACCCGACCTGAAGCAGTTGATACTCTCCCCGATCATGAGGTTGACAGAATGATGGGAGACTACGATCCTCGTCTCGATCTTTCAAGATATAAATTCCCGCCTGTTTCAATTCTTAAAGAACACAAATCAGAGAGTGCCTTTGATAATTCTGAAGTTTTTGAGAACAAAGAGAATATTATTAAAACTCTTGGAGATCATAAGATCAGTATTAAAAGCATTTCAGCAACTATAGGTCCTACGGTAACATTGTATGAGATTGTACCTGAGCGGGGGGTCAGACTTGCACGCATTAAATCACTCGAGGATGATATCGCACTTAATCTTTCCGCACTGGGGATAAGAATTATTGCCCCGATTCCCGGAAGAGGAACTGTAGGTATTGAAGTTCCCAATAAAAAGCCGGAAATGGTCTCAATGCGATCGCTTATTACCTCAAAAGCCTTCCAGGAGACAAAATTTGATATCGCTCTCGCACTTGGAAGAACTATTACAAATGAACCATACATTGTCGATCTTACCAAAATGCCACACCTTCTGGTTGCCGGAGCGACCGGTCAGGGAAAGTCTGTAGGGATAAATGCTATAATAACTTCAATTCTGTACAAGAAACATCCTGCCGAAGTTAAATTTGTTCTAATCGACCCCAAAAGAGTGGAATTACCTCTCTATATGAAGATTGAAAGACATTTTCTTGCGAAACTACCTGACGAAGAGGATGCGATAATTACTGATACACAGAAGGTTATTAAGACACTCAATTCGTTATGCATCGAGATGGACAACAGGCTTGAGCTTCTTAAAGCCGCTCAGGCACGCAACATTAAAGAGTATAACGAAAAATTTATTTCAAGGAAACTGAGTCCTGAAAAAGGACATAAATACCTCCCATATATAGTTTTAATTATTGATGAGTTCGCCGACCTGATAATGACTGCCGGCAGGGAAATAGAAGGACCTATAGGCAGGCTTGCTCAACTCGCCAGGGCAATAGGTATACATCTGATTATCTCCACTCAGCGACCATCAGCAAATATTATCACCGGGTTTATCAAAGCAAATTTCCCGACAAGAATTGCCTTCCGGGTATTTTCATCCATCGATTCACGTACTATTCTTGATGCTACCGGAGCAGACAGACTGGTTGGACGAGGTGATATGCTGGTTTCTTCAGGAAATGAACCGGTAAGGGTTCAGTGTGCTTTTATTGACACCCCGGAAATAGAAGAACTCACAGAGTTCATCGGCTCACAAAAAGGTTATGCCGATGCAATGCATCTCCCGGAATATGTCGACGACAGTGAGTCTGGTGTAATAGAGGTCGATCTTCGTAAAAGAGATCCCATGTTCGATGAAGCTGCACGTCTTGTTGTTCAGCATCAGCAGGGTTCTACTTCACTAATCCAGAGAAAACTTTCAATCGGATACAACAGGGCGGGAAGAATTATTGACCAGCTTGAGGCTGCTGGAGTTGTCGGGCCATTTGAAGGTAGTAAAGCCAGGGATGTTCTCTGCTCTGACTTTATTGCTTTGGAACAGATTTTGAAGCGTCTTGAATAAAACAAATAAGATGAGATCCATTGGAAATATTCTTTTTTTCCTTCTGTTTACTCTGAATATAACCGGTCAGAATGATCCGGAAGCAATTAAGATTCTTGATAAGTTCTCCGAAAATGCACTTAAGGCCCCTTCCGTATCAATGAAATTCAAAATGATAACTACTAACCTGACTGATAACAAAACTGATACATTAGAAGGGTCAGTAATTCTTAGTAAGGATAAATACAGACTCGACCTTCCGGATAATACCGTCTGGTTTAATGGAGAAATATCCTGGAGTTATCTTTCTGAAGAAAAAGAGGTGACAATTACCAAAGCTGATAAAAAAGACAATACTTTTCAGAGCCGCCCTTCACTGATTTTCTCAATGTACAAAAAAGGATACAAGAGCCGGCTGATAGAAGAGAGGCCGGATTCATATATAATCGACCTCTATCCTGAAGATATTAAAAGTGAACTACTGAGGGTCAGACTTTCCATAGGGAAATCTCTTTTAAATCTCATTAGCCTTGAGTATAAGAGAAAAGATGGCATTATAAACACCCTGCATGTAAATGAATTCGATCTGAAAGTAAAACCGGAAGCCGATACTTTTATATTTCAGCCGGGGAAATACAAGGATGCTGAGGTTATTGATATGCGTTAAATGGTCGATAAGTCTCCTTCAGGATATTTATTAATTTTGAGACAAATAATCTGCACATGGAAAATTATATATGCGAGAATGTCTTCGTACCGTTGAGATCGGGACCATCGCATAAAACAGAGATGCTGAGCCAGGTCTTATTTGGCGAGAAATATTCTGTTATAGATAAGGCCGGCAGCTGGATGAAAATCGAAACACTTTTTGACAAGTACCAGGGATGGATCGACATGCATCATCTTCAGCAATCTCCTGTTGAAGACAGCTCCTGCAGTCACGTATTGAACAGATCCTTACTATGTTATAAAAACGATAAGACAAAACTTGTACTTGAGGCAGGTTGTGAAGTATTCGATCCCGATTTCGAGGAGAAAATTTTCCATATCGGGAAAAATCAGTACACCACCTGTCGTGAATTCAGTAAGAACTATATATCAACAAATGATTCTTTTGCTGACACAGCAATGAAATACATCAATAGTCCATACATCTGGGGAGGTCGTGTACCTTCAGGAATAGATTGTTCAGGACTTACACAGCTTGTTTATAAAGTCCAAGGCATTCCGATTCCGCGGGATAGCTGGCAACAGGCAGAGGCAGGTAAAAGCATTGACTTCATTGATCAGTCTGAGCCGGGCGATCTTGTCTTTTTCGATAACGACAGAGGTAAAATTTCACATGTCGGAATGATTTTATCGAGAGGGTTGGTCATTCATGCTTCCGGCAGGGTAAGAATTGATTCGATCGATCACCAGGGGATCTTTAAACCTGAAATCAATGGATATTCTCACAAGTTAAGGACAATAAGAAGAATTCTCTAATTAAAAAATGGTGCTGGGTACTCGGTAAAAAGTGGTTAGACCGAGAACCGAGAACCCAGTGCCAAGAGAAAGCAGTTCTTTATGATTACTTAATTTTTATTTTTGAGTTAATTGTTTTAAGGATTGCCTCTTCTGCAGCTTCAGCTTTGGATTCCAAATCTTCTCCCCTGGCTACGACATTGGTCACAAAATCTTTATCATTTAGTCCTGAAGCATTGATCTTGACATTCAGGTATGCTCCCTTGATACATGACCCAAGTGCTAATGCGCCTACTCCTGCATCACTAATAGAATTCGGATTTCCCTTTTCGACCATTTCGCTGATTAATTCAAATCCCGCGAAGGCGGTTTCCATCACTTTTAATGGGACAAGTATCGCGTTTTTCGTAGCATCCTTTATTGCAGTCTCCCTTAACTGTTTTTCTTCTTCAGATTTTCTCGGAAGTGAAAATGCATCCATTATCCTGTTGAATGCTCTTGTATCCTCATCAACCATTTCTAAAAGACTATTCTGAATCGTTTTACCCTTTTCGGCCCAATCCGAAAGCTCTTTCCACCGGTCATCCCATCCTCTTTTGTGACTTGAGAGATTAGCGACCATTGTACCAAGAGCAACACCAAGCGCTCCGACATAGGCCGAAACAGAACCTCCTCCGGGAGCAGGTGAATCAGAAGCAGTCTCATCCATAAACGCTTTCAGACTCATGTTGATCAGTTCATGTTCATTTTTATCAGCCATAACAAATTCAATTATTTTTTCTTCAGGTTTAAATTGATGAATGTCATTTAGTCCCATTGATCTGATGGCTATCCTTATCAGCTCATCATCAGATACACCGGATGAACGTTGCTGCCTGGCAAGGAAATAGCGCCCCGCGTCGAGTAAAGATTTTAAGGGAATCAACCCTACAAGTTCAGATCCGGTAACTCTTACACCTCTGGCGTCTGCTTTGCGGCATACTTCATCGAATGCAATATGAACCGGTGTCACAGAGATATTTGTAAGATTCATTGATATTTGTGCAAATCCATATTCTTTAATATACCAGCCTATTGCTTTTACAGATTTCAATGAACCCGGGATCATGGCTTTTTCACCACTTTCTTCTCTCATAATCTTTCCGGTTACTTCATCTCCCTCTCTTTTTGGTCGCCCTTTTTCTCTTACATCATAAGCAATAGCATTTGCACGCCTTGTTGATGTTGTATTCAGATTAACATTAAACGCAACAAGAAAGTCTCTTGCACCAACCGCCGTAGCTCCTGCACGTTCATTAAATTGAGAAGGCCCGAAATCTGGCTTCCAATCCGGATCAGAAAGTTTTTTTCTTAATCCTTCGTATTCTCCGGATCTGCAGTTTGCAAGGTTTCTTCTTTCCGGTCGGCTGGCAGCATTCTCATAACAATAAACAGGTATATCCAATTCATTTCCAATCCTTTCGGCAACTTTATGAGCAACAGAAACAGCCTCTTCCATTGTGATTCCAGACACTGGTACAAAGGGGCAGACGTCAGTGGCGCCCATACGGGGATGCGCTCCGTGATGTTTCGACATATCAATAATCTCTGAAGCTTTTTTAACGGAGAGAAATGCGGCTTCAGAAACCGCTTCCGGAGTTCCCACAAAAGTAACTACCGTTCTGTTAGTATCTTTACCAGGGTCCACATCAAGCAATTTAACACCATCAACCGATTCTATGACATCAGTTATCTGCTTAATTATCCCCATATCACGCCCTTCACTGAAATTCGGCACACATTCGATAATCTTTTTCTCCATGATTAATAAGAATTTTTTTAAATATTTTTTTACCACAAAGGTTCACAAAGTTCTTCACTAAGTCACGCTAAGGATCAACGGATTTTACTTTGCGTTACTTTGAGCCACCCTTTCTGTTACTTTGTGGTTAATTTATTTTACTTATAATCTTTCCCTTCAATATTATTGTTTCAATCAGATTGGTCCCAAAAGCATACGGCATGAATTCGTATGATGGTATTTCTTTGGTAATAAATACATTAGCAACCTTGCCTTTCGCAATCGATCCATGTGTTCCTGAAATACCCATAGCATAAGCTGAATTGATTGTGACAGCGTTTATCACCTCTTCCGGTAGCATTCTTAATTTAATGCAGCCCAGGGACATTATAAGTTTCATATTACCGGATGGTGATGAACCCGGGTTATAATCCGATGCCAGAGCAACTGGTAAACCTGCAATTATCATTTTTCTGACCGGAGGATCTGACATCCCCAGAAAAAAGGCTGACCCTGGAAGTAGTGTTGGCATCGTTTCGGATCCGACAAGTGCATTTATCTCATCATCACCAGTATATTCAAGATGATCAACAGAGAGAGCATTATATTTTACACCAGTCTGAATTCCGCCTGAATTATCCAGCTCATTTGCATGAAGTTTAGCAATAAGCCCATGTTTCATACCTGCCATTAATATTCTT
>JBEKDR010000136.1:0-19393 GCA_050014255.1 Bacteroidales bacterium | reverse complement strand
TGATCTTTTAACTTCCCATAATTCAGCTTGCTGATTGACATAAAATCAGATCTATTAAAGATAAAAGACAAAAGTCACAAGACAAAAGTTTTTCTTATCAAGGATTTCCACTTTTATCTTTATACTTTTATCTTTTGTCTTCAGCTTTTAGGGTACTAATAATATCTTTCAGCAGCCTGTCAGTATCCATTCCTCCTTTTGATGTTGGTGAGTATCCCAGAATAACAACAATCAATTCCTGAGTTGGCATAATATAAATATGTTGTCCGTCACGTCCGTCACATGCATACATATCTTCAGGTGCCGATGGCGAACTCTTACCTTTGTTAAGCCAGAAAAATGATCCGTATTTCCCATTGCTGGCTGAAGCAACTGAAGTGCTGTATTTTACCCACCCTTCAGGTAAAATTCTTTCACCGTTAAAAACGCCATCATTCTCAAACAACAATCCAAATCGTGCATAATCACGGGCTGTGGCATACAGATATGAAGATCCAACCCTTGTACCTGTTGGATCAACCTCAAAAACAGCATCTGGTGCACCAATCTTGTTAAAAAGCTGATTATTGGCAAAAACATAATATAAAGAGTCATTACGGAATTGCCTCCGAATCAGATAACTGACAATATTAGTCGCCCCGGAGGAATAATACCACTGAGTGCCGGCAGGGTACGACAAAGAATGATCCATCGCATAATGACCCATATCGCTTTCACAATGAAGCATAACTGTAACATCTGAGCGGTTTCCATAATCTTCGTTCCATTTCAGGCCGCTTTGCATCTGCATCAGGTTATTCAGAGTGATTTTGCTTCTTTCATCTCCTTTCCATTCGTCGAAACCAGCCGGTAGCATAATATCCAGTTTCCCCTGCTTAACCAGAATTCCAACCATAGCATTTATGAAACTTTTTGCCATGGACCAGCTCAGAAATCTTGTTTTCCTGTTGAATTGCGGTTTATATGCTTCCACCACAGGAATACCTTTATGAATTACCATAAAAGCAAATGCGTTTCCATTATATGCATTGTCGGTTATTAACCTTTTTGTAAGATCTCCAAGTTTTATAGTGTCAATTCCGGTATTTTTCCCGGGCAAAATATCACCAAGAGGCCATTTTATTGTATCCTGTGAATATCCGGGATCACCTCCGGACGGGTATATTGCTTTACGAAGTTTCTCTTCAGGAACATCTCTTAAAAGCGTTACTCCGAATCCTGTTCTGTAAATAGCCTTGGATCTACCCCATAGAAAACGGCTTGTCACGCTCTTCTCATCATAATTTACACTATTCTTTGTATATTTTATGAATGAGAAGTTTAAATCTATTGTTTCCACATCTTCAGGCTTTCTGTTTGATATAAATACATCCGAACAGAGATTCTTTGCAGCATATCCTGTAATAATTGGCATCAATTTGTTAATATAAAGAGCGCAGATGATTATAGCTGCCGCAAGAAGCGTCAGGACTCCATAAAATATTCTTTTTCTTGTCATTATGTTTTATTTTTTAAGATTCCTATTCCCGGACGGTCAGGCAGGATAATTTTACCATCACTTATTTTAACTCCTTCAAATACATCATTATCAATCAGAAGATTTCCATCCAGATCGGCCCAGTCAACCAATGGAGAAAGCTGAGCTGCAGCTGTCACAGCACACGATGTTTCAGTCATACATCCGATCATAACTTTCATTCCCAGTGCCCTGGCCATCTTTATCATAGCATATGCTGAACGCAATCCACCACATTTCATGAGCTTTATATTTATTCCGCTATAAACTCCCTGTACCTTTTTGAAATCGCTTATTGTCTGAAAAGCTTCATCAGCTATAATTGGTAACGGACTATTTTGCGTAAGCCATGCCGTGTCGTCGATTGAAGTTTTAGACATTGGTTGTTCAATAAAGACAACGCCCTGTTCTTTAAGCCAGTAAGACATTTCAAGTGCCATTTTTCTGTCTGTCCATCCCTGGTTTATATCGACACAAATTGGCTTATTTGTTTCGCTTCTTACTGTCTCGATCATTTCCTTGTCATTTCTCTGACCTAGTTTAACCTTAAGTATTTTGTAAGGAGCAGCCTCCCTTACCTTTGTTCTGACTACTTCCGGCTTATCAATACCTATTCAGGGTTGTTTCATAAGCTTTCCTGCGAGATCATGAAGAGCAATATCTACCGAAGCCTTTGCCGCGTAGTTTCCCGGAGCCAGCTGATCAACATAAGCAAGGATATCCTCCATAAGAAAAGGGCTTTTAAACTGAGTCAGCTCTACCTTGCTCAGAAAAGTTGTGGCAGTTTCATGACTCTCACCCAGATAAGGCGGCATAGATGCTTCCCCGTAACCTATAATATTGTCAAATTCCAATTCGGTAAGCATGACCGGTGTCGTGCTTCTCGATCCTTCTGCAATAGTAAAAACATGTTTCATATGCAGTTCATAAGGCTTAAAACGTAAGGTCAGTCCGGAACTTTTATCCGTTTTATTAGTAATTTCATTCCAATTATGACGACCTATAGCCAGATATGAAAAACCGGCAGTGCCGGCGAGTAAACCACAATCTTTCAGGAATTTTCTTCTTGTTTTCATTAATCTAATGGTAACATCAGTTATTTATTTTTGATTTATATTCCCCGTTTCTCCCCATCTCCCACTCTCCTCTTCAGATTGATTTCTTCTCAGTACCACGGATGTTTACTGACGGCTACAATTCCCACGTCATTCTTAACTCCTCTGATCCGCCTTGCTGACAAAAAAGAACTCAACCTATAACTCACATAATTGCTCTGTGTGGAATCAAAACTGTTTATCGCAACTCGCCCGGAGGAATTTATATACTCATTGTTTCCAATATATATAGCAACATGAGTAACATGGGCAATCCCATTTTTTTTCGAACCAAAGAAAAGCAGATCTCCTTTCTCAAGTCTGTTATAGCCGTTCGTAATATCAACTGAAGAACCATGAAGTGCCTGTAATGATGCATCCCTTTGCAGGATCAGACCGTTCATAAAATAGACAGATTGAACAAAACCACTGCAATCTACTGCTTTTGATGAAGAACCTCCCCATAAATATGGCAATCCCAAAAATGTTTTAGCAACATTGCATATACTTTCTTCCGTACAGGACACAGTATTTTTCCAATCATCAAAATCCATAACCTTCTTTTTCTCCACAAATCCTTTACGGCCATCCGGTAAAACAACACCGGCATAACCGTTTGATTGTCCAATCTTTTCAATAATGCTCCCTCCTACTAAATCTCCGACAACTCCTGAATTATCCGATGGAGCATTGTACAACCAACCTGTGTTCTCCAGGTAGATCACCCTCGATGACTTTTTCCAAACAGCCATTTCCTTTCTGTCAACAGGTTTTACGGAAGATTCTTCAGTCCACGAAATATAGTTGTCAGGAGTTTGGATCTGAATCCATGTTTTAATATTTTTCAATATTAGAACCGGGGTCCCGAGTCTTGCCTGCGATACCAGTTCTGACCTATGATCAGGTTCTTTTCTCAGGTTAATAACGCTCAGATCAACCAATCCAAAATATTTTTCATTTTTTAGTGTATCTGGAAGAATTATTATACTGTCAGTAAGTGGTTTGCCTTGATTATTTAAAGCTTTAATTATCTCATTTTTTGCAGCCAGGTTCGTTGTTTCCCCTGTGAGTACAATATCACCATTTTCTCCATACTTGAATTTTACATTACAAATTCCGATTCTGTGATCAGGAACATTTATTGAAGCAATGCTGTCAATTTCCTGCTGATAACGGCTATTATAAGAAGTTTTACAGGCAGTCGCAATTAACAGTATGCTTATAAGAAGCAACAGAAACTTAATGAAGCGTTTCATCTTTAAAATCTCCATACAGAAATGATATTCTTTTTGAAATATACTCAAATTTACAAAATTAATGACCACTGTGTTCTCCTCCTTTGCTAAAGCTCCGGAGGACACGTGTGCTCTGCTTCGCCTGCCGAAACTTTAGTGTAGGCTGGTGCTCTGTGCTTACTTATATCCTAATGCTGCGTACCCAACCCAGTGGCAATTGGTTGCAATAGCTGTCCTGCCCATTTCTATATCATCTACAGGAATATGTTCAGATGTGATGCTTGTTGAATATCCGATCAGCTCACCTGATATGGCTTTGCTGTCATTTAAATAATATGAAGTATATAATGCCACAGGAACACTGTATCTTCCGCACCAGGTCCATTTGTACTCCCTGAAGTTTTTCGGATTTAACGTATATGAACTGAATAATCGGATTTTTTCAGGTCTGATTTCACCTTTTAAACAGCTGTCAATTATCACTGTTTCATGCTCACGGGCTTTAATATTTCCCTGTTCATCACAGCCAAAATATGCCCTGTCAATTCCACCCCAATCCTCATTGCCATAATGTACTGCATCGGTTGTGGAAACAATTGCAAAATCAGTTCCCCACACCCAATTATGGTTCTTTGCAACTGCCCTGATGGCATCTGCCAGAGCTTTTCCGCACGCTTCCATCCTGTCCGGGCTCATGGCAGGCACAATTATCGGAACAATAGTAATATTCCTGTTAAAGTACTGCAGGAAAGGGATTAAAGCCTCCACTGAATGCTCAACTTTTTGCAGCGAATCATTTACAATAGCAAATTTTTTCGCAAGCAAATTGTAAATCTCTTCTCTTGCCGGAGAAACAGTAATATTTTTCCAAGGTCCTTTCCATTCCGTGTAGCTCTCGAATACGAGCGAATCTTCTATTCCAAGCTGCGCAGCCTTATGTGCCACACCAATAAGTATGAGATTAGGAGCCTTTACGTTTTGAAGCAGTTCAGGGTACAATGTACCAACATACGTATAATCATCATGTGGACAGATCACCATCTTCCATGGCAATCCTGAAGATCTTTTCCATCCTTTTTTCCCAATCCTGGCCATCAGACTATCCATCTGCCAGGGATATTGAGCGAAGCCAATTGTATCTTTCAATGGTCTGACTTTGCCCGATTCCTTTCTACTCAGTTTATCGTTCATGAATGATAATAAAATGATTAACAGGAGAATTTGTGTAATATAAAGAGACCTGGATAACTTCATAATATTAAGATAAGTCATAAAGATACAATTCAAATTATTAAAATCACAGATATTAAAAATGTTATTTTGATCATGTTTTACACAAAGGTCGCTATGTAATGCTGGTTAATCTTTATGTGCTTTGCGGTTAAAGGGATTTCTATATCTTTGGCGCTTATAATATGAACCAATGCATCTATAATGAAAAATGTCTCAATGCTTTTTGCCCTGATCATTCTGTTGACATCATCATCGGGAACAACAAGAATTTATGAATGGCGCGGTCCAGACCGCGATGGGATCTATAATGAATCAAACCTTCTTAAAACATGGCCTCAGGAGGGACCAAAAAAGCTTTGGTCGATTGGAAATATTGGAAATGGTTTTGTTTCTCCCGTATTCACAGATGAAAATTTCTATATCACTGGTGAGATCGACTCTATGGAGGTTCTTTTCAGCTTTAATCTTAAAGGTGAGAAACAATGGCAGACCACGCTGGGAAAAGAGTGGATGAGATCATATCCCGGTTCAAGGTCAGCCCCTACCGTTGTAGATGATCTGCTTTATGTAGGCACCGGATTGGGTAATCTTTTCTGTGTTGACAGGGCTAATGGTAAGATTGTATGGTCAAAAGATCTTGTAGCTGATTTTAACGGAGTTCTTCCGCTTCATGGACATTCTGAATCGGCACTTATTCAGGGAGAAAAGATATTCTGGACTGCCGGTGGAAAGGATAATAATGTAGTCGCATTGAATCGGTTCAACGGAAGATTGATATGGTCAAACAAGGGATTTGGTGAGCGCTCTGCTTATAACTCTCCTAAATTAATTGAGCTTCCTGCCAGAAAAATACTTGTTACATTTTCTGCATATCATCTCATGGGGCTTGATATAGCGACAGGTAACTTACTATGGTCACAGTTACAGGATAATTATCCGCCGGAAAAGAGACTGCCCGGATACGGAGATACCCACAGCAACACAGTTCTTTATGATAAAGGTTCAATTTATTATGTCGCAGGTGATGGAAACTGCGGCGTCAAACTTAAACTTTCCGATGATGGAACAAAAATTACAGAAGTCTGGCGTAATCGGAGTTTTGATAGTTTTATGGGTGGCATTGTAAAAATTGGTGATTGGTTGTATGGCTGCGGGACCGTTACTCCGGACTTGCGCTCAATTAATGCATCCACGGGACAGCTGACTGATTCATTGAGAGCAGGAAGCGGTGCCGTTATTGCTGCTGATGATATGTTGTATTATTATTCACAAAAGGGAGAAATGATGCTTCTGAGTTGTAAAGAAGGCAAAATAAAAAAAGTCAGTTCCTTCCGGATCAAAGAGGGAACACAGCAACATTTCTCACATCCTGTAATACATAAGGGTGTTTTGTACCAGAGACACGGAGATGTGTTGATAGCGTTCGATATACACAAAAAGTAACCCTCTTTTATCAACAACAACTATAAAACTTTCTTTAGTATATTTGGTTATATAAAATAGGCACAACATTTTAGAATATGTTGCTTTTTATAAATGTTTCTTAAAAACTCAATTAAAATGGAAACTATAAAAAAATCAACGCTTGATTTTCTCACCGCTATAAAATGTAATAACAACAGAGAGTGGTTTATTGGGAACCGGCCAATGTATCTGGAAGCCAAAGATAACTTTGAAACCTTTGTCCAGAATATCATAAATGAGATAATCTTATTTGAACCCATTATGAAAGGGCTGGAAGCGAAAAGCTGTGTTTTCAGAATTAATCGCGATATTCGTTTTTCGAATGATAAATCGCCTTACAAATCGCATTTTGGTGCTTTTATTGTTCAGTGCGGGAAAAAAAACGGAGATAAATTTGCCGGTTATTATTTTCATATTGAACCTGGGAAAAGTATTATGGCAGGTGGAGCGTACACACCTCCAAGTCCCTGGTTATCTGCCATAAGGGAAAAAATAAGTGATAGTCCTGATGAATTTATTAAAATCACAAATTCTAAAGAATTTATTAAATATTTCGGAGCTATCGACGGAGAAAAGCTCAAGACAGCCCCAAAAGGTTATCCTAAAGACCACCCATATATAGAGCTTCTCAAATTTAAAAGTTACCTTGTTGTTAATGAAGCATCAGATAAAATGGTACTCTCCAATGAATTTTTTAATCACGTAATAAATGTGTTTAAAACTATGAAACCTTTGAATGATTTTCTGAATGGGTATCAGATGTAGAGATACCCAAATTGGGCGTCTCTACCATTTAACAAACTATTATTTAACATATGACAGGTCTTGAAAGAACAATCTCTTTTCTGAAAGGAGATTCTGTTGATCATCCTCCATTTCACCCGATAATAATGCGGTGGGCGGCTAAATATGCTGGAATAAAATATCGTGATTTCTGTCTCGATCCTTTTTCCAAATGCAGAGCTATGATTCTTTCTGCACAAGATTTTAACATCGATTGGGTTACTGTAATGTCAGATCCCTGGGCTGAGGCATCAGCCTTTGGTATTCAGGTCGAATATCCCGAGAATAATCTTCCTATTGATAAAGGAGGCCATTTTCCTGATGCAAAAACAGCTTCCTGTGTAAAACATTATAATCCACTGGAAAACAGACGATGCAGCAACAGGCTGACTGAAATAAGAGAATTCAGGAAAAATGTTGAAAATGAACTTTTTGTTGTCGGATGGGTAGAAGGACCTGTAGCTGAATATGTCGATCTTCGCGGAGCTTCCGATGCATCGGTTGATTTTCTTCTGGAACCCGAAGCTGTAGAAAAAACCATGGATATCATTGTTGAATGTGCCATGGATTTTATCTCTCTTCAGGTAAAAGCCGGAGCCCATTGTATTGGAATTGGAGATGCATTCTGTTCTCAGATCGGGCCTGAATTGTATAATCAGTTTGCATTTTCAAGGCAGAAAGAAATGGTAAATCATATCCATTCTGAGGGTGCACTTGCCAAGCTTCATATCTGTGGAAATACAGAATCAATTCTTAATGATATGATTCTTACAGGAGCCGATATAATCGATATCGATCATTTAGTTCCATCAATGAAGAGATTTGCACCATTATTAAATTGTTACCAGGTCTTTTCGGGGAAAGCCGATCCAGTCACAATAATTCAGGATGGAAATGAGGAAATAATAACACGAACAGTTATTAATGATGCCAGAGATGCCAATGACCGGTGCATAATATCGGCAGGTTGTGAAATCACCCCGGAAACCTCTGTTGAAAACATGAAAGCTTTCAGCCTTGCAGCCAATAAATCAATAAGAATAAGTTGATTCTTAATAAGCCAGAGCCATGTTTTTTAACATCCACTTTACTGTAGCTCTGTTGTGGAAGTCAGGATCAAATTGAACAGCAACTATAATTCCCTCTTTGTTAATAATATAGGTTGCAGGAACAGGTAACCGGGCAGCATCCCTGCCATTATTTTTAGCTATATCAATTGAAAAATCCGATAAAATTTTATCCTGATAAGCTTTCGTTACGTTAAACATGACATCATAATCTTTCATAATTTTTTCCTGGCAATCGTAAATGACCGTAAATGTAATATTATGAAGTTTTACCGTTTGTTCTACGTTTTCAATTGATTCAGGTGTTATGGCTACGACATTAAAACCCTGATCATTTATTACTTTAAGTGAATCCTGGTAATTATGTTTTCCCTTTTGATCATATCCTGTAAAATCAGGTGCCTTGTCCCCTACTGTAAGTCCATGTGGAATATTGCTTTTAATTGAATCAATCCCAAAGCTGGCATAACTAATCTTCTGTCCATAAGAGACTGAATTTAAGGATAATACTAAAATAAATAATAAAAAGCCATTCCTTCTTATTATTCTTGCAAATTCATTTTTAATGAAAGACATATATCAGGCAAATTTATAACCGGGTATTTTTCTCATCCTCAGATTTAATGGTGTAACTTCAAGATACTCATCATCTTTGATTTGTTCCATTGCTTCCTCAAGTGAGAATTTCAACTTTGGGGCAATCCTGAGGCTGTCGTCAGAACCTGAAGCTCTCATGTTGGTAAGCTTCTTTCCCTTAATAATATTTACTTCAATATCGCCAAGACGAGTACTTTCACCGATAACCTGACCTCTGTAAACCTGTTCTCCCGGATCAATATAGAATCTGCCCCTGTCCTGCAGACGATCAATAGCGTACCCGGTTGCCATACCCTGGTCGAGGGAAATTAATGATCCATTCTGTTTAGGGATGAGCTCATCGCCTTTGTACTTATCATAAGCTCTGAAACGGTGATGCATCACAGCTTCACCGGAAGTTGCCGTAAGCATGTTATTCCTTAATCCTATAAGTCCCCTGGATGGAATATCAAATTCAATATGAGTAAGATCTCCTTTGGGTTCAATGACAATCATCTCACCTTTTCTTTGCGTTACAAGCTCAATAGCCTTACCTGAGGATTCAGGAGGAACATCAATACTCAGTGTCTCATATGGTTCTGATTTAACGCCATTAATATCTTTAAGTATAACCTTTGGTTTTCCTACCTGAAATTCATAACCTTCACGACGCATCGTCTCTATCAGGATCGAAAGATGGAGTATCCCACGGCCAAAGACATTGAAAGTGTCTTCCGATTTTGTCTCTTCAACTTTCAGAGCAAGATTTTTCTCAGTCTCTTTTATCAATCTCGTTCTGAGGTGCCGTGATGTGACAAACTTGCCTTCCTTGCCATACATGGGTGAATTATTGATGGTAAAAACCATACTCATAGTAGGTTCATCTACCTCAATCCTCTGTAAAGCTTCAGGGGCAAGCAGGTCGGCGAGTGTATCCCCTATTTCAAAATCCTCCAGTCCGATAACTGCACATAGATCACCACATCTTACACTTTCAGTTTTTACTCTACCGAGCCCTTCAAAAACATATAGCTCCTTCACTTTTACTTTCTTGACTTTCCCGTCCCTTTTACATAAAGTATAGTCTAAACCGGTGGTAATATCTCCCCTGAAAACGCGGCCAATTGCAATTCTGCCTACATAACTTGAAAAATCAAGTGAAGCAACCTGCATTTGAGCTGTACCTTCTATATAAGGAGGTTCAGGAATTTCCTTAAGAATGGTATCCAGAAGGTACTTTATATCAGTTGTTGGTTTTTTCCAGTCGCTGCTCATCCAGCCATATTTTGAAGATCCAAAAACCGTCGCAAATTCAAGCTGATCATCTGTCGCATCGAGGTTAAACATGAGTTCATAAACATCCTGCTGAACTTCATCTGGCCTGCAATTTTCTTTATCAATCTTATTGACAACGACAATCGGTTTAAGTCCAAGGGCTATTGCTTTACCAAGCACAAATCGTGTTTGAGGCATTGGGCCTTCGAGTGCATCAACAAGTAAAAGAACGCCGTCTGCCATCTTAAGCACCCTCTCAACTTCACCTCCGAAATCAGCGTGACCAGGTGTATCAATAATATTAATTTTAATCCCTTTATAATTAGCTGAAACATTTTTTGAAAGTATTGTAATCCCTCTTTCCCGCTCAAGATCGTTGCTGTCAAGAATAAGATCACCTGCAACCTTCCTTTGGTCGAGCACCTTGCATTCCTGTATAATCCGGTCAACCAGAGTGGTTTTACCATGATCAACATGCGCAATGATCGCTATATTTCGTATTAATTGCATACAAATTAATTAGACCGCAAAAGTAATATTACTGCCCGGATAAATGATAAAAATTCAAAAATTAATTAATGATAAAAAATTCATATATTGGACATTAAATTTAAAAAGCCGACTTATGAAAAAAATGATCATCACTATCGTTTTCAGTTTATTTGTTGTTACCTGCGTCTTCGGACAACAGAATGTCAATCTGGCTGTCGGAATGAAAGCTCCGGACTGGATGTTTACAGATGCTGATAAAAAAGAATTTACAATGAATTCATGGGCTGGAATGGTGCTTCAGATCAATTATGTTGATCCCGATGTATCAGATCTTAATGATGCGTTCAATGATGTTGTCAAGAAAGCAACTGATGTAGATAAGACTATAAGTAAAGATCTGTTCAAGGGATTTGGTATTGTTGATTGTAAATCGACGTGGAAACCAGATTTTCTTATAAGAATGATTGCTGGTAACAAAGCTAAAAAGTACGATACTACCATACTTTTTGATTATAAAGCTACCCTTCAGAAAGAATGGGGTCTGCCAAAAGATAACTACACTGTGGTAATTCTTGATAAAAACAGGATATGCCGGGCTCTTTATAAAGGAGCTATTCCTGAATCAGAAAACCAGAAAATCGTTGATCTGATAATTGCCCTGACAAAAGAATAATATAGGTAGGGATCGGTCGCGACCGATCCCTACATTGATTTTCCCCTATATCTCCTCATCTATATCTGCTATCTCTTTTCCCAGCTTGGCTTTAATCCTTTCAAGATCACGCTTCATACCGGCAACTGCCTGGATCAGTTGTTTTTCCGGTAACACAGGATCGGGCAATTCACTGCTGATATAATTAACAAATTTCCATATCTCTTTTACTTCATTTACATGTACCTCATAAGGTTCATAAACCGGGTTAAGTGAATAGAGGACAAGCTTTCCGTCTTTTGTCAGATTATTTTCAACCACTTTAAATACTATTCCGTCGTCGAGGGTAAATACCACATAAGCTTTCCCGCTGATTATCTGCATCCAGTCCTGAACATATTCCCCTGTTACCCAGGAACCGTCGGGTATCGGAAGCATAGAATCACCTTTCAGCTGAAAAGTTCTGTATTTCTTTTTATTTGAAAGAAACGGCAATGTGAATACAGGAAGCTCACCTATGTATTCCGGATCAGCATATCCGGTTGTATAGCCTGCTTTTGCTTTCTCAGGCACCAGTTCAATGTTTTCCCGGTTGTCGGAATTGACGGTTGTTGTCAATACTCTGAGGTTGCTTCCTTTTACATAGGCATCATATCCTCTTTCAAGTTCACCAAGCTGACTTTCTGACAACTTTGAAATATCCAGTTTAAGGATAGTATCGATAGCTATGTTAAAATAGCCTGAAAAGGATATCAGAATTTCTATCCCTGGCTGGGCTACACCGTTCTCATAACCGCTAAGGGTTGAACGTTTAAGATTTAGGGCAAATGCAACATCATCCTGTGTTCTGCCCCTCCTTTTTCTTAAAAATTTTATGTTCGATGCAAAGTACATAATGAAAATTGATTATATTGTAATCAGCAAATTGATTAATTTTTAATCAAAAATAAAGCTTAATTGTTATATATGCAAGAAATGTGAGATATTTTTTTGAATAAAGAATGATTTTGTTTTGGGAGTAATACCCCCTGTCCCGCTAATGCGGGACTTCCCCCTGAAGGGGGAATAATTCTGTGGCTTTTAGTGGAATTTCACTTGAGAGCAGAGAATTACCCCCCTTCAGGGGGGCAGGGGGGCAAAAACAAGGGCAAATAATAAAATATCTAATTAACAATTAACTATTTAACAATATGATTCTTACCGGCAACATAGACCGATCTGTTCTGCATCTCGACCTCGATACTTTTTTTGTGTCGGTTGAGAGGCTGAAGAACAGCCGCCTGAACGGGAAACCGGTCATAATAGGCGGCATGTCGGACCGGGGAGTGGTATCGAGCTGCAGCTATGAGGCACGGAAGTACGGCGTGAGCTCAGCAATGCCGATGAAAATGGCAAGGAATATGTGTCCCGATGCCATTGTGATAAGAGGCGATATGGAGCTTTACAGCAACTATTCAAACATAGTGACCGGCATAATTGCCGAAAGGGCACCATTATATGAGAAAGCATCGGTTGATGAGCACTACATCGATCTCACCGGGATGGACCGTTTCTACGGATGCTACAAATGGTCGCATGAATTGCGCCAGTATATAATAAAAGAGACAGGTCTGCCCATATCAATCGGCCTTTCAGTCAATAAGACAGTATCAAAAATAGCAACCGGAGAGGCAAAGCCAAACGGAGAAATTGAGGTTCAAAAAGAGATTGTTCTTCCATTCCTTGATCCTCTGTCGATACGAAAAATACCAATGATTGGTCAGAAGACTTACCAGGTACTCCGCTCGATGGGCATTGCTACAATTTATACCCTGAGGAATATCCCTGTTGAGATGCTTGAAAAGCTGATGGGTAAAAATGGCATTGAAATCTGGAAGAGAGCTAATGGCATCGACTCTACTCCCGTCATCAGCTATTCGGAACAGAAATCAATAAGCACTGAACACACTTTCGAAAAAGACACTACCGACCTGGTGAGGTTGAATCAGCTGCTGGTAAGCATGGTGGAAAAAATCGCGTTCGAGCTGAGAAAGCAGGAGAAACTGACTTCATGCGTTACAGTTAAGATAAGGTATTCGAACTTCGATACGCATACACTTCAGAAACGGATACCATATACATCATTTGACCATGTTCTTTCCGATATCACCAAAGAACTCTTTGCCAGACTCTACCAGAGGCGCATGCTTATAAGACTCATTGGTGTAAGGTTCAGTCATATGGTAAGAGGAGTCCAGCAACTTGATATGTTTGACGATACTCCTGAAAAGGTCAGCCTTTATATGGCAATGGACAGGATCAGGAAGCGTTTCGGACGAAATGCGGTCAGGAGAGCCTCCGGAGTAATGACGGTAACCGAAAGAGAGGAAAAAGCCATTAAACAGCTCGAAAACGCTATTAAAGAGCAAAATATGATGGAGGAACGTCTGAGAAGAGGGTATTGGCACTAGGAACTGGGTATATGGCATGCGGTATGCGGAATTCTTTTAACCGCAAAGGTCGCAAAGAAGGCGCAAAGTACACAAAGAAAAATCAATTAAGAACTTACACTGAGTTGCACAGAGGGGCACAGAGGGCCACAGAGGCAATGGGTAATCAGTAAGCAGTAAGCAGTAAGCAGTAAGCAGTAAGCAGTAAGCAGTAAGCAGTAAGCAGTAAGCAGTAAGCAGTAAGCAGTAAGCAGTAACAAATAACAAGCAACCAGCAACCAGCAACCTGCCCTGTGAAATAGCGCAAAGCAAACGCTTAAGCCTTATTTCACAGGGCCAGCAACCAGCACCAATGTATTTAAACTGTCACTCATATTACAGCCTCCGCTACGGAACGATGTCCGTTGAACAGCTTGTGCAGAAAGCACTTGCTACCGGGACTGATACCATTGTGCTTACTGATATTAACAACTCAACCGGAGTTCCGGAATTTGCAGGTGAATGCAGCAAAAACAATATCAGGCCTGTTGCAGGTATAGAATTCAGAAATGATAACGAATTTCAATATATCGGGATTGCACACAATAACAGAGGTTTGCAGGAGTTGAATGAATTTCTCTCGGATCTGAATTTCAACAAGTCATTAGTTCCCTTTCCGGCTCCTCAATTCTCCGAATCGTACATAATATATTCCCTTAAAAAAACTCCTTCACGTAAACTAGTTGATAATGAACGCATAGGAATTAGATCAAATGAGCTGAACAGCCTGCTGACACTGCCTTCATCAATAAACAGGAGTTATATGGTTTTACTGCAACCCGTTACATTTGCTGCGACAGATGACATTTTTATTCACAGGAGTCTCAGGGCTGTCGACAATAATATTCTCCTCAGTCACCTTCAGCAATGCCAATGCGCCGGAGAAGATGAATTCTTCAAAGATCCGGCCGATGTTGAAAAAATCATTAAAGAATACCCATGGCTAATAAATAATACAAAAAAGCTTCTGTATGATTGTGATTTACACTTTGACCGTGAAAGCCTGAAGAACAAAAAAATCTATTCTGCCAGCAGATATGACGATAAATTGCTTCTCGAAAAACTTGCCTGGGACGGAATGGTATACAGGTATGGCAGGCAGAATAATGAAGCAAAAAAAAGGGTAAAGCATGAACTTGAGATAATCGACAGGCTTGGTTTTTCTGCCTACTTTCTGATAACATGGGACATTGTAAGATATTCAATGGCCCGTGGTTTTTACCATGTCGGTCGCGGAAGCGGTGCAAATTCTGTTGTTGCTTATTGTCTGAAAATCACCAATGTTGATCCCATTGATCTAAACCTTTACTTCGAGAGATTCATTAATCCAAAACGGAGCAGTCCCCCCGACTTCGATATTGACTACTCATGGAAAGAGAGGGATGAGGTCATTGATTATATCTTCAAGCGTTATGGTTACGGGCATACCGCACTGCTTGGAACCATGAGCACCTTCAGGGGAAAATCAATTGTACGTGAACTCGGTAAGGTACATGGCCTGCCAAAGGAAGAGATAGATTCGCTTATCGAGAATCCTTCCGCAGAAACTAACCGGAACGAAATAACCAATACTATTTTTTCCACAGGCCTGAAAATTGCTGACTTCCCAAATATGAGGAGTATCCATGCCGGAGGCATTTTAATCTCTGAAGAACCAATTACCTGTTATACTGCTCTTGATATGCCTCCGAAAGGTTTTCCGACCACCCAGTGGGATATGTACACAGCTGAAGAAATTGGCTTTGAGAAACTCGATATCCTTTGTCAGCGGGGAATAGGCCATATCCGCGAGAGTGCTGAAATTATTCTCCGCAACCGTGGTATCGATGTTGATGTTCATGCTGTACAAAAATTTAAAAACGATGAAAAGGTAAAGGAGTATCTGAAGATCGGCGAAACAAAAGGATGCTTCTATATCGAAAGTCCCGCAATGCGTGGCCTGCTGAAAAAGCTCAGATGCGATAATTATACTACTCTTGTGGCTGCCAGCTCAGTGATAAGACCGGGTGTCGCGCGTTCCGGTATGATGAAAGAATATATTTACAGGTTCCATAATCCGGGAAAATTCGAATATATACATCCGGTTATGAAGGAACAGCTTGAAGAAACATTCGGTGTTATGGTCTATCAGGAGGATGTTCTGAAAGTCTGTCATCACTTTGCAGGATTGGATCTTTCTGATGCAGATACCCTGCGCCGCGCTATGAGCGGTAAATACCGGTCGAAACAGGAGATGCAACGTATTATTGAAAGATTCTTCTCAAACTGCCGCGAAAAAGGTTATAGCGATGAAATTACAAAAGAGGTATGGAGACAGATTGAATCTTTTGCCGGGTATTCTTTCTCAAAGGCACACTCTGCATCATATGCTGTTGAAAGTTTCCAGAGTCTTTATCTTAAAGCGCATTATCCGCTTGAGTTCATGGTAGCTGTAATAAATAATTTTGGAGGTTTTTACAGGACCTGGGTTTACGTGCATGAAGCAAGAAGGTGCGGGGCAACTATCCAGCTGCCATGCGTGAACAAGAGCAACTATAAGACAACAATCTATGGGACAGATATATACATCGGCTTCATCCATATCATGAGCCTTGAGTACAAACTTGCACAGTCAATTGAAGAGATTCGCAATGCTGAAGGTCCATTTTCTGATCTGAACGATTTCGTTACCAGAGTTAACCCAGGCCTGGAGCAGGTAATTCTTCTTATAAAATCTGGGGCATTCAGATTCACAGGAAAGAAGAAAGCTGTGCTTTTATGGGAGGCTCACATGATGATAAACAAAAGCAGACCAGATAATATTCGTCCGCTCTTCTCCTCTCCCGTCCGTGATTTTTCACTTCCCGATCTGGCTCAGGGAAAAATGGAAGATGTATATGATGAAATCGAACTTTTCGGTTTTCCTGTCACAATGAGCTGGTTCGATATGCTCGAAACATCCTTCCGCGGAGAAGTATCCGCGCGAAGGATGAGCGAATATACCGGCAGAAAAATCAGGATGGTCGGACACCTGGTTACTGTAAAGTATATCAAGACAATAAAAAATGACTGGATGAATTTCGGATGTTTTATTGACGCTGAAGGGAATTTTTTCGATACAACTCATTTCTCTCAATCCCTTAAAAACTGGCCGTTTAAAGGTAGCGGTACATACCTGATCCTCGGAAAAGTCGTTGAAGAGTTCGGGTTTCCTTCGCTTGAGGTTGAGAAGATGGCGAAACTGCCGGTCAAGCCAGATCAGAGATACTGAAAATCGAAATACCCCCTCGCCCGCCAGCCGGCGGGCACTCCCCCTGGAGGGGGAGAAATATTCTGCATTCAAGTGAAATCAGACTAAATATCAGAGAATTTTCGCCCCTTTAGGGGAGATGTCGCAAAGCGACAGAGGGGTGTATGGTTTATTACGCATTATCATACCGTGTCACTTTCAATATGCCCTTTATACCTTGTATTTTTCTCATAATACTATGAAGAATATCACTATTAGGAACCATTATATTAAGTATCCCTTCAAACAAACCATCAGCCATATTATAATTGAAACTCCTGACAATTGCTTTGTGGTCGGCAATTACATCAGCAATTTTATTTACCATGCCTGTGTCCTCAATACCTGTTATTTTAACTGCAGCTACAAATGAAGGGCTGCTCTTTGACTTCGACCAGCGGGCTGCTATTACCCTGTAAGGATATCTGGCCATCATATTGTGAGCGTTCGGGCAGCTGGTCCTGTGAATTTTAATTCCTTCAGAGATAGTAACAAAACCAAAAACACTGTCACCGAATACCGGATTGCAACACTTCGAAAGCTTATAATCAAGGCCCTCCACCCTGTCTTCTATTATCAGGTAATCAGAAATCTGGCTATCAGCCTGTTCTTTTGTTTCTCTCTCCGGTATTTCTGTTCCCTGAGGATTTTCTTCTATTGATTCCTCCTTTAATAAAACTTCTTTAATATGAAGCAGTTCTATCTTTTCTGTCGCAATAAGATAGTAGAGATCCTGAGCAGTTTTAAGACTATAAGAGTTGAGCAGCTTTTGTATCAGGGTATCACCATAAACAATCTTCCAGTTCTTCATCCGGCGCATCAGTATCTCCTTTCCTTCGGCTGCCGCTTTGGTTTTTTCTTCGTTCAATACCTGCTTAATTTTCGTTTTTGCCTTTGTAGTCACCACGAAAGACAACCAATCCTGCTTAGGCTTCTGGTTTTTTGATCTTATTATTGAAACATGATCTCCATTTTGTAAAACATACCTTATTGTCACATTTTTACCATTGACTTTTCCTCCAACGCAGGAAGCTCCGACAGCAGTATGAATATCGAAGGCAAAGTCGAGAACTGTTGCCCCGGCAGGTAGCTGGCGAAGATCTCCTTTTGGAGTAAATACAAAAACTTCGTCTGTATATAATCCTGATCTCACCTGATCAAGAAATGAAGTGTCTTCTTTTTCAGCTGATTCAAGTATCTCACGCATTTTTGACAGCCACGAATCAAGCCCTCCTTCTCCCTTAATTCCTTTATATTTGAAATGAGCCGCCAGTCCCTTTTCGGCAATCTCATCCATTCTTGCGGATCGTATCTGGACTTCAACCCATTTTCCTCGCGGGCCCACCACCGTGGTATGAAGTGATTCGTACCCGTTTGATTTTGGTACTGAGATCCAGTCACGTAACCTGCTTGGGTTGGGTTGATACAAATCGGTCACAACAGAATAAGCTCTCCAGCAATCAGATTTTTCGTTTTCACCCTCACTGTCAATTATAATTCTTACTGCAAAAAGATCATATACTTCCTCAAATTCCACTCCTTGCTTTTTCATTTTCAGCATTATGGAATGAATTGATTTTGTGCGGCTTTTAATAGTGAATCTAAAGCCTTGCTTCTCAAGCTTTTCTTTGAGCGGAACAGAGAAGTCGCGAATTAGTTTATTCCTTGAAGCTGTTGTTTGCTTCAGGCGACAATCGACATAAGAGTATTGTTCAGGCTCAAGATATTTGACAGCAAGGTCTTCCATTTCCGATTTGATATTATAAAAACCAAGCCGGTGTGCCAGCGGTGCATAAAGAAAATAAGTCTCCGAAGCCAAAGGCATTCTCTGATTCTCCGGCGCATTATCAAGATTTCGCATGTATTCAAGCCTTTCAATAAGCTTTATAAGTATTACTCTTACATCATCGGCCAGACTTAAAAGAAGTTTACGAAAATTCTCAGCCTGGTAAGAAGATTGCATAGAATCTATGCTGGAAATACGCGAAAAGCCATTCAGAATCTCACCAACTTTTGTCCCGAATTCTTTTTCAATCTCTTTTTGAGTGATACTCAGATTATTATAGGAATCATGCAATAGAGCAGTGATAATTGATGTAATTCCAAGCCCCATCTCCCCGGCAATAATTCTTGCAACTGACAGCACATGAAGAATCTCAGATTCACCAGTTAAAATAATTCTGTCACCACAGGCCTGTATTGCAAGGTCCAATGGTCTTCTAATTACATGATTATCTTCAGGTGGCACAGTATTCTTAGCAGCCAGAAGC
>JBEKDR010000135.1:0-10681 GCA_050014255.1 Bacteroidales bacterium | reverse complement strand
CGCTCTTTTTCGATTGTCTGAGGTACAATAAGTGATGAATCGCCTTTTGGAAGATAGCTACCGGGTAGTATCTCATATTTCGTAAGGTCAATTCCAAAATTAATCTCATTTCTTCCGAGGAAACAGTTAAAATCTGCTTTAAAGCTGGTACTGTTCACTTTATGAGAAAGAACAAATGCCTCTGCCGGGATATTCTGACTGGAAATATCGTAATTATAAGAACTGTTATTAATTGAAAGGGCTGAAAAAAACCTGCTGCTGAAAAAATGACGCCACTTTAAGGCAAAAATATTGTTGTCATAACTGTAAACTGTATCGGAGTTGAACCGGAAAGAGTCGTGACTGGTGTATGCAGAAAAGTCAATTTTATTATTCTTATTTAAGTCATAAGTCAGTTTACCGTTCAAATCATAGAATGATGCCCTGCTCTTGCGCAGAGATGGATCGTTGATCATACCAAAAATCCAGTTTGAGTAGGTAGTTCGTGCGGTAAGGATGTAGGTAAGTGTATCTTTTATAATCGGGCCTTCCAATGATAGATGTGCCGTTATGGGACTTATTCCTGCGCTCCCTGCAAATTCATTTCTGTTTCCTTCTTTTGATCCGATATCAAGAACTGAAGAGATTCTCCCTCCATATTTGCTTGGGATGCCACCTTTATATAATGTAACATCTTTTATTATATCGGAATTGACTGCAGAAAAGAATCCAAAAAAATGTGAGGAATTGTATATAGGGGCACCATAGAGAAGGATCAGGTTCTGGTCAGCGGAACCACCTCTTACGTTGAAACCGGCTGAACCCTCTCCCACAGACTGAACACCCGGTATTAACAAAACACTCTTTATTATATCCGACTCTCCCATTGATGTTGGCAATAATTTAAAAGCGGTTATGTTGATCTTTTCTGCTCCAACCTCAAATCGCTGGAGAGTAACACTTTTCTGAGCTGAAACAACAGTTTCTTTTAAAGGGATCATAACACTGTTCATGTCAACATTGAGTTCGCCGTTTCCATAAAGATTCAAATTGACTTTTTTTTCTTTCATTCCGATGAATGAAAACTGGAGTAAATAAACTCCACGAGGAAGTGTCATAATATAATAGCCATACTCGTTGGAGATTGCTCCAATCGAGAGTTTCTGAATGAATACGGTCACTCCTGATACAGGATCCTTTGTTGTTTTATTTTTTATATATCCTGAGATAACAACATTCCCTGGCTTGTTTTTTTCAGCCGGATTCCCGATTGCCACTGATTCATTTCCTGACATCTGCTGGCTTTCTGATGAGACTGAAAAATCAGTCGGAGGAAGGAATTTATTGTTTTTTTCTTCAGTTTTGCTTGAAACTTTAACAGCATAATTATTCGTAATCACAACATTTCCGAAATCATCAATATAATAATAAAGAGATGTTCCTTTCAGAAGATTATCCATAACACACGATAGTGTCGTACAATCAGGATAATCTCCTAATTTCAGATCTTTTACCCATTCATCCATGTAAAAGAATCTTACAGGAAGTAAGCTTTCAACCTTTGTAGCAAAATCTATGAATGAAATATCCTTATAATTTTGTGATATTCTGTATTTTTCCTGAGCTTCAAGATTTGCCGATAAGAATAATATTAAAATGAGGATATGTATTTTTAATTTCATAAATACAGGTCTAATGGCTTATACTATCATAATACCTGATTACAGGAATAAAACTCTCCGGCACCTTTTTTGAAACCTTTAACTTATTTTTCTTAATGAAATCTTTAATTTGTGCTTTATCCTGATATAAAATCTTTAATAAGTCACTTTTATTGTTCAGTTGATGAACTATTCCATCTTTCAGGAAGTAGATATGAAATGATTCAATGAACAAATCGTACTTATCATCAACAGCAAGTAATTGAATTTCTTTCTTATACTTGACATATAATGCTGATTTCCCTTTATATAATACGTTAACAAATCCTTTGACGCCTGTCAGACTATCCTCAAGAGTGTTTTTAAACATGTATGTTTTAAATTCAAAGACCAGAGTAAAACTGTCAACCATTTCCTTGTTCAGTTGCAGAATAGAACCATTATTTGAGGGGGTTATGATCTCATCATTATAAATATCATAACTGATGCTTAGATTATTATATAATTTACCATCAATTGTCAGAGAACCTTGTAAATATTCTTTTGAAAAAAGAAATTGATCTCCCTTTACATTATTATAAAGATTATGCCACACTTTGCCATTATAAAGAATCTGATCTTCTTTAAGGGGAGCCTTCTGACTTATCTGGACAGGAAGAGGTTGCCCAAAACCCTGGATGTCGAATAAACCGGAAACAGTAAAAGTGAATAATATGAATACGTATAATAAATTATTTCTGTTCATTCATTGGTTTACTAGTAACTCTGATAATGGATTCTTAAATAAAAAAGGTTTTTAAAGATTTTTAAAGGTACTAAAGGTATTAAAAAGTTTGACTTCAAAGAAGATTGAAGTATTTTAGTAAAATGATTTAATATTTATTAACAATTCGGGTGTCTATTTTATCAGGCCACTGACTTTAAATACATATGCAAGCTGATTGTCATCAGGAGTAAGCACAGGAGGTGTTATAAGCAGATTCCCTCTGACTTTTTTAACAGAAACAGGTCTGTCAGTTCCCAGAAGAAGGGCTTTCACTTTATTATCCGGATCAACTCCCTTCAATACAATATCACCCCTGGGCCAATCAAGGCAAATGACATAAACTTCTTTATCTTTTTGAGTAAAAAAGATGGTTTTATTCGTTTCCGGATTGATTTCCAAATCTTTTTTTGTCTTTATATAAGCTCGCGTACTATAAATAGCCTCACCATTTGTTTTTAACCACCTGCCTAATTCGAGAAGGCGCTGCTGCATAATAACAGGTATAGTTCCATCCGCAGCTGGTCCTATATCAAGAAGCAAGTTTCCTCCTGCTGACACAGTTGATATCAATAGCCTGATAAGTTGTTTAGGTGTGGAATAGTCTGAAAGACCCTCCGTCCGGTTGAATCCGAAAGAGTTTCCGATTCCCCTGCACTCTTCCCATGGATGAGGAACAGTGTTATCAATTCCTTCTTTTTCACCAATAAGACCATATTCTGTTGTATAGAAACCTCCGTGTTTACTTCTTGTTTCACTTCCCCACCTGTCGTTTACTACTATTTTATCCTTCACGGGAGATTCATTGTAAAGCCATGCAAGGAATTCTTCACTTTTCCAGGCTTTGCTCAGATTCTCCCACTCTCCGTCAGTCCACAGGATATCAGGCGTATAACGGGTTACAAGGTCTTTCATTTGAGGTATCATATGGTCATTCACATATGCCGGCAGGTTACTCTTGTAAATTGGATTAAACCATTCATATAGTGAATAATAAAAACCCATGTGAAGTCCTTTATTTTTTACCGCAGTCGTGAGGTCGCCGCAAAGATCACGATGCGGCCCAATGTCAACACTGTTCCAGTTCCAGCTCTGCGCGCTGGGCCAAAGTGTAAACCCTTCGTGATGTTTTGAAGTGAGAACAATGTATTTTGCTCCTGATTCTTTAAATATTTCTGCCCACTTATCGGGATCAAAAAGCTCCGCTTTGAACATGGGTGCAAAATCCTGATACCTGAAGTTAGGTCCATAGGTTTTTGTATGAAACTCTTTAAAATACTTCTGGGTTTTCCCGGGTTGCACCAATTTATTCCAGTACCATTCTGCATATTTGTCATAAACGCCAATACTGTCTCCGGTAGGACCCCAGGCAGGAACTGAATAGACACCCCAATGAATAAATATTCCGAACTTAGAATCCTGAAACCATTGCGGAACAGGACGTTTGTCGAGCGATTCCCAGGTTGGTTTAAAATTCTGGCCATTAAGGTTTAGTGCCAGAAAGAGAAAGAGGAGCAAAACTGAATTTTTCATCAGAATAAAAATTTGAAATAAAAGTCAATAATTATGTTTATTTTATAGATGTTTTTTGGAAATCAAATAATTACTCCTCAGATTTCTTAAGTTCTCGTACAGGTTTATCCAGAATCTCAAAATCTGGCAGTGCATTTTTATTATCTGTTGCTTTTAATTGTTCCAGTTTTCTGCCTGCAGGTAATACCCGGCTTTCCCATGAGCCTATTGCATCATTATACCCTTTTAGAGCAGTTTTTAATCCTCCCCCTACTTTATCGAGATGATCAGCAAACACATTTACCCTTCCATAAAAATCCATTGCAGCTTCCATTATCTGTAAAGCATTTTCAGTGATATTATGCTGCTGCCACGACATTGCAACAGATTTAAGAATGACAATCAGAGTTGTAGGTGTAGCTAAAATTATCTTGTTGCTCATCGCGTCCTGCAGCAAAGTCTTATCTGTCATTAATGCGACATTTAATGCAGATTCAACTTCCATATATAATACAACAAAGTCGGGTGTATTATCAAACTGAGACCAATACTGTTTTTTACTTAATTTGTTTACATGATCCCTCAGGTCTTTTGCATGTTTCGTGAAAAGAAGATCCCGTGAATTTTCATCATCTGTCTCCAAAGCCTGAAGGTACGCATCTAGTGGTAATTTTGAATCTACCACAACATGACTGTTCCCGGGCAGATTTATGATCATGTCGGGCTTTAACACCGAATCTTCACCTTCGGTATAAACCTGTTCTACGAAATCACAATGGGCTGATAGTCCGGAAAACTCAACAACTCTTTTTAAACCAATCTCACCCCATCTTCCTCTTACTCTCGGATTTCTCAGGGCATTTACCAGGGCGCCTGTTTCTTTTTGCAAGCTGGCATTGGTTACCTGAATATTTGACAACATCTCAGTAACCTGGCCGAAAGTTTTTTCTGAACCTTTTTCAAGTTCTTCAATTCTTTTTTTATAACTGTCAATTGATTCTTTTACAGGCTTTAGCATCTCGGCAATGGCGGACTTGCGTTCATCAAGATTTCCTTCAGCCTCCTTGACATGAGTTTCGAGCTGAGATTTTGCAAGATCGAGGAACTGTTTATTATTTTGAGTCAATGCATCAGATGCGGCCGATTTAAAGGTATCAACCATAGCTTTCCTTACCTCTTCGAGACTAGTTGCCTGTGCTTCAACCTTCGACTGCAAAACGCTGTTCTGCCTGCTAAGCATATTAAATTCATCAGACTTTGAAAGTAATTCCTTCTGGTGCAGGGTGTTCAATCCCGACTTTGTGGCCAGATAAGCAATCAGGGCTCCCGTTACTAATCCAATAATTATATAGAGTATTATTCCCATCCTGTTATGATCTTTTAGTTTTCAAATTTAAGGGATTTAAGCGTATCCGGCAACCAGAACCAAGAATCGAGGACCCAGAATTTATTTGAGAAAAACCTCCAACACCGGAATTTCCACTTGCGGTTTAAGAACCGGAAGGGAAAGAATCAGATCATCCCTGGATTCATCCGAAGCTCTGAATCTGATTTCAGAAGCATCATGAAGGAATTGTATATATTTAACCTTATCAGCCATATTTGTAAGAACCAGGCTTTCCAAAGGATATGCCAGAAGATGAATATACAGACGTTTTAAGACCGGATTATAGGTTAAAAGAGTGTTGGCCGGCGCTTTGAATTCTGAAGGTGCTTCAGTACATCCATAAATTGAACGGTTGTTGAATTTCATCCACTCTCCTATCGCTTTTAACCTGTCCTGGGCTCTGTAATCAAAAACACCACGGGCTGTCGGACCTACATTTAATAACAAATTACCACCTTTACTGACTGATTCGATAAGTAGCTCAATAAGCTGGGCAGTGCTTTTCCAGGTATTCTCATCACGATAGTATCCCCATGAACCGGAAAATGTCTGACATGTCTCCCATGGAACCCTTTTACCATTAACTTCCGGCCATTTTGAAACCTGTACCTGTTCGGGTGTTGTGAAATCCCATCCACCTTCGACATCCTGAAGATCAAGTCTGTCATCAACTATAATACCTGGTTGAAGGCTTCGGGCCATTTTAAGAAGGTTTTCAGAATCCCAGTCTTTATGATCTTTCCCGTTCTTGCCGGGGAATGAAAAATCAAACCAGATGATACTTATCTCTCCATAATTGGTGAGAAGCTCCCTGACCTGATTTTTAATATACTCGCGATACCTATTCATATCGCGACCTTTATTCAGACGGACATAGGCTGTATCTGATTCCTGCCTTTGCGGATGAACCCTGTCAATTGTATAATCCGGATGATGCCAGTCAATAAGTGAGTAATAAAATCCAACTTTCATCCCTTCCGCCCTGAAGGCTTCTACATATTCTTTTATCAGATCTTTGCCGTAAGGGGTATTTGTTGCTTTGTAGTCAGTATATTTAGAGTCGAAAAGACAGAAGCCCTCATGGTGTTTTGCAGTAAGGACTACATACTTCATTCCGGCAGCTTTTGCCATTTTTGCCCACTCATGCGGATCCCACATGTCGGGGTTAAACATTTCAAAATATTTCTGATACTGTTCGTTAGTCATTCTTTCGGCATTCTTTACCCATTCATGGCGTGCAGGTAAAGCATATAAACCCCAGTGAATGAACATACCAAAACGCGCATCGGTCCACCATTTCATCCGTTCAGCTTTCTGGGTTTCTGTTTCCTTCGGAAGTTGAGCCAATGATAACTGTGTGATGAAAAATATGGAAACGAATAAAAAAACTGTAAAAAAGGTTTTTGTTTTCATACAGAATGGTTTTATAATCTTATATTGAAAAGTGATAGCTATTTCTAAAGACTCTTAAGCAATATCTCAATTAAATCCTCCTCAGCTAATTTAACAGGATTATTTTTAATTTCAGTTTTAGAACAGATTATTCCTGCATCCTTTTCATCAAGACCTGATTTTCTTAGACCTGTCAGGTCCAGATCATGCATGAGATTATGCAGATAGCTTACAAAACTGTCAATATAATAATCATCATTATGTCCGCTTTTGTCAATAAACAATTCTCCGAGAAGTGCGTACTTTTTCAATGCAATCGGGTTTTTATCTTTTTTTCTTAGTTCCCGGATATTTATCTCATTTGATTTAGCCATCAGAGTTCCGCAAATAAGACCATGAGGAATTTCAAACATCCCACCTATTGAAGACGCAAAACCATGAACAACACCAAGACCGGCATTTGCCAGGCAAATTCCCGATGTAAGTGCGGCGAAGGACATTCCCATCCTGGCATCCGTATCCTGCCCATCAGCATAACTTCTTGTTAATGATGTTTTTATTGCCTTAAGTCCTTCAATTGCCAGGGCATCTGTATATTCACTTGATTTATCTGAAAGATATGACTCGGTAAGCTGGGTAAAACAGTCCATCCCGCATGCTGCGGTAATTTCCTTAGGACACTGTATAGTCAGTTCCGGGTCAATAAGAGCTATATCAGGTACAAAGTTATCGTGACGCAGCGATCTTTTGAATCCGCTTTTCCCAATCCTCGAGATAACCGCATTTTTTGTCGCTTCACTACCTGTACCCGATGTAGTAGGAATTGCAATATATGGCAGCTTAGTGCCCGGATGTTCCTTGCTACCGACTCCCTCAAGAAACTCAACCACAGATTCAGATCTGTACATCATTGCCGAAATCGCCTTACCTGCATCAATCACGCTTCCTCCTCCAATGCCAACAATAAGATTAATTGCCTCATTCTTAAACACTTTTATGGCATTGTCAATTATATCAGGTGAGGGTTCTCCCGGCACTGTAAGAACCTTATAGGCTATACCCTTATCTTTAAAACCGTTGAATAGTTCATCGGCATAAACGGAACCTAGAAAAGAGCCCTTTCCCGTAATCACGACTATTTTATTGCCGTACTGCTGAACTATAGAAGGCAGTTCTTCAATTATCCCGTTTTTGAAATAAATTTTTGGTAATCGTGAAAATTGAAAAGGCTTTACCATTGGGACCTGTCATTTGGTTCAATGATATTGTATTTTACCCCTTGCCTGGGCTCAGCCATATAATCATTTACACTATCGCGCCATTTCAGATAATGAGCAGTGGTTTTATGATTCGCCGCAGATTCCTCAGATTCATAAGCTTCATAGATCATGAACTGATTTAGATCATCAGCCTTCTGTATTAAGTCAAACCTCAGATTACCGGCTTCTTTTACCGATTCAAGATGATTAGCAATAGTTGCTTTAATAAAATTACCGACTTCATCGGGTTTCACATGAACATATACACAGGTTACAATCATAGATGATTATATTTTTTAGTAAAGTTAAACGATTAGACATTAAGTTCAAACTACTTCCTGAATTCTCAAAGAACGAAAATTACTCAGATTTTTCTATCTTGCTGATTATATTTGAATTTTTAAAAGATGCAATATGAAACTGCATAAATCAAATTTCAGTTGTCTGATCCTTATATTTATTTTTGTATTTATAAGGACTTCAGCACAGACCGAACTAAAACGGAATAATCTGTTTGATTTTAACTGGCGATTTCACAAAGGAGGTGCCCTTGGTGCAGAAGAACCATCATTTGACGATTCTCGATGGAGAGCCGTTGATCTTCCTCATGACTGGAGTATTGAAGATTTGCCTGGGACCAACTCTCCTTTCAATATAGATGCTATCAGTCAGGTAAACGGGGGCTTTACTACCGGAGGGACAGGCTGGTACAGAAAAACATTTACTATCCCTGAAAAACTAAGCGATAAGCAATTCATTATAATGTTTGAAGGTGTCTATATGAATGCGGAAGTATGGCTTAACGGGGAATTTCTTGGAAATCATCCTTATGGTTATACAAGCTTCTGGTTCAATGTCACCGATAAAATAAAATTTGAAAAGGAAAATGTCCTGACTGTAAAAGTAAAAAACGAAGGAGAAAACAGTCGCTGGTATTCCGGTTCCGGAATTTACAGACATGTGTGGTTGAATATCTTTTCACCCGTTCATATTGCACCCTGGGGCACTTATATAACCACTCCGCAAGTAACTGACAAAGAAGCTTTAATAAATATAAAAACATCGGTGGCAAACCCAACCCAAAAAATCTCAAAAATCACCCTGGTTACGAAAGTTTTTGATGCAAAAGGCCAGGAACAGATAAAGGTTGAGACAGACAAGACGATTGACCCGGGGAAAACCATAGAAATTGTCCAGGAGATGAAGCTTAATAAGCCAACCCTTTGGTCGACTGATTCTCCCATACTCTATAAAACAATATCCGAAATACATGAATCTGAATCAGTTACTGATCAGGTTGAGACAGAGTTCGGAATCAGAACAATATCATTCGATGCTATCAATGGATTCATGTTAAACGGGAAGACACTGAAATTACGAGGAGGTTGTGTTCATCATGACAATGGAATTCTTGGCTCAAAGGCGTACGACAGGGCTGAAGAACGTCGTGTGGAACTTCTTAAATCCAGCGGTTTTAATGCAATAAGATCGTCACATAATCCGCCGTCTCCTGCGTTCCTCAATGCCTGCGATCGTTTAGGTATAATTGTTATTGATGAAGCATTTGATATGTGGAAAGAAGAAAAGAATCCATATGATTATCATCTGTACTTCATTGATTGGTGGAAAAAAGATATTGAGAGCATGATTCTTCGTGACAGGAATCATCCTTCAGTTATTTTTTGGAGCATTGGGAATGAAATACCGAACAGGCAAAAACCGGAAGTAGTTGAAATGGCAAAAACATTAGCGAGCTATGTAAGACTTATTGATCCTACACGACCGGTCACTTCTGCTGTTAATGATCTCAGACCGGATAAGGATCCATATTTTGCTACTCTTGACGTTGCCGGATATAACTATGCTTCTGGTGGAGACCATAATCAAAAAAACCTTTATGAGATGGACCATGGCCGTTTGCCGAAGCGAGTGATGGTTGGAACAGAATCTTATCCGCTTGAAGCGTTCGGTAGCTGGATGGATGTGGTGGATCATCCTTATGTTATAGGTGATTTTGTGTGGACTGCTTTTGATTATATTGGTGAAGCAAGCATTGGATGGAGAGGATATTTTCAGAAACAGGATTTCTTCCCTTGGAATCTGGCTTATTGCGGTGATTTGGACATTTGCGGTTGGAAACGAGCTCAATCTTATTATCGCGATGCACTTTGGAATGTAAATAAAGTCTCCATTTGGATAACACCTCCTCAGCCTTCTTTTTCGATTAATCCTGAAAGACAACCGTGGTCCAAATGGCATTGGAATGACGTCGTTGACGATTGGAACTGGAAAGGAAATGAAGAAAAAATCATGGAAGTGAACATATATTCCTCATGCGGACAGGTTGAACTGTTCCTGAATGGGAAACCGCTGGGCAAAAAAATAACTGATCGCTCAACAAAGTATATGGCTGAATGGCAGGTACCTTATGAGCCCGGAATAATAAAAGCGGTTGGTTTCGAAGGGAAAAAACAGGTGGCAGTCGCTGAATTACATTCTACGGGCGAAGCCACGCAAATCAAACTTTCAGCCGACAGAAATAAAATCAGATCAGATGGACAGGATTTAAGTTATATTACAGTTGAACTGACTGACAATGAAGGTGTCCGCAATCCCAAGGCAGAAAATCAAGTTTCATTTGAATTGGATGGACCAGGAATTATTGCAGGAGTAGGCAATGCCAATCCGGTAAGCCTTGAAAGTTTCCAGCTGCCACAGCGGAAAGCCT
>JBEKDR010000134.1:0-20601 GCA_050014255.1 Bacteroidales bacterium | reverse complement strand
TCAACGAGATGCACTGTTGCAGCTCCACGTGATGCAAATTCGTAACTTATGCTTCCTGTTCCGGAAAAAAGATCCAGCACACTGATAGATTCAAAATCAACTCTGTTATTGAGGATGTTAAATAAACCCTCGCGGGCAAAGTCGGTGGTAGGCCTTGCCTTAAAATTTGAGGGAGGATTGATCCTTCTGCCTTTATGCCTGCCTCCTATTATTCGCAATTTACCACGTTAAAAAGATTAATAAACCGATGAAGTTCCGTATCGTTAAATACATAACTGAATGTGAAATTGCCTGAAGGATTTGCAAATTTTATATTCCTTACGTATAATGAGAAACTGGATGAAAGATCATCATACTTCTCCGTCAGACCACTGAAATTTATTGTCTCTTCCTGTTTGATATCCAGATTTTTAAAGGTGTTAAGTACATAATAGAGTATGTCTGAGATATTCCGGTAAGCAAATGAATTACAGAATTTTAGTATGTTGCTGTTGAATACAATAAGATTGAAAAAATCCCTTTCTACATGAACATGAATGTAATTGCCCATCACACTTTTCCTTGTTAAGGAAGTATGGTCCAATAATATTTTTAAATGATGATGCGGATAAACTCCGGGATAAAAACTATTCATTACCTCACTGATTGATTTTGATACTGAGTATAGAAGAAATGCGTCAGGATCTTTAGTCTTATCCGCCAATACAATGTTGTCCTCTTCAAGATTATGATTGAATGTGAAGTATTCGACCTTTTTACCCGGGTCGTAGAGTGGTGTCGGTACAAGAGTAAACTTAGACGAAGGCATAACATATTTCACTTTCTTGTATCGTCTGGTAAGAAAATCATCGTTGCGTAACAACTCGCCAATTTTATCGGCATTAAAATACTTATTCTCTTCAGCCCCGAATGACCTTATCATTATGAACTTGTTCCTTATTGAATCGAAAAGACAGAACGATAATCCATCGGGACCTGCCTGAATTGATAACTCATAATTTTCTGTAGAGTTTATATCGAGTGTCTCGTCAAAAAGTTCAAGAAAAGGCATTTCTTATTGTTATCAAGATTGGTTATGTTTACAAACAAAAATAGGAAAAATATTCAAGCAGACGTTTGTGATTCTGCTAAATGCTAATGCGAGATACAATTATATATAATAATCTGTGTAAGAATCTGGGGAATATACCTACTGATGATCAGTCAGATGCGTTGAAAAAACTCGCTGGATATATCTGCACTGACAATAATGACGTAATATTTCTGATGACCGGTTATGCCGGTACCGGGAAAACAAGTATTATCAGCTCTGTCGTAAAAACTCTCGATCTGTTAAGAATGCGATCGGTTCTTCTGGCTCCGACAGGCAGAGCTGCAAAAGTCCTGGCATCATATTCAGGGCGGCAGGCATTTACTATTCATAAGAAGATTTACAGACAAAAATCCTCTAAAGACGGGCTTGGCAGCTTTTCTCTTGACAGGAATCTCCATAAGGATACTTTTTTTATTGTAGATGAAGCATCAATGGTATCCAACAGTTCAGGAGATTCATCGTTGTTCGGTAGCGGCAGACTTCTCGATGACCTGATTGAATATGTCTATTCGGGTACTGAATGCAAACTGATTCTTGTAGGCGATACCGCCCAGCTTCCGCCTGTAGGATCAATTCTAAGTCCGGCTCTCGACCCTGCCTCTCTTGGAGGTTACGGATTCGGACTAATTTCCTGTGAGCTTAGGCAGGTTGTCAGGCAAAGCGAAACATCAGGAGTTCTTATGAATGCGACACGTGTTCGTGTACAGGTGGCAGAAACAGACCTGGTCCATCCGTCAATTGATTGTATTAACTACAAGGATATCATCAGAATAACGGGTGAAGAGCTGATTGATGAGATCTCTTCAGCCTATGGAACATGCGGTATGGAGGGAACGATAATTGTAGTTAATTCAAATAAACAGGCAAACCGTTATAATCAGGGGATACGCAACAGAATCTTTTTCAGGGAGGAAGAGATTAGCCCGGGCGATATGGTAATGGTAGTGAAGAATAACTATTATATTATTGATGATGATGAGGATGGGGCAGGATTTATTGCAAACGGGGATATTGCTGAGGTAAAAAAAATCAGGAAATATGAAGAGAGATACGGTTTCCGTTTTGCCGATATGGTACTGAAGTTTCCCGACTATAATCTGGAAATTGAATCGAAGGTAATAACGGATGTACTACATCTTGATACACCGGCATTGCCAGCTGAGAAAAATAAAGAGCTTTTCCAGAACGTTATGGCTGATTATCTGAATATTAAAACCAGGAGAAAGCAATTTGAGGTGGTAAAAAATAATCCCTATTTTAATGCTCTTCAGATAAAATTTGCATATGCCGTAACCTGTCATAAGGCGCAGGGCGGACAGTGGGAGAGAGTATTTATCGATCAGGGGATGTTCAACAGGAACGAGATCACTATCGATTACCTCCGCTGGTTTTATACTGCATTGACCCGGTCGACGGAAAAGGTATATCTCGTTAATTTCTCTGATGACTGGTTCAAATAATAAAAGACAGGCTATCATATTTTATAATAATTAGTTAACTTCCCGGAGATAATTATAACATAATTGATATGAAATCGTACAGAAAAGAACTCTGGTTTGAAACTTCAACCCGAAGAGCATTTTTAAACATTACAGGACAAGTAGAAAAATGCCTGAATGAGAGCGGAGTTCAGGAAGGACTGATGCTGGTAAATGCAATGCATATAACAGCTAGTGTTTTTATCAATGATGATGAGTCAGGGTTACATCACGACTTTGAAGTATGGCTGGAGAAACTTGCTCCTGAAAAACCATATTCACAGTATAAACATAATGGATTTGAAGATAATGCCGATGCTCATATCAAACGTACTGTAATGGGTAGGGAAGTTGTCGTCGCCATTACCGGCGGTAAACTTGATTTCGGTCCCTGGGAACAGATATTCTACGGGGAGTTTGACGGTAAAAGAAGAAAACGGGTACTTGTAAAGATTATTGGGGAATAATATTAAATCATTTGACCGCAAAGAACGCAAAGAACGCAAAGAATGCGCAAAGATCTCAAAGAACTTTTGTTATGATAATAGCCCCCCCTTGGGGGGGATGGGGGGTAAAAAATAGGTAAAAGGACGAACATCCGGCAATTAAACCAGGTTCATATCAGTTATAGTGTCGCTTATCCTCTTATCAAGGATTTTCTCAGTTTCTTCAAACTTATCAGGGGAAACCAGTTGTGTATTTACACTGAAATAGAACTTAATTTTAGGCTCGGTACCAGACGGTCTGATTGAGATTTTCGTTCCGTCAGCCAGGAAAAACTGGAGAACATCCGATTTGATCAGATCAATACTTGTTTTTGTGCCTTTAAGAATATCGTGAGAAATCTGTGTTTCATAGTCATTTATCTTAACCACCAGACTATTGTTGATCTTTTCAGGAGGGTTATTCCTGTATCCTGTCATCATAGCTATTATCTCATCGGCACCCTCTTTCCCTTTTCTGACAATATTTATAAGCTTTTCCTTGTAGAAACCGTACTTCACATAAATATCGAGAAGAAGCTCAAAAAGAGACATCCCATTACTCTTTGACCAGGCAGTCGCCTCTGCTGCCAGTGCACAGGATGCAACAGCATCCTTATCTCTCACATAATCGCCGGGCAAGAATCCATAGCTTTCTTCCGCGCCGCCGATATATTTTTTAATTCCTTCGTTTTCCCTGATGAGCTCGGCAAAGAATTTAAATCCGGTTAAAACATTAAAATACTCAACATTAAAGTCTTCAGCTATCCTTTCCATGAGATCGGAAGTAACAATAGTTTTAATAATGTACTCATTTCCCTTATATTTTTTTTTCTCTTTGAACTGAGAAAGGATATACCAGATAAGTATTACACCTGTCTGATTACCATTAAGCAGGATGAATTCCCCTTTTCGGTTTCTTACAGCAAGACCAAGTCTGTCAGCATCAGGATCAGTGGCCATTACCAGCTCGGCGTTTGTTCCAACCGCTTTTTTAATAGCCAGTTTAAGTGCATCGGGTTCTTCCGGATTAGGGGATTTGACTGTAGGAAAGTTGCCATCCGTTATATCCTGTTCCGGCACACTTATGATGTTTTTGAAACCAAACATCTCCAGTGCCTGAGGTATCAGCGTTATCCCGGTTCCGTGAATGGGAGTATAGACGATTGGAATATCGGAGTACTTTCTTATGATCTCGGGATTAAGGCTCATCTTATGTACTTCATCCAGGAACAGGTCATCCGTCTCTTTTCCGATGATCTTTATTCTATTCTTTTTGCCACTGAACTTTATATTATTTACTGAAGTAATTTTGCGTACTTCATCTATTATCGCCTCATCATGAGGAGCCACAACCTGACCACCATCATTCCAGTAGGCTTTATAACCGTTGTATTCGGGTGGGTTATGTGAGGCAGTGATTACAACCCCACTCTGGCATTTATAATGTCTGATTGCAAATGAGAGTTCCGGTGTAGGGCGCAATGATTCAAAAAGATATACCACAAATCCGTTTGCAGAAAAAATATTTGCAGTGGTTTCAGCAAAATAGCGGCTGTTATTACGGCAATCATGTGCAATTGCTACTTTTACACGAGAACTTCCACACTGTTTCCTTATATAATTTGACAAACCCTGGGTTGCCATTCCCAGAGTGTAGATATTCATCCTGTTAGTACCAGCCCCCATAATGCCTCTCAGTCCTCCGGTGCCAAATTCAAGATCCTGGTAAAATGCATCAATAAGCTTCTTTTCGTCTTTATCAAGCATTTCACGAACCTCTTTACGGGTCTCTTCGTTGTACTCTTTGGTAAGCCAGCTTTCGGCTTTTGTTCTGATCTCTGCTAGTGATAACATAATTGTAGTATTATTGTAACAGTTTCGTACATTTTATCAGGCTGGCTCTCCAATGTGGAATTAAAAGCCCATAATTTTCCTTTATCTTAGTTTTATCCATTACAGAATAGGCAGGTCTCTTTGCAGTTTGTGGGTAGTCTTTTGTAAGAACAGGAAGTACCCTGCAGGCCAGTTTTGCTTCATTAATAATCTCACATGCAAAATCGAACCAGGTACAAACACCTTCATTCGAATAATTGTAGATGCCGGAATTCATTGCTAGATGGTTCCTTATAACTCCTGAAATTATACTCATTATAGCTCCGGCAAGGTCAGCTGCATATGTGGGTGTTCCGGTTTGGTCAAAGACTACTTTTATAGATTCTTTCTCTGTGGCATGACGGAGAATGGTCTTGACAAAATTATTTCCGAATGAAGAATATAACCATGATGTCCTTATAATCATTGATCCCTGGTGAAGCAAGGCATATTTTTCTCCTGCCAGTTTTGACTGGCCATAAGCTGATAACGGATTCGCAAGAACATTCTCTTCATAAGGCACATTTGATTTTCCGTCATAGACATAATCAGATGATATATGAATGAACCTGCATTCAGATCCCCTGATTACTTCTGTTATGTTTTTAACAGCAGTTCCGTTTACAAGCAAAGCCTGGTCGGGCTCTGTTTCCGCTTTGTCAACAAAATTATAAGCCGCACAGTTAATTATCCAGTCAGGTTTCGACAGCTTAATGAATGCTGAGGTCCATTCATAACTGGTTATATCCAGTGAATCTATATCAGTAAAAATAAAATCATATCCATAATAGTTTTTTGAAACAACCTTTAGCTCATTTCCTAATTGGCCTTTAGCTCCTGTTATAAGAATTATTGGCATAATTGACACCTTTTCTAAAAGTTAATTTCTGCATCACTAAAAAGAGGCTGTGAAAGATCTTTTTCACTTATAACCGGAACTGAAGACCCCAGTTTCCAGTAAATGTCAAGTGAAGGGTCATTAAGGTTTATTCCCCGTTCAAACTTCGCGTTATAAACATTATCACATTTGTACTGTATAATCGCAATATCGCTGAGAACTGAAAATCCATGAGCAAATCCATGCGGTATCAAGAGCTGATCTTTATTTTCAGAGTCAAGCTCGATGCCAAACCATTTTCCAAAAGTCAGAGAGTCCTTGCGGATATCGAGAGCAACATCGAATATCTTTCCCGCGACTACTCTGATAAGTTTTGCCTGAGGGAAGGGATTCAACTGATAATGCAATCCTCTGATTACACCTCTTAAGGATTTTGATTCATTATCCTGCACGGGAGAAAAACTGATACCTGTATCCTTAAAGGCGTCCTGATTAAAGCTTTCAAAAAAGTATCCTCTTGTATCAGTATAAATTACAGGTTTAATTATAATAAGTCCCTTGAATCCGGTCTCAACGATTTTCATTTTCTAAACACTTTTACTTTAATCCTTCAAATATATAAATCTCTTCACTGGCAATCCTTAACAGATATTTTCCATATTGACTATTTTTTATTGGCTGTGCCAATTCCAACAGTTGATTTTTATTAATGAAACCTCTTTTAAAAGCTATCTCTTCTATGCATGAAGCTTTTAATCCCTGCCTCTGTTCAAGAGTAGCAATAAAATTGGCTGCCTGCAATAAACTTTCGTAGGTCCCTGTATCCAGCCATGCCATTCCTCTCCCCATAAGTTTTATATTAAGCGTACCCTCTTCAAGGTATACTCTGTTGAGATCAGTTATTTCAAGTTCACCGCGATGTGAGGGTTTAAGTAATTTGGCTTTCTTAACAACTGAGTTATCATAAAAGTACAGTCCGGTGATTGCATAGTTTGATTTAGGTTTTAATGGTTTTTCCTCAATGCTCAAAACCTTTTTATTATTGTCAAATTCAACAACACCATAACGCTCGGGATCAGTTACATAATATCCAAATATACAAGCGCCTTTCTTGATTTCAGCAGTTTTGATAAGGGCGTCCCCAAATCCATGTCCGTAAAAAATATTATCACCCAGAATCATACATACTGAATCGTCACCGATAAACTCCTCACCGATTATAAATGCCTGAGCTAGTCCGTCGGGTGAGGGTTGTTCCTTGTAGCTGAATTTCAATCCCAGCGATTTGCCGTCGCCAAGAAGGCTTCTGAAACAGGGAAGATCCCTGGGAGTTGATATTATCAATATCTCTCTGATGCCCGCAAGCATTAAAACCGATAAAGGATAATAAATCATCGGTTTATCGTATACCGGTAACATCTGTTTCGAAATAGCACTTGTAATCGGATAAAGCCGCGTCCCTGAACCGCCTGCTAGAATAATTCCTTTCATCTGTTATTATTTTAGTCTCTTAACTTTTGACTTTTGTCTTTTGACTTTTGTCTTTTGTCTTTTTGCCTATCTTCTTCCTATTCCAAAATAGATAAATCCAAGTTTTCTGAGCTGAGCGGGATCATAAATATTTCTGCCGTCAAATATGACCTTATTTTTCATTAATTCAGCCATCCTGTTAAAATCTGGAAGATGGAATTCTGCCCATTCAGTCATCAATGCAACAGCATCGGCATTAACCAGGGCTTTATATGGATCAGATGTATATTCAATACGGTCTCCAAGTAGTTTTTTCGTTTCATTAATTGCTGCCGGATCATAAGCTTTAACTCTGACCCCAGCTTGGAGAAGCTTCTCTATTAAAATGATGGAAGAGGCTTCTCTTATATCATCTGTCTTAGGTTTGAAGGATAAACCCCATACTCCAATTACCTTGTTTTTCAGATCATTATTAAAAAAAACAGCCATCTTTTTGAAAATGACATTTTTCTGGTACTCATTAGCCTTTTCAACAGCTTCTATTACATTTAGCTTATAGCCTTTGTCTTTGGCTGTTCTTATAATTGCTTTAACATCCTTAGGAAAACATGAGCCTCCATAGCCGGTACCTGGATAAATAAACTTACTTCCAATCCGGGAATCACTCCCGATCCCTTTTCGCACATTGTTAATATCAGCTCCGAGAATTTCACATAAATTTGCTATCTCATTAATGAAACTGATACGAGTGGCAAGCATGGCATTTGCGGCATATTTTGTAATCTCTGCGGAAGCGATATCCATGAACAGGATCGGATGATTATTCAGAACGAATGGCATGTAAAGCCTGTTCATAACCTCCCGCGTTTTTTCATTATCAATTCCAATAACAATTCTTTCAGGTTTAAGAAAATCGTCGATTGCCGCTCCTTCTTTAAGAAATTCCGGATTAGAGGCCATATCGAAGGGTACTGATTCCTTTCGTTTATCGAGTTCAGCCTGAATGATATTACGAATCTTTTCAGATGTGCCTACCGGGACAGTACTTTTTGTCACTACGACTATATGTTTTGTAATGATCTGTCCAATTTCTTTCGCAACATTTAGCACATGTTTCAGATCGGCCGAACCGTTTTCGCCGGGAGGTGTCCCGACCGCAATAAAAATTACCTCCGATCCATCAATTTCTTCTTTTAGATTTGTCGTAAAAGAGAGTCGTTTTTTTTCAATATTGCTTCTAACCATGCCTTCAAGTCCGGGTTCATAAATAGGAATGGTCCCATCTTTAAGTTGTTTTATTTTATTAATATCTAGGTCTACACAGGTTACGTTAACACCACTTTCAGCAAAACAGGCACCTGTCACCAAACCAACGTAACCGGAGCCGACTACAATAATTCTCATAAATAATCAGATTTTTTAAGTAATTACTTCATCATTTATGCAAAGATAATATAACATGTCAAATACGGAAATTCTGAAACAAATATGGATGTAATGTCTTTACAGCTCTCAGCCTCTCTTACTCCCTTCGGTCGCTATCCAAATGTCGGCTGCGCTTCCTGTCTTGCTCACTTCATTCGCTGTTTTAATGTCATATGACGGAGCGATAGACAGTCCGAAGGGCATAAAGACCTGAAGACAGGGCGAAGCTCGCTATGACTGAGCATACCCACAGACATTTGATGATTTAACTAAGTGAAAATCTACTCAATATTATGTTGATTTTAAAAAATAGCATATCTTTGCAACCAATTTTTCATGCAAAATAATGTCTAACTTATTAATTATTAGTTCTTTTAAATTAAACTTATGACTGAAAACAAAAAGAAAACAACCAAAAAGGAGGTTGTTGAAAAAAGCGAAGCCCCGGTAAAAGAGGTAAAAAGAGCAAAGGCTAAAGAAAAAAGTGAAAAACATAATGTTTCAAACGAAACATTAACATCAGCAGAGGTCGTTACAACTATTACAGAAGAGCTTCCGGAAGTAGAAAATGTTACTGAAGCTGTAAAGGCTGAAGATTACGGATTCGTTTCTGAAGTGAAGAAAGAGAAAAGGCCGAAAAAGACGAAGGCAGAACCGGAAGCTGAACCGGAAAAAGAAATTATAACAAAAGCTGAACCGGTAATTGCTGCTTCAGCAGAAGATTTTGATTGGGATACCTTTGAGAGTGAGGAACTTCGAAATTCACCAAAGTATAAGGAGTATGAATCTCTTTATGATGAGACTCTTTCTACTGTTGCAGTTGATGAAGTAGTCATAGGTACAGTAATTCAAATGACATCACGTGAAGTCGTCATCAATATTGGCTACAAATCGGAAGGCGTTGTAAGTTTAAATGAATTCCGTTATAATCCAAATCTTAATGTTGGTGATAAAGTTGAAGTATATGTTGAAAGTCAGGAAGATAAAAAAGGTCAGCTTCTGCTTTCTCATAAAAAAGCCCGTGCAATTAATTCATTGGACCGGGTTAATGCTTCACTGGAAAAAGACGAAATCATTACGGGCTACATTAAGTGTCGTACAAAGGGTGGAATGATAGTAGATGTTTTTGGAATTGAAGCTTTCCTCCCTGGTTCACAGATTGACGTCAAACCTATTCGCGACTATGATGTTTTTGTTGGTAAAACAATGGAATTCAAGGTTGTGAAAATTAACCAGGAGTTCAAAAACGTCGTTGTTTCTCATAAAGCTCTTATTGAAGCTGAACTTGAGCAACAGAAGAAAGAGATTATCGCAAAACTTGAAAAAGGACAGGTTCTTGAAGGAACTGTTAAAAATATAACATCTTATGGTGTATTCATCGACCTTGGAGGTGTCGATGGCCTTATTCACATTACAGACCTTTCATGGGGAAGAGTCAATCACCCGGAGGAGATTGTACAGCTCGATCAGAAACTCAATGTGGTTATTCTTGATTTCGATGATGATAAGAAGAGAATAGCTCTGGGTCTTAAACAATTGACTTCCCACCCGTGGGATTCTGTCGATCCAAACATGAATATCGGTGACAAGGTAAAGGGAAAAGTTGTTGTTATGGCCGACTATGGTGCTTTTGTCGAAATTGCACCTGGTGTTGAAGGTTTGATACACGTTTCTGAAATGTCATGGTCACAGCATCTGAGAAGTGCACAGGAATTCCTGAAAGTAGGCGACGAAATTGAAGCAGTAATTCTGACGCTTGACAGAAATGAGAGAAAAATGTCTCTCGGTATCAAACAGCTCAAAGCTGATCCATGGCAGAATATTGATGAAAAATATACCGTTGGCTCAAAACATACAGCCAAAGTCAGGAACTTTACCAACTTCGGTGTGTTCGTTGAGATTGAGGAGGGAGTTGACGGACTTATTCATATTTCTGATTGAAGGCACCGTTGTTGAAGTATTCGACAAGGGAGCTGTGATAGCTCTGCCTTATGGTGTTGAAGGATTTGTTACACCGAAACATCTCGTAAAAGAAGACGGAATGATGGCAAAAGTTGATGAAAAACTGATGTTCAAAGTAATTGAATTTAATAAATCAGCTAAGAAAATCATCGTTTCGCACAGCAGAGTATTTGAAGATGAGAAGAAAGCTGCTGAAGCTCCTGTAAAGAAAGCAGAACCTGCTTTACCAAAAAAAACATCAAGGAAACAGAAATCAAGTTCTGAGAAAACTACTCTTGGTGATATCTCTCAGCTGGCTGCCTTAAAAGAAGAAATGGAAGAAAAAGAGAATAAAGCTTCCAAGAAATCGAAAAATTAATTAAATTTAGGCTATCAAATTTATACACTATGGATTTTAATATTGAGAGCCGGAATAACAGCACTGTTATTCAGATACAGTCGGAAAAACTTGATACGCACATTGCTCCGGCACTTAAGTCGGAACTGGTGCTTGTCTCAGGAAAGGGTGAAAAAAATATCATCCTCGATCTTGAAAAATGTCAGTATTGCGACTCTTCTGGTTTAAGTGCTATATTAGTAGCCAACAGGTTATGTAAAAATGCAGGTGGTATTTTTGTTCTTTGCGGACTTAATGAAGCCGTTGAACGACTTATCACTATTTCTCAGCTCGACACCGTACTTACTATAACAGGAACGGTCGATGATGCTGAAAAAATGATATCATAAAGAAGATCGCTTTGCAGAGTGCGATGAAACTGACTATACTTGGTAGTAGTTCTGCATTGCCGACATCAGGAAGATATCCCTCCGCTCATGTGCTCAATGCGCATGAGCGGTTATTTTTAATAGACTGTGGTGAAGGCACACAGATGCAGCTCAGAAAAACAAGGCTAAGGTTCGCAAAAATAAATCATATTTTCATTAGCCATCTTCATGGCGATCATGTCTTCGGTCTTTATGGATTGCTTTCGACCTTTAGTTTAATGGGAAGGACCAATCCGATTCACCTTTACGCTCCTGAAAATTATGATAAAATCCTGAAATCACATCTTATTGATTTTGATATTAATTTAAGCTATGAAATTGATTTTATTCCACTTTGTGGCAAAGACCCTGTTAAAATACTGGATGATATGTATCTTACTGTGACATCTTTTCCCCTTCAGCACAGGGTACCCTCTTACGGATTCCTTTTCAGAGAAAAGAGATCCGAAAAGAATATAATAAAAGAATGTATTGATAAGTATAAAATTCCAACAGTCAGAATCCCTGCTATAAAAAAAGGAGAGGATTTTATAACTTCCGATGGCACCTTAATAAAAAATAGAGATCTGACACTTCCTCCTCCTGAACCCCTGTCATATGCCTACTGCAGCGACACGAAATATTTTAAACGACTGGCTTCATTTGTAAAGGAGGTTAGTTTATTATACCACGAAACTACTTTCGATAAAAGCAACCAGGATCTTGCAAAAATAACAGGCCACTCAACAACTCTTGATGCTGCAAAAACTGCTCATGATGCTAATGTAGGCACACTCATTATCGGCCATTTCTCGGCCCGGTATAAAGACATTTCACATCTTGTTGATGAGGCCAGAATATTTTTCCCTGAAACTTATCCGGCTATAGATGGCAAGATTTATGAGGTAGGGAATATTACTGATCTTTAATAAAAGAATTTCTATCTTTGTGACCATTTTAAAAAGGATGACCCCCTTTCCTGTTCCCCCCAAGGGGGAAATGATTTGTTTGTACTCCTTCCCCCGTGGGGGAAGGTTGGGAAGGGGGTAAAAATGAATAGAATGACTAATCAACTATTTTTGTTTATACTATATTCGAGGAAGCAAATATTAGTTGCTAAAATGAAATTTTTAAAAATAACACTTTTATAATATTATTATTTTGCAGGAGAAAATTTTAATACTCGATTTCGGATCTCAGTATACTCAGCTGATAGCCAGAAGAATACGTGAAATTAATGTCTATTGCGAGATATATCCTTACAACCATTTCCCAGCTCCGGATGTCAATGTTAAAGGAGTAATCTTATCAGGCAGTCCATCTTCAGTGCGTGACAAAAATGCTCCATTGCCCGACCTTTCAAAGATCAAGGGAATAATGCCTTTACTCGGTGTCTGTTATGGAGCACAATACCTTGTTCAGAATTTTGGAGGAGAAGTAAAACCTTCAGGAATCCGGGAATATGGAAGGGCAAATCTTGTCTCTATAGATAGTAGTGATCCGTTATTCACGGATATAAAACCCGGAACACAGGTATGGATGTCACATGCTGACACTATCTCAAAGATACCTGCAGGATATGAGATTACGGGATCGACAGCTGATGTGAAAGCAGGGGCTTTTCACATAAGGGGTGAAGATACATGGGGAATACAGTTCCACCCTGAAGTCTATCATACCACTGAAGGAACTCAGATACTTAAAAATTTCGTAATAGGGATCTGCGGTTGTTCTCAGAACTGGACTCCTGACTCATTCGTGGGTACGACTGTTGATAACCTGAAAGAGCACCTGGGCAATGATAAGGTGATACTTGGTCTCTCAGGTGGCGTCGACTCTTCTGTGGCAGCATTTCTGCTGCACAAGGCAATAGGTAAAAACCTTACATGCATTTTCGTAGATAATGGATTACTAAGGAAGAATGAATTTAATAAGGTGCTTGAATCGTACCTTGGACTCGGACTTAATGTTGTGGGTGTAGATGCATGCGACAGGTTCCTCGATCAGCTGGAAGGAGTCAGTGATCCTGAGACTAAACGGAAGATAATCGGCCGTGTATTTATTGATGTTTTTGATGCTGAAGCAAAAAAAGTCAGAGATGTCAAATGGCTCGCCCAGGGAACTATATATCCCGATGTAATTGAATCTGTTTCAGTTAACGGACCTTCTGCAACAATCAAATCACATCATAATGTAGGAGGCCTGCCGGAAAAGATGCATCTGAAAGTAGTGGAACCTCTTCGTCTCCTCTTTAAAGATGAGGTCAGAAAAGTCGGTCAGGCACTCGGGCTCCCCGATTTTATACTTAAAAGACATCCTTTCCCCGGTCCGGGTTTAGCGATTCGGCTTCTGGGGAAAATGACAAGGGAAAAACTCGAGATACTAAAGAATGCAGATGATATTTTTATCGAAGGCCTCAAAAAACATGGTTTGTACGATTCTGTCTGGCAGGCCGCTGTAATTCTTCTGCCAGTTCAGTCTGTGGGAGTAATGGGCGATGAACGCACTTATGAGAATGCTGTGGTACTGAGAGCAGTAACTTCAACCGATGGCATGACAGCCGATTGGTCGCATCTGCCATATGAATTTCTAGGATTAATATCAAATGAAATAATAAATAAGGTTAAAGGAATTAACAGGGTTGTTTATGATATCAGCTCTAAGCCACCTTCTACGATAGAGTGGGAATAGTAAAAGATAAAAGACAAAAGTAAAAAGATAAAAGTAAATATAATAAAACGTTGAAAATCAAAATATGAAGAGAAAAATATTAAACGGTGCAATACTGACAGTCTCATTATTTCTGTTTACAACAACAGTTTCAGCACAGGTATTAAACGAAGGGACTTTTAAATTCGGCAGAACTCTGAGCCTGATTGATGCCTTTTATGTTGATTCAGCAAATCTGGATATGCTAACGGAAAAAGCAATAGTTGAGGTACTGAAAAACCTTGATCCGCATTCTACTTATATTTCTGCTAAAGATGTCAAAGAGATGAATGAGCCTCTTAATGGCAATTTTGAAGGAATTGGTGTCCAGTTTAATCTCCTGCGTGACTCAATTATTATTGTTGAACCCATAAGCGGAGGTCCGTCAGAAAAGGTAGGAATCAAGGCAGGAGACAGAATTTTGACCATAGATCAGGAAAAAGTTACAGGAATAAATATTACAACGACAGGTGTCCGAAGCAGATTAATGGGTACAAAAGGAACTAAAGTAAACTTAACCGTCTACAGAAAAGGCGTAAAAGATATTCTCGATTTCACAATAATCCGGGATAAGATTCCAATTTATAGTGTTGATGCATCATATATGCTTGATAATGAAACAGGATATATTAAACTGAATAAATTTGCGGCAACAACCGAAAAAGAGTTTTCAAGTGCAGTCGCTGACCTTAAAAAGAGTAACATGAAAAACCTGGTACTCGATTTAAGGGGAAATGGAGGAGGTTATATGCTTGCAGCAACTGAATTGGCTGAAAAATTCTTCTCTGATCAGAAACTCCTGGTCTACCTGGTCGGAAGAAAAACACCCAGACAGGATTTTAAATCGACCGGCAATGGAAATTTATCTTCCTCGAGAGTTGTTGTTCTTACCGATGAAGGATCTGCCTCAGCCAGTGAAATTTTTGCCGGAGCTATGCAGGATTGGGACCGTGGAGTTATTATGGGCAGGCGGACTTTTGGCAAAGGACTGGTTCAGAACGGATTTTACCTTACTGATGGTTCAATGATACGACTCACAATTGCCCGTTACTACACCCCGACGGCCAGATCGATACAAAGACCATACAATGAAGGTTATGATAAGTATATGGAAAATTTCTATAAAAGATTCACTGATGGCGAACTGATGTCGGCTGACAGCATCCATTTACCCGATTCTTTGAAATATAAAACATTGGTTAACAGACGCATTGTATATGGAGGCGGAGGAATTATGCCTGATGTTTTTGTGTCAGCGGATACTTCATATATGTCTCCATATTTAAATAAACTTTCTGCAAAAAATGTTCTTGTTACCTTTACTCTTGAGTTTTATGATAAGAACCGTACATTGCTGAACTCTGAGTATAAATCATTTGATGACTTTAAGAAAAAATTTCAGTTCAGTCCTGATGATATTAAAACATTCATAGCCAGAGGAGAATCTGAAGGAGTCAAATTCAATGAAGAGCAATTTAATAAATCGAAAGATGAAATCCTGTTAATATTGAAGGGATATATTGCCAGCAATATGTGGCAGACAAGCGAATTATATCAGATTGTGAATGAGAACGATAAAGTGATTGACAAAGCGCTCAAAGTAATTTCAGATAAAAAGAGTTATAATTTAATACTTGGCATTCAGTAACCAGGAGTCAATAACTTCACAATGAGATTTGTTGCAAAGACCCTTTACGGACTTGAAAAAGTTCTTTCAGAAGAACTTGTCATTCTGGGAGCCGGAAATGTGCAAATTGCCAACCGTGCAGTATTGTTTGAAGGTGACATGAGTCTGCTGTACAGGGCAAATTACTCTTTGAGAACAGCATTATCAGTATTGATGCCGGTAGCTGATTTTATAATAAGATCAAAAGATGATCTTTATAAAGGCGGATCGAAGGTAGAATGGGATAGATTTATGGATACGGATGATACTTTTTCCATTATGCCGGTAATTAACTCCACTCATTTTGTCCATACCGGATATGCAGCTCTTATTCTTAAGGATGCTATTGCCGATTCTTTCAGGAATAAGACAGGAAGGCGCCCTTCCGTTGATACCAGCAATCCCCGTATACTTATAAACCTTCATATCAGCAATGATCTTGTGACAATCTCGCTCGACTCTTCGGTTGTGCCTTTGTTTAAACGCGGGTACAGGCAGGAGCAGTCAGTAGCTCCGCTTAATGAAGTTCTTGCTGCCGGCATAATACTTTTGTCGGGATGGAAAGTATCTGCCGCTCTTACAGATCCGATGTGCGGTTCAGGAACCATTCCTATTGAGGCAGGGCTCATAGCATGCAAGATTCCTCCCGGAAAATTCCGTCAGTTCTTTGGATTTCAGCGGTGGAAAGATTTTGATGAGGATTTGTTCGAAAAGATTAAACTTGAATGTAATAGTCAAATTGGTGTTTCTCCTGTGAAAATATCTGGAAGCGATATTTCCGAACAAACATTACAACTTGCTAAAGCTAATGTTGTAAAAGCAGGGCTGAGTGATATAATAGCTCTTAAAATATCTGATTTTAAGGATCTTAGGTCTGTTGATGATCATGGATTTTTGTTTCTCAATCCTCCTTACGGACAGAGAATTCAACCTGAAGAAATTGATCTGTTGTATAGTATGATCGGTACAACCCTGAAACATAATTTCTCCGGCACTACTGCCTGGTTAATAACTTCAAACAAAGAGTCACTTAAACATGTCGGCTTGAAACCTAAAGAGAAGCACATTCTCTTTAACGGGGCTTTAGAATGTACTCTCCTGAAATATGAGATGTACCAGGGAACAAAAAAGCGGGAGAAGTCCTGATATCATCTTATTAATGATATTGATCACAACAAATAGTTATATTTATCAAAAATCTAGCCATTATTTAAAAAACCTTAAAGAGGGCAAGTTATATTTTGGTAACTTTATATTTTTATTATATTTGTTATTGGAAAACTTGAGCATATCTAAAATGAAGCTTAAATGAGCTTTAATATAGAGGATTATTTTTCAGACCTATCTGCCGGAAATACAATACTTTATTATAAAGGTAATGTTGATTCGGATGTCATAAATCATGTCCTTGACACTGTTGAGGATAAGATGGTTGAGGTCAAAGAACAGTCGAAGCTCAGGAAAAAAGTCTATAATGTTCTGGTTGAGAGTCTTCAAAATCTATATCATCATGTTGACAAAGTTCCGGTGGACTTTGAAGATCAGACGTCTGAAAGGTTTGGTTTGCTTGTAGTGAAGAAGGTAAGTGACGGGTATAGAATAGTTACCGGAAATTTTGTTCATGTTGAGAACATTGAAAAGCTGGAAGAGAAAATAAAAAGAATTAACAGGTCAAGCCATGAGGAGATAAAGGAACTATATAAGTTTATTCTGAATCACCAGAGAATTTCAGCCAAAGGTGGAGGCGGACTTGGTCTTGTGGATATAGCAAGGAAAACAGGCAATAAACTTGATTACAAGTTTAAAACATATGACAAGTATTATTCATTTTTCTATCTTGATATTTTAGTGAACGAATAAAAGTAAAACAACGTTTAAAACTGATAAATATGGAACCGATCATCATCGAAGGAACCCCTAAAACTCCTACAGTTAAATTTGATTCTACAGAAGGTGTCTTTGAAATAAAAGGACGTTCAATTCCAGAAAACTCAGTAGAATTCTATAAGCCTTTGGTTGACTGGCTCGACACATATAAGGAGTCTCCTCTTACAAAAACAGTAGTAAATATTCGTTTGGAATATTTCAACACAAGTTCATCAAAGTGTATCCTCGATGTATTCAAGAAACTCGAAGCGATTCATAAAGCCAAAAATGAGGTTGAAGTGAACTGGTACTATGAGGAAGATGATGAAGATATGCTTGAGGCAGGAGAGGATTATGAATCTATAATCCGTGTCCCGTTTAAAATGATAGAGATTGTTGAATAACTTTTTTTGAAGTAATTCTGAAAAAGATCGGTTGTTCCAAAAACTAAAAAGGCTGTCTCTAATGAAGCAGCCTTTTTTATTCTATACCGTTCCTGCCAGCTCAGAACCTTTCCGCTTTTTCCCAAAAAAATATTCCCCTGAATCGAGCAGTTTCTTAAGTAATCTGAAATAGAGAGCCAGATAAAGAAGAAATGTCATAATCCATAGAACAATAACATTTACTGCATAAGTGTCAACCTTCGTTCCGAAAACCTGTTTCTCAGGTGCATAAAAATGGGCTCTTATCAGTTTATATTCAGAATCCATGAAAACAGGATCGAGTTTCTGGATCAATTCACCCTTGTAAATAATTATCTTTGTATTTTCATTCTTGTCCCTCACAAACTCCTCAAGTGATTTATTAAAGTAACTATCTCTAAGCTTTAGAAATTTTTGCAGGTTTTCCCCGGTAAGCTTCGATTTCAAAGCCTCTTTCCGGTTGCTGGCATCATTATAAAGGTTGACATATAGTTTCCTGATTGATTCAACATAGCTAATGGCGGCATTAGCTATTTCAGGAGTAATCTTGTCGGATGTGAGTTGATCGACATAGTCAAATCTGATCTCTGGGGTTAAAACAAGTTCTTTCTTTATCTCATTAGAAACAAGCAGGAGATTGTCTTTGAATTCTTTATCTTTTATGCCTTTGTCCAGATCGCTTATAATATTATCAAGAGCACCTTTTATCTCGACATTCCAGTAGTCTTTCTTGAATACAGCCTTACTCATATCCTTTTCAAAAAGATAAAAGGGTTTTTCATAATTGTTATTCATGAACTGTTTAACCGCAAGGGCTTCATAACCCCATCGGGCAGTTATGAACTCTCCATAAACCGGAATTGAAACAGGAGAAGATATATTTGGATTTAACTTTTCGAATTTAATCATTACCCCACTTAAAATAAACTGGGGAATGATTAGAATAGGGATTAATATATAAATAGTTACTACGGCCTTAAAGCTGTCGGATATTACAAGTCCAATCATATTTGCCCCGGCCCAACAGGAAAACAGAACGAGCCAGTACTCGAACATCATCCCTCTTATCTCAATAATACAGTTACCAACAAGTACAAATGTGAAAGCCTGGATTGCTGATATTGCAAACTGAACGAATACTTTAGACATCAAATAACTATTCCAGCTAAGATTAAGGAAAGCCTCCCTCTTAAGGATTTTTCTATCCTTAATTATCTCTTCCGCACTTACTGTAAGTCCCATGAAAATAGCTACGACAACTGACATGAAAATATATATCGGGAGGTTGCTGTTGTCATAGAAGGTATAATGCGGATTTTTGATACTTTCATCAAAATACCTTATGAGAAAAGCAAGAAAAAATGCAAGAATTGGCGCTTCAAGGAGTGTAACAAGAAGGTACTGCGTATCAGAAATCTTCGAAAGAACATCCCGTTTTGCAAAAACAATAAACTGCTTAAGTTTATTTGGAGTTTTGAAATTTATTTCCGGCATTGAACTTCCGGGTTCCAGTTTGTCCTCCTTCTTTTCTTCTTTGTAAAGGTTACTCCAGTCTGCCGGCGAAATTCTTCGTATTTCAGTAGGTTGCCCGCTTTCAGTAAATACTTTAGTCTCTACTATATTGAAAATCTGTTCAGGATTGACATTCCCGCATACATAACATTCACTTTCATTGTAATTTGCCTGTTCAATTTTTCTTTTGAAATACTCAATAGAATCCACAGGGTTGCCATTATATATAAGGTATCCGCCAGTATCGAGGATTATAAGCTTGTCAAACATCTTAAATATCTCAGATGATGGTTGATGGATAACTATAAAGAGAAGCTTGCCCTTCCGGGCGAGTTCCTTCAAAAGGTCAAGAATATTTTCAGAGTCTCGCGATGAGAGACCGGATGTCGGTTCATCGAGGAACATTATTGCCGGTTCACGGATAAGTTCAAGAGATATATTGAGTCTCTTTCTCTGTCCTCCACTTATTTTCTTGTTTAAAGGGGTGCCAACCTTCATATCCCTTATTTCATGAAGCCCGAGATTTTTCAGAACACTATCGACTTTTATTATAATCTCTTCTTCAGTCAGATTATCAAAACAAAGTTTGGCATTGTAATAGAGATTTTCAAAAACAGTGAGCTCTTCAATGAGCAGATCATCCTGTGAAACATATCCGATCAGACCTTTTATTTTTTCTTTATCCTTGTGTATGCTTATTCCATTAATCAGCACCTCCCCTTCATACGGCTCTGATATACCATTTAAAACCCCAAGCAGTGTAGATTTTCCTGCTCCGCTGGCTCCCATTATGCCAACCATCCTTCCGGATTCTTCCTTGAAACTCATGTGATGAATTCCCACAGCTCCGCTTTTGAACCGGTATTCAAGATTATTTACCTCATAAACTACTCTTGATGCTTTGAACTCTTCTTTCAGGAATTGCATTGTCACATCCCAGTAATATATAGGTGTTATCTTATATCCTTTGATTGATGAACCCTGACTGAACGGATATGTTTTATCTTCCTGCAGTAATTGTCCGTTCATAGAAAGTTCCCCGGAACCTGTAAACCTTAC
>JBEKDR010000133.1:0-10903 GCA_050014255.1 Bacteroidales bacterium | reverse complement strand
TCGTCGGGAGTCCATACACGGCAAAAATGCCGAATGTGCCTGTTCGTGGGAGATTCTCTCCAATGTTATTCCGGGGAACAGTTTTCAGTACGGGTGGTTATTCTGCCGAATATGGCCAGGCGTTATCATCAGTACTACTTCTGAATTCAATAGATATGCCTGAAAAAGATGAAACAGGCTTTTCATTATTCTCTTCAGCTATCAGTATCAATAAATCTAATAAATGGGAGAAGTCATCTCTGTCGGCTTCACTGCAATACGTCAATATGTCTCCGACCTACAGTATCATTAACTCAAATGTAAAATGGAATCATGCACCCGAGAATTTCAGTCCGATGATTGCATATCGTCATAAAGCCGGGAAAAGCGGCCTCATAAAAGTAACGACTAATTTCTCAATAGATAACAGCAGTATGCTTTACCCTAATCTCGACACCCGTCTCGATGATCAGATATCTCTTAAAAATAATGATTTGTTTATTGTTTCAACCTACAAAGCTGCTATCGGAAAAGACTGGATAGTAAATTCAGGTGTATCATACAATTTTGATAATGAAAAAATTAAACTGAATAAGGATGACATTGAAACCACTAAACAATCATATGAACTTAAACTCTCATTGATAAAACCTGTAAACGAAAAATTAAATTTAAAATTCGGGACAAATTTCTTTCATGAAGTTTTTTCAAGAAATTATTTACCTTTTGAAGGGGATCAATATAAATGGAAATTTAACAACCCGGTAATTGCATTCTTTCTGGAATCGGAGATTAAATTATTCAAAAGAATTTCGACAAGAATAGGAGGAAGAGCTGAGGTTATTTCGTTATCGGGGGAGGCATATATCTCGCCCAGGTTTTCCCTGGCGTACAAAACTTCATCAAACAGCCAGGTATCGTTAGGATATGGGAAATTTTCCGAACAACCCCTGAACGAATATCTTATTTATAACAACAGGCTAAAGTCAGAACAGGCAAGTCACTACATAATTAATTACCAGTTGACAAAGAATAGCAGGATATTCAGGATTGAAGCGTATTATAAAAAGTATTCCGGGCTTGTTAAATATGATTCGCTCCATGCCATTACCCCCGGGGAATATAATAACAGCGGATCGGGATATGCAAAAGGCATTGATCTGTTTTACCGGGACTCAAAATCAATAAAAAATGGCGATTTCTGGATATCCTATTCATTACTTGACAGCAAAAGAAATTACATGGATTACAGTTTTACTCACACTCCTTTTTTCGTTTCAAAACATAACCTTTCAATAGTTTATAAGCATTATATTTCAAAAACAGATTCATACATAAGCGCAGGTTATGAATACTCAAGTGGCCGGTACTATATCGATCCGAATATTGGTTTGACTGACCTGATAAAAACAAAATCATTTAATAATTTAAGCCTGAGCATTTTCCATTTTACTAAAATCTTCGGGAAGTTTACAATGATTTTTGCCCAGGTCACAAATATCCTTGGTAGTGAGAATATTTTCGGATACAGATTTGCAACGCGTCCGGATGAATATGGTGTATATGAATCAGAACCCATTATACCGGTGTCGCGGAGGTTTTATTTAGCTGGTTTCTTCATTTCTTTTACCGGGAAACCTGAAATGTGATATTAAATCGCCACTACAAGCATAAAAGAACCACATTAATTTAAATTATAATGAATATCGGGAATCATGCATATTAATACAGTTTTGTCAAATAATTATATTCTGGTTCTTCCTAACAGAGATTCCTCATTTAGTCACGCCAAGCGTGACTGCATTCGGAATGACAGGGTATTTTTTAATCTTAGGGAAAAGAGAGGTGGTTCGCCGGTAGCGAACCACCTCTCTTTTCCCTTTGTCTCCCCAAAAGTCCTGTCATTCCGAGTCCGCCAACTGCGGACGAGGAATCTCATATTTAATTATCCTTAGATTATTATTGTTAACCGATACTCATATAAATTATAATCATCAGAACTAAATACTTCTTTAAAATGAAAAAAATAATATTTATTGCATTTGTACTGTTGATCGCGCAAAAAATGCAGGGCAACGATACCCTCTATTATCCTCTTTTGAGAAAAAGCATAGATCTGGCTTATAAGGAGTATAAACTGGAAAATTACAGACAATTAGCCAATTGCAGTGAACGAATCTTACTTGTTTACAAAGATGAATGGTTGCCATATTATTACGGGGCCTATGCTTATGTAAATATGAGCTTTATTGAAACTAATGAAGACAACAGGGAAATGTATAATGACAAAGCTCAAAATCTTCATGATGAAGCGTTTAAGATTAAGCCTGATGAATCGGAACTATTTGTGCTTCAATCCCTGATCTATTTTGCACGGATGTCGATCAGCCCGATGATCAATGGTCCCCTCTATATAACAAAAGCAAATAATGCTCTCAGTGATGCTGAAAAACTTGACCCTGATAATCCCAGGATATACTATCTGAGAGGCAAATCAATAATTAATGCACCAAAATTTTTTGGCGGGGGCAAGGATGCTGCCATTCCAATCTTCGAAAAAGCATTAACTATGTATAAAATCTTTAAACAGAAGAGCACAGTTCATCCGGATTGGGGAAAAGAAGATGCAGAGAGACTTTATAAGGAGTGTAAGAGAGACTCAGTATGACCAGAAAATGAGAAAACAGTTGTAATCGAAATGCATTAAAGATTAAATTTGTCCGGAATAGAAAGAAATTAAGAATGAAAAACGCGACATCGTTATAACTTTCCAAAAGTAAATCTGAACTATGATATCTGACATTTACAAAAAACAAGACTTTAAAATTTTCAGATTTTCCCGATGGCACCTGATAATTCCGATCATTATAGGGTTTATTATAGCACTTATCTCCTACCCTCAGGGATTTCTGTCAGCTAAGTTTATTCCCTTTCTTATGATCTATTCTTTATCTCTTGGCATTCCTTCCATGAAAATTTATGAGTATATCGAATGGAAGCTTGAGCAACATATTCCCTGGTTATTGAAGCCAAATAAGAGGTTTTTTCTGACAGTCTTTCTTGAAATAATAATTGGTATTCTTATTCTTATTATTGTCAATTACGTAATTTTTATTGTAATACAAAAACAGGAAATTGACATATTATTCAGTAAAACATCTGAAGGATTGAAATATCTGATCATTTTTACAATGGCAGGTATCATCCTGATCAATACTTCTCATTTCTTTAGAAGCTGGAAGCAGGCTGCTGTGAATGAAGAAAAACTTAAAAGAGAAAAGCTGGCAATAGAATATGAAGCCCTTAAAAACCAGGTCAATCCGCATTTCCTCTTTAACAGCCTTACCGCCTTATCTTCACTGGTTTATAAAGACCAGCAAAAAGCAGTAACATTTATCCGGGAATTTTCAAACGTTTTCAGATATGTGCTTGAATGCCGCGAAAAAGAAGTGGTTGATTTTGCAACCGAGAAAAAATTGCTCGAATCGGTTTCATATCTGAATCAGATCAGATATGAAGACTCGCTTCAGATAAAAATAAATTTATCTGACGCAACTGATAAATATATTATTCCGATGGCCCTGCAAATGCTCCTTGAAAATGCAATTAAACACAACTTAATATCGGCAAACAAACCATTAAAGGTTGAGATTATGGAAGAAAATGGTTATGTTGTTGTAAAAAACAACCTGCAACCTAAAAAGATTGAAATAGTATCTAATAAAATTGGCCTGGAAAATATTAAATCGAGATATAAATATTTATCCGATAAAGATGTTCTGGTTGAGAATTCAAATGAGGAGTTCGTAGTTAAGATTCCTGTTCTAAGTATAAAACATGTATAAGGCATTGATTATTGAAGATGAAAAACCTGCCGCGGAACATCTTCAAAGGCTGATAAACCAGGTCGATTTAAAAATTGACATTCTCGGAATAATTTCTTCAATCGATGAAGCCCTGGTTTGGTTTAACAATAATCCTTTACCGGATTTAATATTTCTTGATATTCAATTATCCGATGGTTTGAGTTTTGAGATATTTAATCATATTAATATAACATGTCCGATAATTTTTACAACTGCCTATGAGGAATACGCTATAAAAGCGTTTAAAGTGAACAGTATTGATTACTTATTAAAACCAATAGGTATTGACGATCTTAAATATGCGTTAGATCAATTTACATCAATTAATTACAATTTCAGAGATACCTATAACCAGACTATAAGATACAAGGTTGACCAGGTAATGAAATTGCTGACCAATAACTACAAATCGCGTTTTGTAGTAAATGTGGGTATGCATATCAGGTCGGTTGAGGTTGAAAAGATAAATTTATTCTTTAGTCTCGAAAAATCTACATTCCTTCTCGACAATACAGGAAAGACATATGATATTGACTATTCACTTGAACAGATTGAAAAACTTACTGATCCTAAACAATTTTTCAGGATAAGCAGAAAGCATATTATTAATATCAATGCTATAGCTGACATTATTTCATATTCAGGCAGCAGGCTAAAGCTGAAAGTTGTTAATTCAAAAGATGACGATATATTAGTAAGTCGCAGCAAGTTGGCCGAATTCAAAAAATGGCTTGAAAGATAGATCCGCTTAATGCATTTCTTCGAAATATGTGATAGTTTTTATCTTTTAAACCCATTGTAAGCTGTTAATTTAAAATGGGATTTAAAAAAGTGAAGTGCAGACTGACTCCCTCCCGAATTTCTTCATCCGACAAATTAAAAGTATTTTTTATTGAGTCAGAATAATCGATAAATTTATCTTTAGTTTTTCTATTTCGTTTTGATAGAGTAACTAAATATTGCATAATATTGTCCTTAACAGTCAGTATTTTAGTATATTTAGCTGATTTTCTAAATTGTATAGATAATTCATGGGATTAATCTATCTACTTGAAGAGATTTTTGGTAAAGTAGTTTTTCGAATTGGTGACTATGAATTTGAAGGCATTCGACTGTTCAAATATATGGATCTGCCATGGAAAAATAATACTGAGATGAATGAGTATATGAATGGACTTGAGAAGGAGGATACCCCTTATTCTTATAAAAAATTCATTTATTGGGATGAACAAAGTCATTATCAAATGATGCACGTCCTTTTCAGTCGTTCTCATATTTGCTTGATTGCTGGACCCGTTCTTTTGGTTTTATCAGTAATCTTCATCATTATTAATATTGAAGCAGGTGCATTAATCTCATTAATCGCAAGTATTATAATTATTGTTTTATCTAAAGTTTTTAAAGCCCGGGCAAAAAAATATTGTTCATCTGTGCAAATGAGCCAAGAAATTTTCAAGTCTTTTGACACCTGGCCAACTTATGATGAGGAAGAACAGCAAAATGACTGATTTAAAAAAAGCCTAATAACGATGGGATAATGTCTAAATTTCTGATTAAAGTGTAATGTTAATTCTTATACTGCCGTTCTTAATAAATACAGGCACAATGCTCTCATTTTCATAATCTTTCAACATAATGTTTTTATCAAGCAATACTTCAAATGCGATGGCATATCCATTTTCGTCAGTTATTTTCTTAATAGTTTCTTTTTTATACGGTAGGCAATATTTATCCAACCATTTTTGAACTAAGGCTATCTGGCCTATTTCTAATTTGCTAAAGATTTCATGTTTTTTAGTTGTATTCATGTTTTTTAGGGCTATAAAGTTTAATGAATTATTCTGGCATATCTGGTATTCTTCTTTTACGACTAGACTTATCTAATATATGTTTTAACTCATTATAATCTTTGATTGAAATTCCTAGTAGTTCATATACTTCAAACCTTGCTTTAGCATCTTCTCTATCTGAATTCTTGCGGCCTAATCCATTATTGGTTTGTACTATTATGTCCATTAACTGAAGTTTAGTTCTAGGATCGAAAAAAGTGCCTATTTCTTCAATAGAATCAATTATGTTAATTATTCTTATTAAATCTTCTTTTTGATTTTTTTTCAAATCCTCTTCTTTAAAATCTTTCCCAGTGATTTCGGCAAGTTCTTTTTCAGAATCTCCTTGAAAATGATCAATAACATTATCATAAAAATGAACATCATCAATAACATCAATCTTAAACACTCTCTTGATATTTCTCCTAAGTTCTTCTAATTCAGATTTCTCCAGTTTTCCATCTTTACCAAAAACATATACTCCTAAGGATAAAGCAATCCAAGCTTCGAAGGTTTTGCCATAAATAAGCTTTTCTTGAATTATCTTTTTTGTTATTGCTTTATATACAATTTCTGGTTCTGGTGCATAATTATCTTCAGGTCCGAAGCGGTCATCACCATATTCTTTCTCACATTTTTCAGAACAGAAATCCGTTGAACTGTCATAACTATCAAATGTATCGAAAGATTTTCCGCACCATTTGCATTTTATCCATTTTGATGCGTTGCCTGAAATAGATCCTAATATTCCCATAAGGTTTAAATTTGTTAAAGACCAAATACTTTTTAAAATGGTAGATTTATCAAAAACAATTCAAATAAAACATTTTCGATGATCTGGTAAGTTAGAAAGAGGATTCCAATAAGAACCCCAAATAGAATAAGCCCAAGGGTCCAATTATCTTCAGCACTTCTGAATATGGTGGTGAGCATTAAGGGGATAATAAGAATTATTACTACTAGTGCAATAATACTTGCAACTAATAATCCCAATTTGCCAAATAGCCCAATATTAAAGAAAGATATTTCTTCAATTTGGGTCAAATTGGATGCTATATACCCGAGATTGACATTTCCTTTTTCATCAAAAGTGAAACATTTCAGCCAGTTATTTTTTTCAGTGCTTCTGTCAATCAATACTTTATCATACTCCTTAAGTATACCACTTATTGAATAGTTTTGCCCCGGGCCAGATCTTATATTTAATATTTCAGATGTAACTTTTGCAAGTTTAAGATCTTTAGAAATCTGTTTTGTATCCCATTTCCAAGGGAATGTTAAAAATTTAGACTCATTAACTTTTTTTATCCAAATTGTATCAACAATAAGACCATCAATAATTAATCCTCTCTGATTAAAATATTTCTTAAGATTATCAGAACAGTTATTGCATTTTAACTTAATAAATACAAAAGGCTCATTATCCTTAATACCATGCGCCATCTGATTTATTTCAAAATTCATTGCTTTATCATTTTTTAAAAACTGATTATTAAATACATAGAGATATACTTGATCTTCAGGATAGACGTATTTCGAAGCCTTGTTAACCTCTCTTGCATCTAAGCGTTTAAAGAGTTTTTTTACTATGCGTTCGTTCCCACTGCATGCAGATAAGGTGATCATAACCAGAATAAGAATTGTAAATCTTGATAATAAAAGATTTATTTTAGTTTCATTTTTAAATAGTGTCTTCATAATGAAATATATTTAAAAGATTATATCTATAACTAGCTACTAATTTGTACTTTAAAATATGTGTACTTAATCTTTCTTATAATTCCAAATAATCTTCAAAACAATTAAAAACCAGCTAAAGTCGATAGTCCCATTACTTTCATTGAACTTGTTCATGTTCCCTCCATCTTTTAATTACATTAGAACTAATGTTTTGACCACCTGAATTCATTATAACAGTAATATTATTGAACGAACCTAATAAACCATTCTTGTTGGATTTATAATCACAATATAATGAACCATTGCCGTATCCACCTGCATTATTCCAAATAGTATATGGAACACCAAAAAGAAAGAGTTTGCCAAGCTCTGGTTTCAAAGCATTTGTTATTGCATCGATATTTGCCTTTACATCCGAGAGAATATTTGGAGTAGAAATATTTTCGGTGATGGATTGTCTCATCCCAATTAAATTGGTTCCATGAAATGGGAACAGATCTAAAATTATAATCGGTATATTCTCATTAGGTTCTTTTTCAGTTTTATATTGGAGGAGATAATTAAGGCATTGGTCTTTGTTTTTATTCCAAGAAATATCAAAACCAGTGCAGATTCGTGCTAAATAGGTCTTATCTGAGTTTAACTTAGTATTAAGATTAAAAATATAGTCTTTTGTTGATTGCGGGCAAGATTCAAGGAAGAAAAAAATAAGTTTTTTGGGAAGAGTAAACTTTATATATGGGATGACCATTGAGTTTTTATAAATCTTATAAAGGCTGCTGCAATTTAAATACGCTTTGAAATTCCCAGTAACTCCTATTTTAGAGCATAAGACATGGTATTCCTTTTTATTCATTACATTTATTATTGAGTTGATTCTTAAAAATTTGTTTTGATTTTTAAATTAATGAAGTGTTTGTCATTTTTTAACCTGATTAAACTAAGTTTAATAGAATTAATGCAATGCTAATCATAATTGGATCAAATAATTAGAAAGCCAACATTGTACCTTCACATAATGTTTATTTAATCAACAAAAGCTTTGTATTATTATCTAAGACAATAATTGCAAAGCTTTTGATAAATTAGGATTAAAGGAATTTTTTATTTCCCTTTGGCCTTTTTCCATTCCCGGTAGCATTTTTCGCTACAAAATTTTGTAAACCCCATAAAACCTTTAGCCAAATGATTAGCAGTTAGTTTTACACCACACCATGCACAATGATCACTGTCAGCCATAGTCAAAATAATTTATTAAGACCTACTCTATTGAGGATTTTCGGTTTCCTCCTTTTTTTACAGTTTTATAAAAATCAATTAGTATTTATGAAGTAGATAACTGAAGATATAAATATTTTAAAATGATATACTAGGTTTGGGCCATGATTCACATAAAACCAATATTATACCGCAAGAGTTTTTAATTTTTGGATTTGGAAAACCTCTGGTTCTAATGTGGTTTTTCCACATTGTTTCGTAAGTAAGATAAAAAGGATGTTGAAGTTGAAATACCCAAATATTTTTATAGTGTTGAATATATTGACTTTGATTTAACATTTCAAAATTTTTAATGTTAAATGAGAGATTCAATCCATCCCTTGTTGCCGCTTTAAGTCATCAATTTTTTTTTGCAACTCCGCACTTTTGGATCTATATTTGTCTCTTTCATCAATGTCTTGCTGAAGCATTTCTTGAATTAACTTATCTGTATCTTCTTCATCGTCCTCATCTTCATCATCCAGATTTAACTCATCCTCTGCATCATCTTCATCCTCATCTTCCAAATTTAATTCGTCGTCTGTATCTTCAACGATGTCATCATCATCAATTGTCATATTATTATTTTTTTAATTAAACTAAACGTTTAAAATAGGCAAGATTTCAAAGCAATTTAATATATATTTTGGAGCTACTCTGATCTTATAGATTGAATTGTACAAACAATCCCCAATTCTTTATAAACAATATTCAAATATCGAATGAAGATTAAAGATGCATTTTAATTTGTATATATTATATGCCAAACCTTTGGGATATGTCTATGGCTCATTTGCTTTTGGATGTGATTTGGATTGTGTTTAATGCAAAAGCAAATGTGCCTTCGAATCACACTCTATTTGAATATCTTTGATCTTTTCAAGCTCTTCCCGCCAGAGGGAATTACCTTTAAGAGCATATGTTCAGTCGGCGGGATGTGCTTGCAAGGGATTCATTGTCTTATAAACTAAATTGCCCGGAATCTAACCAATCCATTCCGAGTAGCAACCAGAAATCAAGAGCCAGGTTACTTAATACATAATCATACGGTAGCCATCCATAACCTTTATCGCCCCACGCTGAACCCATTGAATTTCTGATTAGTAGTGCCCCTGTAGTAACTTTGTTATTATTTGTATTCTTGATCTTCTTTGTGTCATCATATCCAATTGCAACTCTAAAGCACGACCTCAACCAGCTTTCTCAGCTTTATTTCTCTCAATTTCTTTTATTTCGTTTTAGTTGATGCTATTTATTTAGTTTTCTCTTGAAGTAAAATTGACGAGAAAGTAATTTTGGTAACTAAGCCAAAATTTACTCTATCGAAAAAAGTCGGCTTTTCAGTGCTATTTGTGTATTTATAAATATTATTAGCAAGATCGGAACCCCTCCCGAACATATTTTCCAATATATGGCTAATAAAAGAAAACCTCCACACCTATTACACGTGCAGAGGTTGCTTATTACAATTTGTACTATCAAATCAAAGAAGATTGAAAGCTATAATGCCAGGTTTCATTGGCGTTATCCAGGTACCAGAATTTAGCATTGCATAGAAAACTTAATAAATGCTAATGATGTTTCTCTGATATTGCTTCTCTCCTATTGCAAAGCTTGCCGACCTGCGAGAGGCAAACAACTATCAAAACTATGTTTAGGTAATATTTAGATCAAGATTTATAGGGTAGTACACTTTCAAGACAAAAGCATGTTAATGAATTTACTTTGTCCCATTCTGAACAAATATCAGGCAGAGGACATCTTTTACATAGTTTCTCCAATTCATATTTTGTTACCTTCATGGTACCCTGTTCCTGATGAATCCTAAGCAACTGTTTAAGATATTTTCCAGCGACTATTCTGTGCAGTCCATCTTTTTTCTCCAACCCTAGCCATTCGAATACACCTTTATCACCCCTGGAAGAATTGCATGATTTACAAGCTAGTACTAAATTATCTGAAGAATCATCACCTCCCCTATTTCTAGGGATTAGATGATCAGTCGAAAGGTATTCTTTCGAGCCACAAAAGACACATTCTCGAGGAAGTAATTGCTCCCTCTCCCATTCTCTGATTGTATCTGAGATTTTAATTGTCTCGTTTTTAAGTTTAAAGAATCTGTCAGTGATGAACGGTCTTTCGAGCTTTCCATAAGCAGATCGTGAAATGAGTTTTGCATATTCGTACAATATCTCATCATGATTTGTTTTTTCATAAACCGTTGGAATTTTATTTATTATTTTTTGTTTGTTATTTTTTTATATGAATATTATTTTTTAAATTCACTTTGTT
>JBEKDR010000132.1:0-11085 GCA_050014255.1 Bacteroidales bacterium | reverse complement strand
GCACTGGCTTTTCAATGCGCTTTTTATTTAAATTACCGTGAGGAGGTAGCTTTCTTTTTCTTAAAAAGCAAAACTCTTAAGCTTTTCATTTTAATCCTTCCTTTCTGGCTTGTGATTCTTTATTTAATACAAGTCGCTGAAATCCCAAGAACAAAACGTTATAGTGTACTCTTCTACCAATATTTCCAATCTACAGTATTGATCATTACTCTCTTGCTGATATTTTATTTTGTTTTTAAGCTCTACTTGATTTCCCGCTTGTTCCTTATAGAGTTTTCACTTTTTGGTCTCCTGTTGCTTTTCCTTTTCAGGTCAATGGAATATAAAGTATTCAAGATTTACAGGGCAAAGGGATATAACTATATAAACGTTGTATTAATTGCAGACGATTCATCTATTCCTTTTATTGAAAGTCTGATTTTAAATAAGGAGTGGGGATACAGAATAATAGCAATCTTTACTGCATCAGTTCAGCTTAAAGAAAAGTATGAGAAAGCAATAATCCTGCTACCTGAGGAATATTTGGCTGTGCTCAATGACTTGATGGAAGTTGATATAATTGATGAAGTACTGTATTTTAAAACCAAGGTGATTCCGTCAGAAGTGAGAAATACTGTCAGATCATGTGAAGAACTGGGAGTTGTATTCAACTTGAATTATACCGATAAGAATAATAAATTAACAAACGCTATAAAGACTGTCATTGGAAACCAGAAGTTCCTGACTTTTATTAATATACCACATAATTCGTTTGCACTGGCGATAAAGAAAATTATGGATATAAGTATTTCATTTTTGATGATAATATGCCTTTCACCTTTTCTATTAGCTATTTCTATTTTAATAAAAACTACTTCAAAGGGGCCAATTATATTCAAACAGTCCAGGGTAGGATTAAGGGGTCGGCAGTTCAACCTCTATAAATTCAGGACCATGATTTTAAATGCGGAAAAACTTAAAAAAGATCTTGAAACTGAAAATGAAATGGACGGACCAGTTTTCAAAATAAAAGATGATCCTCGTGTTACAAATATCGGGAGATTCCTTCGGCGAACAGGACTTGATGAATTGCCTCAGCTTTTTAATATCCTGAAAGGAGAGATGTCGTTGATTGGCCCACGTCCGCCTATTCCAACCGAGACCCAACAATATAAACGCTGGCAATTAAGGCGTCTTTCTGTAAAACCCGGACTTTCATGTTTCTGGCAGATAAAACCTGACAGGAACAATATTAAATTTGAAAAATGGATGGAGTTAGATTTAGCATATATAGATAATTGGTCTCTTCGATTAGATTTTATAATTTTACTGAAAACTATTAAGACAGTTTTTCAGCGAACAGGTTTATAATTTTTCTTAAAATATGACTTATGCCAAAGAGAACAAAGTTTAGTTATTATAGAGAAGCAGTAATTTTATTAATTATTTTTACAACTTCATGTGTTCCCGTAAAACAGCTAGATTATTTCAACGATCTTAATGAACTTGAAGAACCTGGTGTCAATCCCAGGACCCAGAAGCTGATTATGCCATTTGATAAACTTTATATAAAAGTAATCAGTATTGATCCACAAACCAGTCAGATATTTAATGCTACAGAAGAAATGAGAAGTGGTACCGACAATGGCGTTCTCGGCTACCCTGTTGATGAAACTGGCAACATAAATTTCCCTTTTGTTGGTAATATAAATGTTATGTCTCTTACAACAGCTCAGGCTTCGGAGAAAATTCAGAAAGCTTTGAATGATTATGTTTCTAACACTTCCATAACTGTCAAATATATTGATAATCAAGTGACAGTCATAGGTGAAGTTAAGCAGCAGGGAGTATTTCCTTTTATTCAGGATAAGTTGAATATTTATGAAGCATTAGGACTTGGTGGCGGACTGACACAATACGGTGACCGGAAAAAAATTATTCTGATCAGGAATGAAGGGACCAAAATAATGCATTATAAGTTAGATCTGTCAGATTCTAAGATCGCAGGTAAGGACTATTATTATATTCTTCCTAATGATGTGATTGTTGTTGAGCCGTTGAAAGCTCTTTCTGCAAGTTATCAGAATATTACATATACAACAATTCTCAGTTCTATCACAACTCTGATTGCCGTCCTGCTTTTTACAAATGTTAAATTTTAAAATAAATCTATTCATATGCCGAATTATAATGAATCAAAATCTGAGGCTTTTAATATTAAAGAGTTTATATTAACAGTTTTATCTTTCAAATATTTATACATAGCCAGCTTTGCGGTTTGCTTAGCTATTGCTTTTATTATCAACAAGTTTTCACCTACAATGTACGAGGTTACATCCATTATCGGACCGGTCCAGGATAAACGTTCTTCCTTACTTGAGTCTAACGATCTTTTCAGAGGAGTAGGATCATATGATCAATCAAGAAACCTTCAAAACGATATAAATAGCCTTACATCATTTTCTCTCGTTTCAAGTACTTTGAACAAGCTTAATCTTGAAATTGGCTATTTCAGCGAATCTAAGAAGCTTTTCGGACAGAAAAAACAGATTTACCCGTTACCTCCTTTTACAGTAACAATTGATAAATCTCATATACAACCAATTGATGCCAATTTTTATATTGATATTCGCGACGACAAATCTTTCAGACTTAGAGCGTCTGAAAATGAAGTAGCCCTCTACAATTATGTTGATAACATAATTGTTAGTGAACATAATGTTCTGAAAATAGACACAATATGTAATTTTAATGAAACTATTAGAAATAGGAATTTTAAGTTTTCTGTATCCCTTAATGAAGAGCACTTTAATGTTAAATCTAAAGATAATAGTCTTTTATTTTTTAAGTTTTATCATTTAGATTTTCTGACTCAGCAATATCTTGAAAAACTTAAAATACAACCTGTGGACTTAAAATCATCTTTAATAAAAGTTTTTTTTCAGGGGAAAAATATTGGACTAACAGTTGACTTTCTGAATAAATATCTTCAAGCTTATTTAGACGAAGATCTTTCAAAAAAGAATAAAATCGCATTAAGTACGATAAATTTTATCGATTCTCAAATTTCTGAAATATCTGATTCACTTCTAAAATCGGAATCTAAATTGAAGGATTACCGATCACTTAACCAGGTTACAAATCTCAGTTACCAAGGGCAACAAGCATTAGAGCAAATGACAAAAATAGAAACAGAAAGGACAACCCTACAGGTTCAGGAGCGTTACTATAATTACATATTAGACTATTTTAATAAAAATAAAGATGTGGCTGGACTTGCACCTCCATCATCAGCAAATGTCAATGATCCAATAATGAATACACTTGTTCTTGAGCTTCTGTCACTTAATAATCAAAGGTCAAGTATTTTAAGCAACAATGCTGAGAAAAACCTGTTCCTTGGACAGATTGAAAACAAGATCAAATTACAAAAACAGACAATTATTGAGAATGTGACGAATAACCTTAATACTCTGAATCTTACTCAAAACGAATTGAATTATAGAGCAGAAAAGCTTTCTGGCGAAATTTCAAAGCTGCCAAGAACAGAACTTAATATGGTAAGCATGCAACGAAAATTCAATCTCAGTGATGCTATTTACACTTTCCTGCTTCAAAAACGATCTGAAGCAGCTATTACCATGGCATCTAATTATCCGGATTATGAAATATTGGAACCTGCGCGAGAAAACTCAAACAAAATTATTTCTCCAAAACAAATATTTAATTGGATAATTGCATTTTTGCTTGCTTTAATAATTCCCACCACCTTCATTATTTTACAAAGTTTCTTTAACGAAAAAATTACACGTATTTATGATGTCGAAAGTCTATTAAATAGACCTGTATTAAGCATAATTTATAGTAATTCCTATAAATCAGAACTTGTTGTACCAAGTTATCCTGGCTCTTCAGTTGCGGAATCATTCAGAAATTTACGAAGCAGTCTGTTTCTAAGATTTAAATCCGAACCACTAAAGGTTCTTGGGATAACCTCTTCTCAACCACAGGATGGGAAAAGTTTTATATCCTTTAACCTCGCTGCATCAATTGCATCAGTAGGATATAAAACTATTATTATGGATTGTGACCTGCGCAGGCCCACTCTTCATGAAAAATTCAAGGAGGTTAACTCTATCGGCCTTTCAACTTACATGATCAATAAATCTTCGAAGGATGACATCATTATAAAGACAAACATTGAAAACCTCTCATTTATTCCATCCGGACCTATTTTACCTAATTCTGCAGAGTTGATTGAATCCGGGAAACTCGATGATCTTATCAATTATTTGAAAACCAAATATGAATATATAATTATTGATACTACTCCTGTCGGGTTGGTTGCTGATGCTGCTCTGATGATGAAATATGCCAGTCTTAATCTTTTAATTTGCAGAAATAATCATACCCGAAAAGATGTTTTTAAAGATATCCTTAACATGCTTGCCACTAACAGAATTGAAAATTTTGATGTTATTTATAATGATTTAAATTTGAAGAAAAGTCGTTACGGACGTTATAACAATTATTATAAAAAAGGATAAAATTTCTGATTTGACTATCCAAAACATATATAATGGGAATCTTAAATTCTATATACAAAGTCTTTAATTTTAGTTTTGCTAAATTTAATTTCTTTCTTGGTATCCTATTACACTGACTCAAAGAGGAGCATAGAAAATTAATTAACTTTCATAAGATGCAGTATTTTAGTGAATAAATTGATTAAAGAGCAACATGAGTCAAAGAGTAAAGAAAAAAATAAAAATTTAACACAATATATTATTATGACGGATAATGCAATAATCAGGGAAAAAATAAAAAATTATGTTCTGCAGGCAGTTTATGCCGAAAAAGAAAAAATTAAAGACGATTCTCTCATTTTCAAAGAGGGATACTTCGATTCGATGGGATTCATGGTGCTGATTTCATTCATTGAAGAAGAGTTTGGAATAAAAACTAATGATACTGACCTTTTGGAGGAAAACTTTGAATCAATCAATGCAATCAGCGAGTTTGTAATTCGGAAAAAGCAATAATCGATTATGTGTGGAATCAGTGGAATAATTGATTTCAACTGCAAAGAGAACAGCCTATGTAATGTTGAATCTATGCTTCGTTCTATCAATTATCGCGGACCTGATGAAAGCGGCGTTTTCCATTCCCCTTTTGCGACTATAGGAAGTGTAAGGTTAAGTATAATAGATATTGAAGGAGGACAACAACCAATATCAGATCTTTCCGGCCGATTTTGGATTGTTTTCAATGGCGAAATATTTAACTATAAAGAACTTAGAGTAGATCTTGAAAATAAGGGAATAACTTTCACGACTAAATCAGATACTGAAGTTTTGGTTCAGTTATATGCAGTTTATGGCAAGAAATGTCTTGATTTATTAAACGGCCAATTTTCTTTTGCTATATGGGATAAACAAAAAGAAGAGTTATTCATTGCAAGGGACAGAGTTGGCATTCGCCCTTTTTTTTATAACATTCATGATGGGGTATTTTCATTCGCTTCAGAAATAAAAGCGCTGTTTCAGAAAAAGACTATAGCCCGTGAACTTTGCCCTGAAAATTTAGCACAGGTTTATACCTTCTGGGCCACTATTACTCCGAATACAGCTTTTAAAGATATTTTTGAATTGTCCCCCGGACATTATGCAATTTTTGACCGGAATGGGTTAACTATTGGAAAATTTTGGGATCTAAGTTTCAATAAACCTGATTCAACCCTGTCATTTCAGGATGCTATGGACTATTTCCATGAAGTATTTTCTGATGCTGTCAGAATCCGTTTGAGGGCTGATGTGGAGGTTGCCGCCTATTTAAGCGGAGGTATTGACTCAAGTGCTACAGTCGCATATATAAAAGATATTGAACCTGGAATTCTAAATACCTTTTCTATTGGTTTTGCCGAGAAAGACTTTGATGAGAGTGCCTATCAGGATGAAGCTGTAAAGTATTTCGATACTACGCATAAATCTATGATTTGTTCTTCAAAAGATATTTCAGATTCGTTTCCTAAAGTTGTCTGGCATTCGGAAATACCTATGCTCCGTACAGCCCCGGCGCCTATGCTCCTGCTTTCTAAACTTGTAAGAGATAATAAGATTAAGGTGGTTGTAACAGGTGAAGGATCAGATGAGATTCTTGCAGGTTATGATGTTTTCAAAGAAGCAAAAATAAAAAGATTCTGGGCTTCACAACCCGATTCGAAAATCAGACCTCTTCTTCTCAAAAAATTATACCCGTATCTAACACAGATGAAAGACTTAAATCCTAAAATGCTTGAGATGTTTTACGGGTACAAATTGGAGGATATTAATAATCCGTTTTATTCTCATCTTTTAAGGTGGAATAATTCAAATCATATAAAGAAGCACTTTTCTGACGATATAAAACAAATTCTTAAAGGTTATTCAGTTTTGAATGAACTTGAAAAAAGACTTCCTGAAAACTTTGATTCCTGGGACCAACTCGCAAAATCACAATGGCTTGAGACAACTATTTTTATGTCAGGATATCTTCTTTCCTCCCAGGGAGACAGAATGGCTATGGCTAACTCGGTTGAAGGAAGATACCCGTTTTTGGATTACCGTGTAATAGAGCTTTGTTCATCATTACCTGCAGATTACAAACTGAAGGGGCTTAATGAAAAGTATTTGTTAAAAAAGCTACTGAAAAACAGAATTCCTGATAAAATACTTAAAAGGCCGAAGCAAGCTTACAGAGCACCTATAAAAAGTGTTTTTTTATCAAAAGAAGAACCCGAATATGTAAAATATCTACTCTCAGAAACTTATTTCATGAGGGCAGGTATTTTTAATTATAATTCTGTATCTGGGCTAATTTCAAAAATAGAAAAAACAGGTGTTTCTTCTGAGATCGACAACATGGTACTGAGTTCCGTGATTTCAACTCATCTCCTTTATTATCAATTCATTGAAAATCATAATGAAGAGTTTAAAACCACCGATCTGAAAAATCTTAAAATAATTAGCGATCTCTAATTTAATAAATTATTTTTTTAAATTAATTAACTATGAACCCAAAAGAACCGTTTACCAAAGATATTATTCTGCTAAAAGATGTAGAAGCAGTAGCTAACGAAATAATCCAAAAACTGAAACAAGATGTCCTGCACAATATAAAACGACTGGGAGCTGTAGTTGGCATAAGTGGAGGCATCGACTCATCTGTTTGCCTTGCTCTTACTGCAAAGGCTTTTGGTCCCGAAAGAGTCCTTGGAATTATGATGCCCGAAAAGGATTCCAGTCTCGAAAGTGAAAAGCTTGCTATAGAGCTTGCGCTCAAATTTGGAGTAAATGCGATCAAAGAAGATATTACTCCTGCTGTTGCGGGATTCAAATGTTACGAAAGACGGGACGAAGCAGTCAGACGAATATTCCCTGAGTATAATCCAAAAACACATAAAATGAAAATAGGGATAAAGAAAAGTGGACTATCCGATAACCTTCCTCCTGTTTTCACTCTTACAATTATTGACAACAAAGGGAATATTGAGGACAAGATACTCCCTGTAAAAGAGTATCTCCAGATTGTAGCAGCGTCCAATTTCAAGCAGAGATCCAGAATGGCAACATTATATTACCATGCAGAATCGCTTCATTATGCTGTAATCGGAACACCAAATAAACATGAGCAGGAACAAGGGTTCTTTGTAAAATACGGAGATGGCGGAGCAGATGTCATGCCAATCGGAAATCTCTATAAAACGCAGGTTTACCAGTTAGCAAAATTCCTCGGCGTTCCAAAAACAATTATTGAAAGAACCCCTACAACTGATACATATTCTGCAGAACAGACCCAAGAAGAGTTCTTCTTTCAGCTGCCTTTCGGATTGATGGACAGATACTGGTATGGATTTGAGAATGGTTATTCCCCGAAAGAAGTTGCTGAAGCAATGGGGGAATCAGAAAAACAAGTAAAAGCTTTGTTTAACAATTTTGAGAGAAAGAAAAGAACAACAGAATATTTAAGGATGGCTCCAATCAGAAACTATTATGGGAAATAGATTAATTTGGTACAAGTTAAAGGTTAGCCGTTTCGGGTTTAGGGTTGTTGAATTGACCGATATAGTACTAAGCTGAAGATCAGATATTTGTAAAGAAGTGAAAGAGCTATGTAACAGAAGAAGTTATATCTCCAGCATAATGTGTTATGTAAAAAGTAAATCTCTAAACGTAATATACTATAATATAACGAATTGGCATAATGAACGCATTTGATTATTTTTTTGAAAAAACCGCCTATCTGGATAAACCTTTTCTTGTTGGAAAAGAAGAAATCTCCTTTAATCAACTTTATACCTCTTCCCTAAACCTTGCATCCTGGTTAGAAGAAGAGGTAGGTCGGAATAAACATATAATTCTTGTTTCGATAAATGATTTATTCTTTATAACATCTTACCTTGCCATTATTAAATCAGGGAATATCTGTATACCCTTAGATCCCAGTATCGAAAAAGAGAATTTCAATTACATCAAAGAACTAACAAATCCGGTTCTGATATTCCTTACAAAGGAGAACGAGAAAAGGCTTGAACTGCAATCCACTAAATGTTTATTATCTGATACTGTTTATGATTATAAGCCAAAAGGAAAGAAACAAATCGATAAAATTTTTGACAAAGAAATCTGTGCGGAGATCATATTCACTTCCGGTTCGACAGGAAAACCAAAAGGAGTAATGATCTCTCATAAAAACCTTATTTCAAATTCGGAATCTATCGTTGAATACCTGAAATTATCACAGGATGAAAGGATGCTTGTAGTATTACCATTCTATTATTGCTATGGACTATCCCTTCTCCATACTCATTTGAGGGTTGGGGGTTCTATTGTCCTGAATAATTCGTTTATCTTTCTGGGAAGTATAATTAAAGATCTTAAAGAACATAAATGTACCGGTTTTGCAGGAGTTCCAAGCCATTTTCAGATTCTTCTCAGAAAATCAGACTCTTTCAAAAAAACTGTTTTTCCTGACTTAAAATATGTTACACAGGCAGGAGGCAAGTTGGCGACAATTTTTATTGACGAGTTTCGTGAAAGTTTCCCTGCAGTTAAATTCTTTGTAATGTATGGTCAGACCGAAGCGACAGCTCGGCTCTCTTATCTGCCACCTGAATTGTATGAAAAGAAAAAAGGGTCCATGGGAAAAGGAATCCCTGGAGTTGAACTTAAAGTAATAAATGAAAAGGGGAAAGGAATAAAACCAGGGGAAACCGGGGAAGTGATAGCTCGTGGAGAAAATATTATGAAGGGTTACTTTGCTGATGAGGAGGGCACCAGGCATGCTCTCAGGAATGGATGGCTCTTTACCGGTGATCTCGGGACTATTGATAAAGATGGTTATATTTATTTAACAGCACGGAAAAAAGAGATTATTAAAGTCCGTGGCAAACGAATAAGTCCAAAAGAGATTGAAGCGGTTATATTAGAGATAACTGAAGTTATTGACTGCTCAGTCGAGGGCATAGATGATGAAATTGAAGGAGAAATGCTGAAAGCGACAGTTGTAATAAGGAAAGATGCTAAAAATCGAGTAACCGGGGAGTCGATAATGAAGCATTGTTCTAAGCATCTTGCGCTGTACAAGATTCCTCATGTTTATGAACTTAAAGAAGAACTGACTATTAGTGCAACCGGAAAAAAGATTAAAAAATAATTAACAAATATTAAACGAGAATAGGTCATTTTATCAGTTTATTTAAAAACTATAGTTTATCATCAGTTTTTAGCTGTTAATCAAAATAATATTGTAAAGACAAGAAAATATTCTTTATTTGCTTCATTAAGTTATCAAAGGATCATTTTTGAAGAGCTAATTTTTAAAGTGTTTTTGGTTATTTTGTTTCTTTAATAAATAAATTATACTGCAATATTAACAATCATTAACAACAGTGGAATGAATAGAAAAATAGCTTTTTTAGGGTTGATTTACATTGTATCTGGAGCTGTAATTATCACCAGCTGCAAAAAAGACCCTGTAATGCCGACTTTAACTACTGATGCTGTAACAAATATTACAATTAACTCTGTTACCAGCGGTGGTGTAATCACCAAGGATGGAGGAGCTGCGGTGACAGCACGTGGAGTATGCTGGGGTACTACTTCAAATCCCACCATTTCTGGTTCACATACATCTGATGATAAAGGAATCGGAAGTTTTATAAGCAATATAACTGACTTAACTTCTAATACTCTTTATCATTTGAGAGCATATGCTAGCAACAGTGCCGGTACTGCTTATGGAAGTGATATTTCATTTACAACAACCCCAATAGTAATTCCTACGCTTACAACGGTTGTAGTTACTTCAATTACGTTAACAACAGCGATTTCTGGTGGAAATATATCATCTGATGGTAATGCTGCTATCACCGCAAAGGGAGTTTGCTGGGCAACCACAGCAACCCCAACCATTAGCAATTCTATAACGACAGACGGGACAGGTTCCGGAAGTTTCACAAGCAACCTTTCAGGATTATTGCCGGGCACTACATACTATTTACGTGCATACGCCACCAATAGTGCCGGTACTGCATATGGAGATGAAGTTTCATTCATAACAAGCCAAATTGGAGTCGCCACTCTTACAACAACGACACCTACTTCAATTACTTTAACAACAGCAGTTTCGGGTGGAAATATCACATCTGATGGTGGTGGAGCGATCACCGCAAAGGGCACTTGTTGGGCAACGACAGAAAACCCGACAATAAGCGATTCTAAAACGACTGATGGCACTGGAACCGGAAGTTTCACAAGCAACCTTTCAGGATTAGTGGCGGCTACAACATACCATATACGTGCATACGCTACCAACAGTGCCGGTACTGCATATGGAAATGATTTCTCATTTACAACTAGCCCTATAACAGCTGCTGCCCTTACAACAACTTCACCTACTTCAATTACTTTATCGACGGCGATTTCTGGTGGAAATATTACAGCTGACGGTGGTGGAGTCATTACTGCAAGAGGAGTTTGCTGGGCGACAACAGCAAACCCGACCATAAGCAATTCTATAACAACAGATGGGACCGGGACAGGAAGTTATACAAGCAACCTTTCAGGA
>JBEKDR010000131.1:0-14311 GCA_050014255.1 Bacteroidales bacterium | reverse complement strand
ATTGGTCTTTCACCCTTCAAATGAATATTCTCAGACTGAGAATAAGGCTTTATAATATTTTTGTACTGAAGTATTGTCTTTCATGCCAGGAAAAAGAAAAGTTTAAGAAGAAAATAAAGCATGTTTATAAAAAATTACTCCACTAATCGAATACCTTTAAAATTCCAATACTGCTGATTTGTATCCTTTTGATTTTTGCCCTCCATTAAATTGAATGTTTTGACATCCTTAGGCAATCTGTCAAATTCAAGTTCAACTTTAGTAGCTTTGGGATTAATCAATTTTCTGTTGGTAATCACTCCACGGACATCTTTAAGTTTTAATTGTTGCGAACCGTTATCAAATTCAATATAAAAAGCATCATTTGAAAGTGGATTATGTATTGTAACCGGGTCTTTTAAAGGTTGAATTTCGAGTGTAATATTCATTTTAGATACCGTAAGACAAATACTTAAAAGCTTAATTTTCATGGGGTCAGGGGATTCTCCTACTTTCAGATTACTACCGGAATATTGTTGCAAACAATCTTTGGTCGGGGGATTAGTATTTTTATCCGGACCAACGCTTGAAATTAGAACATCAATTCTCTTAATCATCGAATCTGCGACATAATTTTTACTATCATAATTAGCTATAACTAATTTAAAAGAGCTTTCCGCTTTGTCGTAATTCTTATTTTCATAATAACTATTGCCTTCTTTTATTAAAGAATCAATTGCAATAGACGAAATTATCTTCTTATACAACCTAACTATCTCCGGATTTTTTTTGACCGGGTCTTTCAATTCTTTAAAGTATTCTTTCCCTTTTTTAAAATCTTTGTTTTGTATCAGATTGTTTAGAGTTAATGCAGCTAATGAAATCGAACTTTGGCGATATAAAAGTTTTAGCTCTGAATCAGATTTTAAATCTTCAGGTAATTTTTCATAAAATATTTTTGCTCCTGAGAATTGCTTCTTAGCAAGAAAAACTGAAATGCTATCTCGAATTATTTGAATTCTATTTTTCTTATCTAAATCCAATTCTGATATTGCAGGAACACTTTTTGTTTTATTTGAAAGCTCATTCAATTTGACTGAGTATTTTTCATGCTTCATCACGCTATCAGTCTCATTGGCACTTTTCATAGAGGTGGGCCCGGACAACTTTTCAATCGCAAGATATCCTCCAATAATTAGAATTACGGCACCCAAAGAAATTCCTGCCCATTTCAGATTTACGGTCTTCTTTTTTAATTCTTCGATAGGAATTGTTTTCCTCGATTTTACTTTTAATTGTCCCTCATTGATTGTTAAAATCGAAATTAGCTCTTCAGCGTTTTTAACCCTTTTCCAGGCCTCCTTTACCAGACACCTTTCAATTACCTTCCTGTAAGGGTAAGGAATATCTCCTATATTATGAACAGAATCATTTGTGATAGACTGAATCGCACTTACAGGATTATCACCAGTTTTATCACCAAAGGGGGTCCTGTGCATGAACAATTCATATAAAATAATCCCAAAGGCCCATAAATCCACATTCGTACTTATCTTACCACCAATGCCAAACTTCTCAGGGTAAAACTGTTCGGGTGCCATGTATTCAATTTTCCCAAGGAGCTGGGTTGATTTTTTCTGGTCTACTGCTGTTGAAACAAAGTCAAGTTTCTTTGATATTCCAAAATCTGAAATCTTAGGTATCCATTTTTCACCATCCAGGTACATCAGGATGTTTTCCGGGCTTAGGTCTCTATGGATGATACCTTTTTCAGAATGGAGATATTTCAATCCTTCCAGAATTTCTGTCAATACTTTAATAAATTTACCTTCAGGAGGTTTAGTATCAATAAAATCCCTTAAATTTCCACCATTCGCATATTCGAGAACACCTATCTGAACATAGGAATAGATACCAGCCTGTTCACATCTGACAACAAATGCGTCATGTACGCGGATAATATTTTTATGGGAGAAACCACGGGAATCCTTCATTTCATGCAAAACATCATACTTCCCTTTTTCCCCTTTGTTGTAAAACTTCAAAGCAACGAACTCATTAAATTGTTTATCGTATGCCTTGTACACCTGTGCGAATCCACCCTCGCCCAACAAATCAGACGATTTATATTCATATCTTCTCCTGAATTCGTCTTCAGTAATGTAGATATCTTGCGAATCATCCATAAAACAAGGTTTATAGTTGATTTCTAAAAAAACAATAAAGTACTTAATGTTACAAATTAAAGAAAAATAAGTTGAATTCAAAATTTTTAGAAAAATCAAAAGTATGTACTACTTATTCTATAAGGCGTGATTGAAATCTGGAATTAGTTTAAAATTAGCATAAATATGACAGATAATAATGAACTAATATATTGGCTTTAAGTTAACTATTTACTAAATTTGGTATAAAATACTAAGTTTATTGACCGTTGATAAAGTGGTTTGTCCATGTAACAAAAGTCTTTTATATGACCTGATAAGTTCTTTAAGATTCATTAATTATTATAAAATATGAATAAAATATCAGCATCTATTTTGCCCTTTTTGCTTTTATTCCAATTAAAATGCTGTCTTGCCCAGGAAATTCCAACTATACCTAAACCATTATTGGAACTACAGGGAGAAAATCTTGTTATAAAATATGACATTCTGAACAGTAAACCTGGTGAAAAATATACTATTAAACTGGACGTTACAGATTCAAAAGGGTCTATTATTAATTCTCAATCACTCAGCGGAGATATTGGTGACAGCATCGGTGGGGGAAACGGGAAAAAAATCATCTGGCATTATACCTCCGATAATGTTAAAGATGAGGTTCAGGTTTATATTACTATAATCTTAGAAAAACATCTGGTAAAGGCTGCTCCTGAGGAAATCTATAAAGCTGTTAAACATTACAGTCTTGGAAGTTTGTTACTGCAATCCATAGCACTGCCCGGATTAGGCTTATCTAAAATTCATAATAACGGACCTTATTGGATAATGGGTATTGCCGGGTATGGATTAATTACTACCTCAATCATTTTTAAAAGTTCCTCAAATACCAGCTATGATAATTTCTTAAATACGAATAATCCCGTAGAAGAAGATTATTATATCAAAAAATATCAAAATCAAAAATCAGTATCAACTATCTGTATTATTGGTGCCTCTACAATATGGGTTGCNTCAAAACTAAAATATACTTCAAAGAGTGAGCATTATAATAAACTTTTAATAATTCCTGACTATAATCTAACCTATAAAGCGCCAATTTTGAATTTTAATTATACATTTTAAATATGGAATAATAAATCAATTAATTATAAGCAATGAATGCAAAAAGAATAAATTCGATATTACTTTTCCTTTTATGGTTTTCTTTGCTTCAGGGACAAGTCACAAGAAGTGAAAGCGTTTCCATAATTTTAAACGCTAAAAACAAGAATGAAGTCGCAAAGTCTGAAATTCAAATAATTGCCCCTTCTTTTACGAAAGGTACGACATTCAAAACTACTGATTCCAGGGTTGAGCTAATCGGCAGAATTGAAAAATTCAGTGGAATCGGAGGAACCGTAATTGTTAAGTCTGAGAAAGTTGAAGTCGATAAAGCAGGTGTATTTAAAACTCCAGTATGGTTAGAATCGGGTACGAATGAAATTCTAATTACGGCTATCGACGACAAGAACAACCAATTAACTGAAGTAATTAAAATGGAATATGAACCACCTGAGGTGGCCTTTGCTGATAGCATTAAAAATGAAGCGATCTTTTATGGATTAATAATAGCTGTCAATGATTATCAGGATCCTAAGTTTGAATCACTCGACAGGCCGATAAATGATGCCCAGAAACTATATAATGTTCTCATCTCTAAATATACCTTCAGTCCTGAGAACGTACAGGTAATTAAGAATCCGACAAGGAAGGATATAATTAATGCCCTGGAGTATCTGGCTAAAAAGGTAACTCAAAAAGATAATTTATTAATCTTTTATGCAGGGCATGGGTTTTGGAATGAGAATTCCAATGTGGGCTTCTGGTTGCCTTCCGATGCCAGAGAAGACAGTAAGGATAAATGGTTCCCCAACAGTGAATTGGTTGATTATTTAAAAGAGATAAAATCAAAGCATATTTTGCTTATTGCTGATGCATGCTTTTCAGGGTCAATATTCAAATCGAGGTTTGTTAGCATTGACCGTGCAGAAGCCCCTCAGGATCTTTATAAACTTCCCAGCCGTGAAGCTATGACAAGCGGAACCTTAACGAAGGTTCCTGACCGAAGTGCTTTTACAAAATACCTCATTGAACAGTTAGCCGACATTAACGAACAAGTATTTACGTCAGATCAACTTTTCAAAAGTTTTCAGACTGCAGTCGAAAACAACAGCGATGCTAAGCCACGGTATGGAGTAATTGAAAATGTTGATGACAAAGGAGGTGAATTTGTTTTCATAAAGAAATAATCTGACTAAAGAAGAAAAATAAGAAGCTTGACCTGAATCATTTTTCTACCTGCTATCATTTTTAAAAATAAATCTTAAGATTATGAAATCATTGCATAAAGACTTGATGAATCTAAACATAATAAAGGTATTTTTTGTTGCCATTGTCTTTTTGTATTTCACAGGTTGCAAGGATATACCAACGGTATCCACTAGCCCCGTAACCAACATTGAAACTAACCAGGCAACAACCGGAGGAAAAGTATTAGATGATGGAAATGCAAGTGTAAAGGATCGTGGAGTATGCTGGAGTCCAAATATATCACCAACAATAACCAACAACAAGACTGCAGATGGTTCCGGAATGGGTTCTTTTACCAGCAGTATTACTCAGTTAACACCAAATACTCTGTATCATGTCAGAGCATTTGCGACCAACAGTGAGGGGACGGGTTATGGAAATGAAGTGAGTTTTACTACAAATGCAGTCACAACTGTTGTGCCTACTCTTTCAACAACAGCCATTACATCTATCACCCAAACTACAGCAGTCAGCGGCGGAAATATAACCAGTGATGGCGGAGCTACAGTCACTGCACGTGGTATCTGCTGGAATACAAGTTCAGGTCCAACAACAAGCAATAGCAATACTTCTGATGGTACAGGTTCAGGCAGTTTTACAAGCAGCATGACAGGATTAACAGCCAATACAACATATTATGTGCGGGCTTATGCTACTAATAGTATAGGTACAGCATATGGGAATGAAGTGACTTTTACTACAAATCCAGTCACAACTGTTGCACCTACCCTTACTACAACAGATATTACATCTATTACCCAAACTACTGCCAGCAGCGGTGGAAATATAACCAGCGATGGAGGAGCATCAGTCACTGCACGAGGTGTATGCTGGAATACTGCCTCAGGTCCGACAACGAGCAACAGCAAAACTTCCGATGGTACAGGTTCAGGCAGTTTTACAAGCAGCATGACAGGATTAACAGCCAATACGACATATTATGTGCGGGCTTATGCTACTAACAGCGTTAGTACAGCATATGGGAATGAGGTTAATTTTAAAACAGATTTTATATGTGGAACTCGTTTACTGGATCCTCGTGATGGCAAAACTTATCTGACAGTACAAATTGGGAATCAGTGCTGGTTTGCTGAAAACCTGAATGTTGGAGTTCGGATAAATGGCGCAGCTGATCAGACAGATAACTCAGTTATCGAAAAATATTGTTATAATGACAATGAATCAAACTGCAGTTTATACGGGGGATTATATCAATGGGATGAAATGATGCAATATTCCACAATCGAAATGAGCCAGGGGGTTTGTCCTGTTGGATGGCATATCCCGTCAGATTATGAATGGAAAGTACTGGAAATGACACTTGGGATGGATCAAACATCGGCAAATGCTGCAGGATGGAGAGGTACAAATGAAGGAGGGAAACTCAAAGCAGCAGGGACAACCTATTGGAATTCACCCAATACGGGTGCAACTAACTCCTCGCTCTTCACCGCAATGCCATCAGGAGACCGCTCTGGTAGTGGAACTTATGAATCTCTAGGATACTTTACAGACTTCTGGACTTCAACATTTATAATTGATACTCAATGCTGGTATCGTTACCTGGATGCTGATCATAGCCAGATATACCGAATTGATGGAAATAGAAAATTTGGAACTGCGGTAAGATGTGTCAAGGACTAAGTCAATCAGATGATAAGACATATTATTTTAACTGTATTCCCGACCAAACAACTTTTAATTTGACTTTTAATTGCTGAAAAAGAAAAAGTGATAATTTTTTAAATTCAAATAATTAAGGTCATGAGATCATATCAAAAAGGTTTGACAAATCAAGTAATACTTAAGGCTTTTTTCATAGCATGTGTTATTTTGTTTTTTACAGGTTGTAAAAAGGGAAAACCAACTGTGTCAACTGAACCGGTAACTAACATCCAAACTAACCAGGCAACGACCGGGGGAAAAGTTATAGATGATGGTAATTCAAATGTAAAGAATCGGGGAGTATGCTGGAGTACAACTCTATCCCCTACAATATCGAACAACAAGACATCAGATGGTTCCGGGATGGGTTCGTATACCAGCACCATTACCCAGTTAACACCAAGTACCCTGTATTATGTCAGAGCATTTGCAACCAATAGTGAAGGGACAGGTTATGGAAATATAATTTCCTTTACCACAAGTTCTGTAGGATTAGCTACAGTAACTACATCACCGGTAACTTCAATAACCTCAAATTCAGCAGAAAGCGGAGGAAATGTTACAGCTGATGGTGGAGCTGAGGTTACAGCTCGTGGAGTTTGCTGGAACACATTACCAAATCCTACCACATCGAATTCAATAACACTAGATGGGACAGGTACCGGGAGCTTCACCAGCTCAATCACCGGACTACTGCCAGGTACAACATATTACTTAAGAGCCTATGCTACTAATAGTGTCCAACCAGCGTATGGGGATGAGATAACCTTTACTACTCTGACTTTACCAACAGTAACTACAAATGTTGTTTCCTCAATTACTGACGTAACTGCCATAAGCGGTGGAAATATAACCTCAACGGGTGGCACCGATGTATTATCACGGGGTGTTTGCTGGAACACCAACCAAAATCCCACCATTGCAAACTATAAAACTACGGATGGTGGAGGGTTCGGTGCTTTCACCAGTAACCTCACGGAGTTAACTCCGAATACTCTTTACTATTTAAGAGCTTACGCAACTAATATTGTGGGAACTTCATATGGTTACCAGACGAGCTTTACCACTTTACTATGCCCCCTCACCCTTATAGTAACTCACACAGCCGGATCAGTAGCCCCTGTTGACAAAACAGTAACTTACGGAATAGTAAAAACCAATTTATCAGGCCAAAATAAGTGCTGGTTAACCCAAAACCTGGGTGCCGATAATCAGGCGAATTCAGCCACTGATATCACTGAATCGGCGAGGGGTTGGTTTTGGCAGTTTAATAAAAAGCAAGGCTATGCTGATGATGGAACAACCCGTATTCCACCCACAACGTGGATTGGACCGCCCATTTCTGAAAACGGGGACTGGACAGCAGACAATGACCCATGCACAATTCTTCTTGGTACAGGTTGGCGAATTCCTACACAAACGGAGTGGATAAATGCTGATGCCAATGGCGGATGGAATAACTACAACGATGCATATGCATCCGTTTTAAAGCTCCATGCCGCCGGAGGTTTGAACTATCTCGGTGGTATACTGTGGAATACCGGTTCTTACGGCTATTTCTGGAGTAGCAGCCAGTACTACCAACTCCCCAATCCCGGTGGATGGTACCTGGGCATTACCAGTAGCACCAGCGATATGTACCAGTACAGTAAAGCGGACGGCAATTCACTTCGTTGCATCAAAGACTGACCATTATGATATAGCAGCATACCTGATGCTTCAAATTATTTGATGTGGCTGATTATCTGATTTTTTCTATTGCAATACTTAAAGTGCTATTGAAAGTTGATTAATAATATATTTACCAACGGTCAATTCAACATGATAAATTTGTATTCAAATATTAACAAGATTCTTAAAACCACTGTCTTGTCAACTACACTAAATTCTGTGCTGTGGTTTATCGTTCTGTTTTCTGAATCGACCCAAGCCCTTGATACGACTATAACCATTCATTTACGTGGCGTGTATGAAAGCAAAATAAGCCTGCTCCCATTAACAGGGGCAAATACCATAAAGCCTATTGCTGCAGTTGAAATGGTAAAAAATGGAGAAACAACAACCATTCAGGTTTCAAAAGATTACCTGCCAGGTGAATTTGTTCTGCGATTCGATTACAAAGAAAAAGCTTCAAGTGCTCCTTACCCTTCTGAAAAGCGAATAATAATATACAACCAGGATTTAGATTTGTGGGTGCATCCCATTTATTGCAACAATGGTGATAGTACATGGTTTCAGAAAGACGAAAGAGAAAACACAGCTTATTCCAGGTTTCTTAAGGAAAATGCAAAACAAAAGGCGATGCTGGGTCTTTTGCAGAATTTTTTATTGAACTACGACGATGCCAATTCCTCATTTTACAATAATGGCATTACTGAATATGAAAAGAGACGCTCAGCTTTTAACCAATGGATCACTGCACAAATCAAACAATATAAAACGTTGTTTATGAGTAACATGATTGGTTTCCAGCATATTCCAAAAATTGACTGGAACGGTAATGAGGTTGATAGAAAACAAAGCTTAAGAGACAATTATTTTGAAGAGATGGATTTCAGCGATACACTTATGTTAAAGACCACCGGAATGAAGGAATGGATGGATGGATTTGTAAACCTGTACGGAGAATTAGCCACGAATATTGCTTTGAGAGATTCGCTGTTTACATATGCCGGAAAAATTGCGATTGAAAAGGCCCGGGAGGGTAACCCAATGGTTTATGGATGGATGGTTGATTATTTTTTCAAAGGCTACGAAAGTTTCAATATTGAAAAAGGAATAAAAATGTTACAACCTTATCTTAACGACCCAAATTGCCTCACTTCCAAACGTCAGGAAATCAATAAAAGGTTGAAGGGCATTGAAACATTGGTTCCCGGAACAATTGCTCCAAATATTATTATGCAGGATATGGAGAACAAACAGTTCGAATTAAATACTTACTCAACTGAGAAAAGTTTCATTCTTCTATTATTCTGGTCAGCAGACTGCAGTCATTGCAAAGAAATGGTTGGAAAACTTTACCCCTGGTTCCAGCAACCGGAAATTCAAAATAAGTTAGATATAGTTGCAATCAGTGTGGATGAGACTGATACCGAGGTACAGTCCTGGAAACTGAAGGTAAAGGAGTTGAATGGATGGATCCACCTTCGGGCATCTGAAGGTCTGCGGAGTAAGGTCGCCAACGATTATTATATTCTGGGGGTACCTGTTATGATATTATTGAATGCAAAAACTAAAGAAATAATTTCCCTCCCGGAAAATGCTGAGCAATTGGAGAAACTTATATTGTGAACAATCCAAAAAAGGAACAGGGCGAACCTGAGACCAAGAACTGTAAAGGTAGAAGAGTTACTCCTGCCGGTATGGAGGAGGTAATGTTTGGGTTTGGGTTTGGGTTTGGGTTTGGGTTTGGGTTTGGGTTTGGGTTACAATAATTAAAATTGATATTATTTTCTAATAATATAAGATTCTAATTATTTGCCTCCATATCTAGTTTTGAATCTTCTTCCTGGTCATCCCCAATCTAAACCTGCGGAAAACCCGCCATTTTTAACCCACCATATGCTGTTGAATCACCCATACAGGCAGCAGGAATTACATTTTCAATGAATCAAAGTTGAAAACTTCGCTTAGCAGAGAGGGCAAACTTCTATAATATGACCCATCGTGTTTACGAAGAATGCCGCAGTGCGTAATGGATTAAACCGGTGGTCATTAATATCAGTAGCCACAAACTTAGCACAGCTTCGCTTGTGTCTTTAGACCGGGGATACCATCTTCTTTTAGGGGGGATAGGTCTTGTGCAAGGTTATGACGGCTTTACATATACATGGCCCCATGATACCGTCTACTGGGCCAGTGCCAAAGCCCAACGCGTTCAACCGATACTTGACGCCTTTTAAATAGTCCGAACGTGGCACAGTTATGCCTTCGGCTTTGATTACAATCTCTGGAAGTCTGAGTTGAGGACCATGGTTGCATACTTCGCTTAGCAGAGGTGTATTGAAGAATATCGTCAGAATTTCGCAGCAACAAAGCCATAGTAATATTTAAGAAAATCTTCCACAGATAATTGTCCGCCCAAAGGTATCGGATGGGTTCCGCTCCCCCATGTATAGACCGTCATTGATAAATTCTCCCTCCCACCGACATTTTGAAAATTTACTTTGGACGTCAAAACGACGACATGATTTGATCTTTCATTTTCGCCTCGAGCTTGCCAGTCGAGATACAAGATATTGGCGTCAATTCGAAGAATGATCTTGTATCCAAGGACATAGTAATCGCTTGCAAGTTTTATATTGCCACGTGTTCTCTGATTGTCTTCCGGCCAAGTAGATCCCTCTCCCTTGATAACCTCCGTATAGCCAGCTTTTTTGAGCCAACTTTCTAATTCATTAAAGGTCGCTCCACCCGATTTTACTATCTGAGCTAGCCAGTTTATCGACCAGTGCCATTGCTCGTCTATTTGCTGATAATCAAAGAACCAGTTTTCGGAATCCCTGATACTTGCCATCGGAATCCAATCGGCAGCGTGAACTTTGAACCCGCCAGAGCCACTTAAAGGTATTTGGTACATCTTTAAGTCGTTAGATGGCTCGACTTGCCAGGTTCCGATTCGTCCAACGCCTTTTTCGAACAAGTCGATGACGAACTGGGCATAAACGTCAGGTTTATCGGTGGCGAGTTGGAATATCAGGGAGGCCGCGGGGCACAGCCCTGCTCTGCCCTGGTCTATTCTACTCGGGTCATTGACACGCTCTCTCAGGCCTTCAACTACTTCAAACCTCGATATTACCTTGAATGCGATCGCTTGGGACCTCCTGTTTTCACACTCCTTAATAAGCCTGTACGCATTGGCCTTTAACTTCATCTTTGGATTCGTGTCCAGCCATCTTTCGTAGGTTGGAATATGGAATATCCTTTCGCCCGTTACCAAGTTCCTACTTGGAATCGGTTCAACAACTCCCTTGTTTTTGTTTCCGTATTCATTTACCCGGGTCGTATCTCCTGCATGAATGGCCGCCGAGTATTTCGAAAGCCAGTCCCCTCTCTGCACCACTATTTCCCCATCATTACCAATGTTGACGGCGTAATTCTTGTGTCTGTAAATAGGCATCGTTATATCCTCTTTTTCATGTTTTGTTGTTCCTAAAGTTCAAAATTTACTGATTCTAATTCTAATTAATTACATACCCTCTTACCATCCAATGATTGTCCAAAAAACCAGTTTGTCTCTGGACGTTTGATAGCGAAAACCAAAATAACCTAATATATGCCTGTCATTAACAAGGGGCTGCCACTTCTGATGATATTTAATGTATGTAATTAAACACCTGACCCTATTTCCAGACTAGCACTTCTTCTTACCATAAGTGCTGATAACGTTGATACAGAGTAGCTTCTCTTTTCAACCCATTCTACCCGGTGTTCTGCACCAATTCTTATCCAAAAGTTTTTAGAAATGAATTGAGACGTTCAAAAATAATGTGTTATAATTTCAAAGTATATTACACTAAAATTCACCGGTTTGAGTTTTACTCATTTTTGTTTTTTCATGAGGAAAGTAAGGGAATGGTCCGTTTAAACAATTTAAATGCTACCCTCTTACTCCGGCTACGGCATTATCATTTAAATTATTCCAGTTCTCCTCTTTGCCTACTTGAGTCATTATAAATGCCCAGATTGTGCCCACAAAAAGTTTTGCCGTATTTTTTCCTAGCTTCTTAGGCATTAGTGCATTAATATTTGTAATCGTAATTGCGGTATCTGGCCCAAAATTATGCATTTCACTATCAAAATAAATAGCAAACCTTGAATTTGCATAGGATCTCACAATATAACCATATTCACCGATAGTACTCAGTTCAGTTCTATCACTTGTCGGTCGTATGCTTTTGTGTACCAGGTCATTTATTTCCACTTTTCCTATAACACTTTCAATTCTTACTTTCATGATTTTAATAATAATGTTGTTTATTGTTAATTTTTATCCTTTAAATAATACTTGTGTAAATCACAAAGTAATTTAACCTCTCCGGGTAGTATTATCACCCATGTCTGGCAGCTTTACACTGATGACTACTTCGATCCAACAATATAAAGCTCAGGGGGGCTTCTATATGTGTCCATTCCAGTTCTATACTATAGGTCAGAATAAGCAAAACAAATAAATGGGCTGATTTATCCCCCAATCAACACCTGAGGGAATCCCATAACAATAATACCACCATGTGCGGTTTGATCACCCATGCGTGCTGCCGGCTGGCCTCCTATCATCACAGTGACAGATCCAAGAACAATTGAATCCGGTGGCCCTACACAAGTGGCCATATCCCCCATCCTGGCAGCAGGAGTTCCTCCGATAAGTACAGTTGGACATCCGGGAGGCAATATAGGCCCACCTACATGCGGAATAGGTGGAACACCCGGAGTTACCATTGGGCAGGTATGCATATCTCCTACCCGGGCTGCTGGTTTACCCATAGTTAAGTTTAATTAATTCTTTTACCATCTTTAATAATTACAGGACCATGTTTGGGTTGTGGTTTGCTCTCCTTAACAGGTGGGGCAGCCTTTCCGGAAAACATCATCTTCTCAAACAGGTCGTGAACCAGAGTAATGTAATTTTCTACCTTTTGTACAGAAGCATGAATATCCTGGTGGTCGTACTCCAGGTTCATCAGCTCAAATGCTGCATTATCCAAATCTCTTGATGATATCCAATGACTCAGGTGATTCATCACTTCTTCACGGTCATATTCTGACAGCCAGCTCAACGCTGATTTGAAAAGCCTTGCAAAACGTATAAAAAACTCAATAAAATAAAGCGGAGCCTTCGATTTCAATATCAATTTGTAATCACTCAAATTAACTGTTAAAAAATACACTAACTTTTCAACAACATAGGTTAAATTGGTATCAAGTTTAACCTGGCTCGTACGGTTTTTTCGTAAATACTCTGCAAGCGCATTAGAGATTTTCTCAATGGTATTTTCGAATTTTAAATAATACTCAAATAACGAAGGATATGCATCTACCCTTGTACATGGAGGAATATACTCGGTAATAAAATGCACTTCGCGCGCTACTACCTGGAATTTCCCAATGGTAATGTGATTTTTCCACATCTGCGAGGAATTAACCTGTTTTGTCGGGACAGCATGGATCTTATATTCGGGCATAACAAACGGATGCCTGAATGGGATTTCGTTCTCATTAGGCTGACCCACAGGCATTCTTTTGTCCGGAAAAACAGCCAGAATAATATCAAACATTTCGTTGGAAGCTTCTGCAATACTAAAATCAAGGGCCAAATTATCTAAAGGATACTGAAGGCTCTGAACATTTTGAGAAGTAATATCAATACGTACTCCTCCTTTTGTAATAGCACGGCAATCCGTCAATTTTATATTGATCTGGTTATTCTGATCAATATTAATCATCAGTTTGAGCGTAGAATCAATATTACCGTCGCTTTCCAACAAGCCATAATTAAAATCCGTCATCTGCATACAGGCATTATCTCTCAATCCGTCGATAATCCAATTGTCAAGACCTACAAAATGATCCTTATTCAGCTTCATCCCATCTATCCAATTAATCGCGTGGTTTCTTTTTTCAGGTAGCATATTATTCAAGTTTATAGAGACGTACTGTAATTTAGCCTGCTCTCATAGTTTTTTTCACCAAATACAAAGGATTCATCCTGTTTATTCAATAAAATCCGCACACATGTTGTAAGATCAGCCTGTATAAAGAATGCAACCAGCCAATCGATAAGCTTCCTGTCAGGGCCAAATAAATAACTCAACAGGGAGTCGCTTTTAATAAGAGGGCCAATTTCAATCAGAAGTTGAGGATTTCCGTCAACGACATCATAGCCCAACGACGAATTCTTACCCAATGTAACACAGTTTAAATCAGGAACTTTTTCTATATAGGTTTTAACTATAGGTGAAAATTGTGTTTTAAACCGCACCTTTTCCTGCAGAATAATCTCAAAACAGGTTTCGGTCAGACTGAGGTTACCTGCTATCAAAGAGACGTAGGGCATAACAAAGAATAATGTAGCTTTCTGATATATATTCAAATCCAGGGCATTCAGGTTATAAAAATCGATGAATTCATGGATGGTTTCGGGAGTAAAG
>JBEKDR010000130.1:0-11178 GCA_050014255.1 Bacteroidales bacterium | reverse complement strand
CATAAGAATAATTCCAGGCTCCCGTCAGTAAGGCAAACTGCGGAGTGAAATCCATAACCATATGCCACGAAATCGTCATAATATTATTTTTCCCCCCGCTGACTGTGGTAACCAGAACAACCGGGCCCGGTTCCAGCAGCATAAATGCTTTGTTTAGTAGTAGTTCTTTCATTTTATAAACTCATTGAAAAATACATTCTGACCGTCCAAATGTGGTCATAAAGATAGATTTTTAATCTCCTAATATTATGGAAAAATTGTGAGGCAAATTAAAAATCCTGACCCTGACCTTTAACAGGCATTCCTGAGTAATGTACATGAACCAGACGCCATTCATAGTTTATTTTTCTCCAGATCTGAGTTTCCCGTCCCCTGGTTTGAACAGAACTGTTATTTATTCTCAAAGTCCCATCAAATATCCAGTAAAACGTTAACCAGGAAACTTCACTGGAGTAAGCATATTTTACATTAAAGAAAGATAGTTTTCTGGCGGAGAAATTATCTTTAAACATTTTGTAAATATTTTTCACTTCATTCCAGCCATATTCAGTTCCACCCGGATTTATAAAAGAAATTTCGGCAGTTGGAGACCATATTTGTGACGCTAGTATTGTATCAGCCTGGTCAATGGATTGGGCATAAAGAGCAACCAGAGAATTGAAAAAGAGACTATCAGATAAAGGAATCTTAGTTGATTGACTTTTCTGTTGTTCAGTCTGGCAATTTGCCGTATTGTTTAAAACTAAAGTTGCGGCAAAAGCTATTATCAGATTTTTAACCAGTGATTTCATATAAACTTTATCAGATGATAATAATTCTTATTTAGGAATTTTTGTCCTTTTACAAAATTCCGAACTAATCAATTGCTAAGTTAATCATTACCTTTGGGAGCATAATAATGTATTATAAATATTTATCATTATGTCAAAACTGTTTTCAACTTTGGTAATAAAAAACATCACCTTAAAAAACAGGATAGTAATGTCGCCGATGTGCCAGTATACGGCAGTAGACGGTTTTACAAACGATTGGCACATGGTACACCTTGGAAGCAGGGCTGTTGGTGGTACAGGACTGATTATCACAGAGGCGACAGCTGTTTCACCGGAAGGACGTATCACTCCCGGCGACGTCGGCCTCTGGAGTGATGAACATATCCACGGATTAAGCGCAATTGTCAACTTTATACATCTTCAGGGCGCCATTGCAGGAATCCAGCTTGCCCATGCAGGAAGAAAAGCTTCCTGTGCAGTGCCCAATGAAGGAGGAAAACAGCTCGATGAAAAACACGGCGGATGGCAAACCGTTGCCCCAAGCAATATACCTTTTATTGCCGGAGACATGGCACCTGAATCATTGAACAAAGAAGGTATCCTTAAAGTGGTTTCCGATTTTAAAGCAGCCGCCGGACGGGCCCGGGTTGTCGGTTTTAAGGTGGTTGAAATTCATAGTGCACATGGGTACCTGTTGCATGAATTTCTATCTCCCCTCAGTAATCAGCGTACTGATGAATATGGAGGTTCTTTTGAGAATCGCACTCGCTTATTACGAAAGGTTATCGATGCTGTTAAATCGGTATGGCCGGCTGAAAATCCATTTTTTGTCCGCATCTCTGCAACTGACTGGACAGAAAGAGGATGGACTATGGAAGAAAGTGTAAAACTGGCTTACATACTAAAAGACATGGGCGTTGATCTGATAGATTGCTCTTCAGGTGGTAATGTATATAATGCCAAAATACCAGTTGGTCCAGGCTACCAGGTTCCATTCTCCGAGGCAGTGCGAAGAACAGGAATATTGACAGGAACAGTGGGATTCATAACCACTGCCAGGCAGGCTGAATCAATTCTTCAGGAAAAAAAGGCCGATCTTGTGCTTTTGGCCAGGGAGTTACTGAGAAATCCTTATTTCCCGCTGCTTGCCGCACGGGAACTTGGCGATGATGTAACATGGCCCATGCAATACCTCAGGTCTAAATAAATTGACCACCAAAAATCGGAGTTAAATATTTTTTGTAAAGCTCTGTATGTTAAGTGTGATCTCCCCAATGAAAAGTGGTCGGAATGTCCGGATTTTGAACTACTTCAAAAGAAGTCGTGCAATTTTTTTTTATAAACTATCAATGCAATAATTATATTTGATTATTAATTTTTAGTTCAATATAATTATGAAATACTGCAGAATACTCCTCTTATTTATTTTAGTTTTATCAGCCTGTAGCAGGAAACCCTCTGTAAATGAAGCTGATTACAAAATGGACTTCAGGTATGCACCTATGTGGGGCCAGACTGTTATCTGTCTGCCAGATGAAGTTCAGAAAACCATCGTGGATGACAAAGGAACTATATACTACGATTATAGATTTACAGGACCATTCAACGGTTGTAATATTTCTATGTCTGCCGGATTGGATTCTGTTGAAACTTTTGGGGTTTTGCAACACCTGTATTCTGCCAAAGTGCCAATTTTATTAACATCCTGCAAAAAAAACGGAATTATTCTATCGACTGATGTTTTTGCAGTTGCACCTGCTTTAAAACATTCTTCAGAAGATAGTTGTGAGCTGTCGAAAGGATTTATTGGATTACCTCATAATGATATTATTATATTAGCCATTAATAATAAATCAAATAAAGATACTTCTATAGTCCCGAAATTTTTTGTTAAATCCGTTTACCCGATTCAGTTTAGTAAGGATAAAAAATCACTGTCGATTGATAAAAGAATTACTGTATCGTTTCCTGATGGTGCAGCATCTATCAATGAAAAACCATTTGGTTCAAATCATTATTTTACAGTCGGACTCAACCCTGTCTCACTAAAAGCGGGTGCCGGTTATATGACAGCAATAGCTGTAAATATTGGAAGCAAGGCTGCACAAATATCTCCCTCTGTCAACGAAGCTGCGGATTACAAAACAAAAGCCATTGCTTACTGGAATGCTTATCCGTTTCCTTATAATCATATTGCCGTTCCAGATAGTGATGTTCAAAATCTTATCTATTCCTGCATCCGCAACATATATCAGGCCAGAGAAATAAAAAGGGGATTGCCGGCTTTTCAAGTCGGTCCGACATGCTATCGGGGATTGTGGATTATCGACGGTTCCTTCCTGTTCGAATCTATGACATTTCTTGGCCAGGGTCAGGATGTGAGAAACGGAATTGAGTACATGCTGAATTTTCAAAATAAAAACGGTTCAGTTTTACTTATGAACAGTCACTGGAAAGAAACAGGAATCGTACTGTGGGTTATTAAACGCCATGCTCAGCTTATGGGAGATATGAACTGGCTGGAATCGAAATGGGACAATGTAGTGAGGGCAGTGGGTTTTATTGATACGTTGCGTTACAAGACTATGAAAAATAAAAACGCGCCTAATTACGGCCTTGTTCCTTCAGGTTTTAGTGATGGGGGTCTTGGCAAAAAAGTTTATGAATTTACAAATGTATACTGGTCATTGAACGGGCTTAAATCAGCGGTGGATATCGCTCTAATGCTAAACAAGGAAAAGGAAGCTGCATTGTGGAAAGCCAAATATGATACAATGTTTGCTGACTATCGCAAAGCTGCCACACGCAGTTTGAAAACCGATTCGTGTGGCAATCGCGCTGTACCAATATATTTAATTGATAGTTGCCAACTACAACGTGCACAGTGGGCTTTCTGTCATGCCGTATTTCCGGGAAAAATATTCAGCAATAATGATCCGTTAATGAGGGGAACAATGAATATGCTTAAATGCAACGAACGTGAAGGGCTGGTTTATGAAACAGGCTGGCAGGACAAAGGCGTTTGGAATTATTTTGGATCATTTTATGCACATGCCTGGTTATGGCTCGGTGATGGCCAAAAAGCAGCCAAAACTATGTATGCCATGGCTAATCATGCTTCGCTAACCCTTGTATGGCGTGAAGAGCAACCTGTAAAATCATTGAAGTCTTATCAGATAACTGGTGATATGCCTCACAACTGGGCCAGTGCAGAGTTTATTCGTATGATCCGTCATTTTATCGCTCTGGAAAGAGGACAAGAACTTCATTTGTTTGAAGCGCTTCCACCAACCTGGATAAAACCAGGGATGAGAACCTCTCTGAAAGGCGTCTATACCGAATTTGGGATACTGGATGTGGATCTTATCGTTTCGAAGGATGGCAAAAAAGCCAATATCAGTGTAGATCTTAATAGTTCCAACCATCAATTGCCATCCTCAGTTGTAATACATCTGGATGTTTTAAAGGGTGCCGGAAAGATTATAACCCGTAAGCCAATATTTCCAATCAAGGAAATCATTACGTTATAACTATGAGTCGCAGAAACTATCTGATGAACTATGCTTGCAATTGAGTAAAGATGATTTACAATAATGTGCTTACATCTCTGCCAAAACTAAACCTTTGTCTTTTTAAAATCAATTTTATTCATCCCAAGATCAATACTGAAAAAATGTCTATCTTTTTCAAATGGATAAGGTTTTTATTCAAAAACAATATCAATTAAACTAAATTTATGATTTTGTTATTCGAAATTATATTGAAATAAGTCTCAAATTCATATAAAATTGTTCTTAGCCATGGAGGAAAAACTGCTCTACAAGATTCATATCTCCGGACAGGTTCAGGGTGTAGGATTCAGATGGAGTGCATCAAGTGAAGCCCGGAATCGAGGTATTAATGGTTTCGTGAAAAATTTGTCCAACGGGAGTGTTTATATAGAAGCTGAAGGATCCAGAGAACAGCTAAGCGCTTATGTTGAATGGTGTAAAAAGGGTCCGGGTTTTGGTTTCGTAGAATCCTTAACTGTAGATACTTTCCCGCCTGTCAACTATACAGATTTTCGGATCGAATACTAGTATTGTAATTCCTCTGCCCCTGATCATGGTTGGCCGAAATAAGAACAAAACAAAATTGAATACGTACCAGTTAAATAAAGTCAACATCTCAAAATGAAAAACGGTGCCTCAAAGCACCGATTTCAAATGATTCACAAGGTTTATCTGTTATTTTTTCTTTGGAGCTGGCTTAACAGCACTTTGCGGAAGTTTCTTAACAAACGTACCATCTTTGTCATAAACAAGAGTTTCAGTGGCGGTCCCTTTAACAATAACTACTTCATAAGTGACATTGTTATTTAGTGTAACGCTTGTTGCTCCTTTAATAGTATAACCGGCATAATCTTTAGCAATATTGTCAGTTATAGCCTTCTGAAGCTCAGTTACCTTGACGACAGTACGGATGGACTTCTCATTTGTGACTGTCGTAGTGGTGGACTTTGTCGTAGTAGTGGATTTTTTCTGCATTGTAGTTGTATCTTTGGCCTGTCCATTAACAACCAGAGCTGCAATCACGAATGCAAGAACGAATAATGTTTTTTTCATAATTTAATTTTTTTTGGTTTATTATTATTACTATTACTATTTGCAAAAGCCAATTATGTTGATTATATCTGGCCAATGAAATTACAATTTTCATAAATAACTTGATGGAAAGTCATTAACTTCAACCTTAACAGATCAATATAATCCCGTCAAATCTGATCAAAGGCAACGGCTTATCCATAAATACTTAATATTATACTGCAAAGGTGAATATCTTTATACGGAAAAGTGTTATATAACTTTAGAAAAAGATTACATAATTCACACATTTTCATGAGTGATGTGTTGCGCTATTGAGTTTGACATAAAAAAAGCTCCATGATTTTTCTCTCAGAAAGTCTCTTTTAATAAAAATTCATTCACCCAGGATTTAAATAAGATGAATGCATTAACTATGACTAAAAAAGAGACCAAACGGAGTACTTTTTCCATCATCAATTCTTCTTCAGATGTGAATGATTATGTTATTGCTTTTCAATCCGTTTTTTATTTTGCAGATAAGTCTTAGCTTCATCCGGAGTTCCCAAAAGTATCGCGAGCCATTTTGTTTTATCATTCTGTTCCAGGATGATTTTAATGGTCATGGTGAAGGGAACTGAAAGAAACATACCAACTGGTCCAAAAATAAATCCCCAGAACAGAAGAGACAGGAACACAACCAGGGTCGACAATCCTAACCCTTTTCCCATGATCCTGGGCTCAACAAAGTTCCCAAGAACATTATTGACAAGCATAAACGAGCCCAGGGTCCATAATGCACCGCTCAGCCCGAGTTGCACCAGGGCAAAGAGAACTGCAGGAACCGCGGCGATGATAGATCCGATATTCGGAATATAATTCATCAATGCTGCAATCAGGGCCCATAAGAGAGGATAATCGACCCCGATGATCAGTAATGCAATAAAAACAAATATTCCTGTAAGCAGGCATATCAGGGTTTTTATCCCGAGGTAGTGACGGATATTCTGCAGAATGGTAGAAAAATAAGAGACGGATTTATCCGATCCTGTCAGAATGGCTTTTGCCTTAACAGAAAAACTTCCGAATTCCATGAGAGTAAATAAAACAATAAGGAAAATCAGAAAGGTATTCCCCATCATATTGACCACTTTGTTCAATGCAGTTGCAGTGAATTCCAGGATCTTTGCAGGTTGAACAAGGTTAAACAGCTGATCCTGATGGATATTCCATCCTTTATCATTCAGAAACTTAACAAATGAATCGCTTATGGAAGTAAGCGCAGTCTCATACTTCGAAAGATTGCCTGAGAATGAAGATATTGTTCCTCCAATCAGGAAAGCAAATCCGGAAAAAAGAAAAATCATTCCCAGTATTACAAGGATAAGTGCAAGCCACCTGGGAATTCTCCTTTTTTCAAGCCAGGAGATAGGCTGTTCGCAGATAATACTAATGAAAAGAGCAAGTAAAAATGGAGTAATGACAGATTTTGCATAAATCACCCCGGCAATAATAATTATCAGAGATGCGATCTTTACAAGGGGAGAACCCTCTGTTGATCCGATTTTCCTGAGGTCCATATCAGTATAATTTTAATAAGTGCCAAAACTACCGGCTAAAGGTAAATGCCCGGAATCGATTCAGTTCTTAAAATTAATAAAATTTCTCCTGCCACGAATCATTGCTCGATAGATGAACTAAATTTATGTTTTAATTGTTCGAAATAAGATCAGGATATATCTCTTTTTACAGTAAAGCTGATTCTGAAAATGGAGGAAAAACTTTTATATAAGATCATTGTCTCCGGACATGTTCAGGGCGTCGGTTTCAGATGGAATGCTTTAAGAGAGGCCCGGAATTGCGAAATTAAAGGGTTCGTAAAAAACTTATCTGATGGCAACGTTTATATTGAAGCTGAAGGAGATCCTGAACAGCTGACCTCTTTTGTAGAATGGTGCAGAAAGGGTCCGGGCTTTGGTTTTGTAGAATCTGTAAAAGTAGATACTTTCCCTCCTGTCAATTATTCAGATTTCCGGATTGAATCCTGATATTCTTAAAAAACAATTTTACTTAATTTGGAAATTAATTGGAACAGAGTACCATACAGGAACAGGCTTCCCTCCCTGTTTACCCGGTTTAAAGAGTGGAAGTGATTTTACAACCCTTATTACTTCTGCATCGAGTTCAGGAATCCTCTTTAAATCTGGAATTGTCAATTGTTTCTTATCGTTTTATAAAAAATGCGTAATTTTTAAAATATATCTTCCCCGGTTTCGTCTATGGGGATAAAGAGCTTTTAATATGAGTCCCGGAGAGTCGGAAAAGATCGGAGTAGTTTATAATGACGAGCGGAAACGTCTGCTCGGCTATATAAGGCGCAGAATCTCCGACCAGGTAGAGGCTGAGGATATATTGCAGGATGTCTTTTACCAGCTGACCGTCGGCTTCAGGGATATACGAAAAATTGAAAATCTCACTGCATGGCTCTACAGGGTGGCCGATAACCGTATTACAGATCTCTTCCGAAAAAAGAGACCTGTAAGCATCAGCTACAGCGAGAATTCAAAAAATGATGATGACGGACCGCTTTCTCTCCAGGAGATATTGCCATCGCTCGGCTCAAAACCCGAAGATGACGAATTAAAAGAGATGATATGGGAAACCATCGAAGAAACTCTTTCTGAACTGCCTGAAGAGCAAAAAAATGTATTTGTCGCAAGTGAGTTTGAGGATATGAGCTTTAAAGAAATATCTGAAAGGACCGGTACCGGGATCAATACCCTCATCTCGCGAAAACGATACGCTGTACTTGCCCTCAGGGAGAGACTGAACGAATTATATAAACTGTTAAAAGAAAACTGATATGAAAACATTAAAAGTTATGAAGTATGTCGGAATCGGAATACTTGGTACGGCAGCAGTATTTTTAGTGATCTGGGGAGTAATGGCCCTCTGGAATTGTTTGATTCCGCAATTGTTCCACGGACCGGTACTCTCCTACTGGCAGACGGCCGGACTCTTCCTTCTCTCGAAAATACTCCTGACAGGCGTAGCGCCCTCTTCCCAGGAAAAAGACCACAAAGAGTGGAAAAGCAAATTCCGCAGTAAATTTAAACCTGAAAACGCGGTGGAGAATCGCGAGGTTTCTGCGGAACATTAGTGCATTTAAGGTCAGGGCTGTACAACAAGGTGCGGATCTAAGTCCGCACCTTGTTTGTTAACTAGCAATAAATGAAAGGGTATTAATCCTTGTCCTCTTATTCTATTCCGGTTTTAGTGAAGCGTAAAAGAAATCGGAATCATATAGTAAACGCTGACCGGTTTCCCTCCCTGGGTGCCCGGAGAAAATCCTTTTAACTTATTTACAACTTTTAGCGCCTCAGCATCGAGCAAAGGATCAACGCCCTTTAAAATTTCAGGTTCCACAACATTACCATCTTTATCGACAATAAAGCGGACAATAACCCTTCCCTGAATATTATGTACCTTGGCAGAATCGGGATAATTCGTATTGCCTGCAATAAACTTTAATAATTCCAGGTCACCTCCGGGATATTGCGGCATATTTTCTGACATTACGTAAACATCATCCGGTAATACCTTATCCGGCAATTCAAATTTAATGCTGACTATATTTTCAAATGGGCCATAAGCTTTTTGATTTTTAGCCGGTTCCCACTTTGGTGAAGCCTGAATTGCTTTTACAACTGCATCACCAAGCAGCGCATTCGATTTTCCCATTATGTTTGCTTTACTTACCGATCCGTCAGCTTCAATGGTATAGTTTGCCATTATCCGACCTTGTATTCCTTTTTCTGTTGCTTCAGAAGGATATTTGGTCTGACTGATCACCCAATCGTTAAATGAAAGAAAATTTTTACCCTGAAAAGTTGGAAAATCTTCCGGCTCTTTTCTCCTGAAAGGAATCAATTTTAATTCAATAGCTTTTTCTACGGAATAAAACTCTGTAACACCGTTTTTACCTGCTTCTCCATATTTATCCGTTGCTTCTTTCCCCTCAAGCTCTTTAATTGTTCCAATTTCCAGGCTCATTTTTGAAAATATTTCCATTGGTGATTGATCAGTTATCTTTCCATCCCATACAACAAGCTTTTTAGGAACAGAAATAGTGTCTTTACTTTGGGGCTCAACTGCTTCTTTATAATCAGGGTCTTTTACCATTTTTATTTTCATTTCTTTATTGAAATCAGGTTTGAATGAAAGCTGCTTATAACCCTTATAAAAGAATAATATTAAAGCATCATCCTCAACATTTTCAATTGAGAACCGGCCATCTTTATTTGTAGTAGCTAACCGGGCATGACCATAAGTTCCTGTAACAGAAATATGAACGCCTTCGAATGGTTTGCCATCTTCATTCAGAACAACTCCTTTTACATCTTTTTGAATTACAGGTGGAGCCTGGTAAATCGCCAATTCATCATTAGCTGTTGGCAGATAATGATATTCCGGCGTTGCAAATGAATACACAACAAATGCTACAACGGGAAGAATCAGGATATTCTTCAGTGAAGCAATCTTGCGGGTCGGTTGTTTATTAATCATGATAATCCGGTTTTTAATTAGACTATTGAAATTATGAGCTAATGAAATGTGTTTTAATTCAGTTTGAAAATTAAGAAGCCTGTACTGGTATTCTTTAATGCTTTTGTTATTGCTTATTGAAACGTGATCTGCCAGATATTCGTGATTCAATATTATGGACCTTTTAATCAGCCAGATAAGGGGATTAAACCATTGAAATGCAATAAAAAGCTCACTTAACAGAAGATCAAAAGTATGCCCCTGCCTCAGATGGGCAAACTCATGATCAAGTATATCAGCATAATTTCCATTTTTATAATCTTCCAAAGGAATAACGGCGTAAGGGAAAAAAGAGAATGGAGGAAGATGATTATCAGAAATAATGATCTTCGGGAAGTTACGCTTTTCAACTGTTCCCTTTTTTATTATTCTGTATGTGCAAATCAAACTGGTAACTACTCTTGACAGAAGCAATCCTGTCATTGTAAAATATATCCATATAAATATTCTGATATAATCGAAAGTATTTGAATGGATTGTACTGACCGTTGATGTTTCCGATGAATTGCCTGAAGACAGAAAATTTTCCATAGCAACCGATGGCACTGAAGCTGCCATGTCAGATGACAGAACTGGTATTTTCATCAGAGGAAAAATAACAGGCAGAAGTAAGGTAAATATCAAAAAGATCCTGTTTCTCAGATAGAAGGTATCCTTACTGAATAATAAAATATAACACAGGTACAGCACGGTTGTCCCCGCTGATACCTTGAGCAGGTACAAAAGTAAATTATCCATCTTTCTTCCCTTTCTCTATGATTTGAATTAGTTTTTTCAGATCATTGGCACTTATTTTTTTCTCATCTACAAAAAATGATACGACATTTTTGTAAGATGATCCAAAGTAATCGTTTACCACATTTTTCATGAATACTTTCCGGTATTCCTCTTTTTTTACCAGAGGATAGTACTCGTGGTTCTTACCATAAGCTTTATGGTCAATAAACCCTTTTTCTTCAAGTCCACGGATCACCGATGAAAAAGTTGTGTACAGAGGTTTCGGGTCAGGATGAAGTTCAATAAGCTCCTTAATAAATCCTTTTCGGGCTTTCCATAGGATCTTCATTGCTTCTTCTTCTTTTCTTGTAAGTCTTTTCATATCTGTAACTGTTTTTTCAAAGATATTACGTATTATTTAGTTATACAACTAATTTTATGTTTATTTTACTAAAAAATCAGTTTGTAACAAATAATGCCTCCAATAACTGTATTTTTACGGTAATTAAAATCTATGATAA
>JBEKDR010000129.1:0-11308 GCA_050014255.1 Bacteroidales bacterium | reverse complement strand
AGGCTCATGCCCATACTTGAGAAACCGCCATCATGGAACAGGTTTTGCATTGTTACTTTACGTGTAAGGTCGGAGAAGAGAGCAACGCAATATTCGGCACATTCCTCAGCAGTGGCATTACCCAGTGGTGACATCCTTTCAGAGAAATCGATCAGAGAATCAAAACCATGGATACCGCTTCCTGCAGTTGTAGCTGTGGGCGATTGCGAAACAGTATTTATCCTTACCTTTCTGTCCCTGCCATAAATATATCCGAAACTGCGAGCTATTGACTCCAGAAGTGCTTTTGCATCACCCATATCATTATAACCCGACAGCGTCCTTTGAGCAGCTACATATGATAAAGCAACAACAGATCCCCACTCCTTCAGTGCGTCAAGCTTATATGCTGTCTGCAAAACTCTGTGGAAACTCAGCGCCGATATATCGAATGTCTTCAACATGTTTTCATAACTGGTCTGCTCATAAGGTATATCTTTCCTCACGTTCGGTGACATTCCAATTGAATGAAGAATAAAATCGAACTTACCCCCAAAGATCTTCATACTTTCAGAAAGAAGGTTCTCGATTTCATCCATCCTGGTTGCATCAGCTGCAATTACTTTACTTCCGGTAATTTTTGCAAGTTCATTTATTGATCCCATTCTGATTGCAACAGGAGAATTCGTAAGAACCAGTCCGGCCCCTTCCTTCCAGGCTTTCAAAGCTACCTGCCAGGCTATCGATTTTTCATTAAGAGCACCAAATATAATCCCTTTCTTTCCCTGTAATAATCCTTCTCTCATCGTAACATTTAATAGTTTAAATAATTCCGGCCCTCAGAAGTTCCCGGGCATTTTTCATAGCTGTCTCCGTAACTTCACTACCGCTTAACAATCTGGCTACTTCAACTATCCTTTCCTCAGGTGATAACAATTTAACGCGGGTAAATGTTGAATTATCAGTATCATCTTTAAAAACATGATAGTGTCTGGTGCCTCTTGAAGCAACCTGCGGAAGATGGGTAATATTAATAACCTGCATATATTTTCCCATACCTGATAAGATTTGTCCTACCTTGTCAGCTACTTCCCCTGAAACTCCGGCATCTATCTCGTCGAATATTATGGTAGGCAGATTGTTATTCCTGGTAAGTAAAGATTTCAGACTAAGCATTACTCTTGATAATTCCCCGCCCGAAGCGATTTTAGCAAGGTTCTCAGGTGCTATCTGTTTGTTGGCGGAGAAAAGAAAGTCGGCCTGGTCAATTCCGGTCGGGGTGAATTCCTTTAAGAGAGTAAGGGATATTCTGAATTTTGCATTTGGAATTCCCAGCTGTTTAAGCAATTCCGTAATCCTCGATTCAATATCGGGCAATACATTCTTTCTTTTGTCAGATATCTCTTCAGAAATAATCTTCAGCGAATTGACCTCTTTATCAAGGAGTGTCTCCAGTTCAATGAGCCGTTCCTCACTGGTGACAATAGAACTTATAATATCTTTTATCTCATCCATTTTCCTGATGAGTTCATTGAGATCGCTTACCCTGTGTTTCTGAATGAGTGAGTAAATACTATCAAGCCTGTTATTAACCTGAGCAAGTCGCTGGGGATCAGCTTCAATAGATCCGGCAAGTTTTTCAACCTCAGCTGCAAGGTCATCAAGTTCAATTAATGCTGAATCAGTTCTTGATAAAAGGTTCTCACTTTCAGGCAAAAATGTTCTGATTCTTCCAAGGTTAGTTTTAACCTCCCTGAGCATTGAAAGAATAGATATGCTTTCAGCAAAAAAGAGATTTGATGATGCGCTAAGCGCCAGTCTAATCTCCTCGGCGTGCCCAAGTAATTCCTGCTCTGCTTCCAGCTCTGCCTGTTCTCCTTCTTTCAGTTCAGCCTCGTCAAGCTGGTTATATTGAAACTGGTAATATTCCAGATCTGCCATGTTTCTATCGGCTCTTTCTTTAATTACAGAGTACTCTTTCTTCAGGTTCTGGTAGTTCAAGTAAGTTTCACTGTATTTGTTCTTTAGCTTGGCAGTACCTGAAAATGAATCAATTAAATTTAGCTGGAATGAGTTATTATTCAGCATTAGTGTCTGATGCTGCGAATGAATATCTATAAGCCTGTCACTTAACTCTTTCAGGATATTGAGTGTGACAGGAGTATCGTTAATAAAAGCCCGGGATTTACCGGCAGAATTAACTTCTCTTCTCAGAGTAGTAACAGTCTCATAATCAAGATTGTTTAAGACAAAGAACTCATTAAGTTCATACTCTTCAATCCGGAATGTACCTTCAACAATACATTTCTCATTTTTATCAAGAAGGACTGAAGAATCTGCTCTTGTCCCAAGTATAAGTGAAAGAGCACCTAAAAGAATTGTTTTACCGGCGCCTGTTTCACCGGTGATAATTGTAAGTCCGTTTTCAAATTCAACGTCCAGTTCTTTAATAAGTGCATAATTCTGAACGAACAGCTTTATGAGCATGACGGGTTATTATGGATTGGCTGAATTGATCTTTTCATATTTAGCCTTATTTGCAGGATCAATTTCTGTAAGTATCTCTACAACACGGCTTTTTTCTTCGGGAAATGCCGCGGAGAAAATATTAATAAGTTCATCTGACTTTGCGTCCATTATTACCTGCACAAGATACATAAAAGGATCGGGTTTTTTCCTGTAGACATCCTGGATAAGTTTAAGGCTCTCCACCATACTTGTCCTTGCTTCAGAGGTTTTCGATTCCATTTTATCGAAACCATTAATATAATAGTCATACATAAACTGTCTTACTCCTTCATACTCTTTATCGAGAACATTTTTTACAAGCCAGTACCTGTTACGGTTCCGGGATCCATCATAAGGTTTCCATCCGGGTTCAGGAGCATTCTGGGCATTTGTAACAATCTTCTCCGCCATCTGAAAAAACTCAGTACCTCCCATTGGGGCAAAGGTATCGTAATCAAATCCGAGGATCATATAAGTATAGTAGGATAAAACTGAAATCAGGCTTGAATAGGTACTCTGATCAAATACCAGTGGTTGAAATTCCACGTACTGGAATTGAAAATTGTTGTCTATAAAATTCAGGATTGTAGAGTTGTAGGTTGTGTTGAAAACAGGTCGGCTAAGCTGAATCTGGATCGTTCCCTTGAATTCATCAGCTGACAACTGATCAGTAAGGTTAATTAAAATATTACAATCGATTCTTTCAGCGTAATTAAAGACATGGTTTGTCCAGACAGTATTATTCATGAACTCAAAAAGGTCTTTCTGCATACTTTCAAATACCTGCCGGTTGGATCCCTGAATTCTCTGAGCAGATATCTGGATATTGCAGTTCATCTCCTGTGCATTCATAATGCCCGGCAGAAGTACCAGAAAAATAATGAGATAATATTTAACACGACATACCATTATCAAATTGGCATTTTCTGAATCATCGAAACAATTTTATTAAGAATGTCTTTTGCAGCTTCCTCTTTAGATTTCAACTCAAATTTATTAATATTATTGTTTCGGTCAATAATTGTGATCTTGTTTGTATCATGTCCAAAACCGGCTCCTTCTTCTTTTAGTGAATTTAAGACAATTATATCCAAATTTTTCCGGTAAAGTTTTGCTTTTGCATTATCCAGTTCATTATCAGTTTCCAGTGCAAATCCCACAAGTAACTGTGATGAGGATTTAGTTTTGCCCAGCGTTTCTGCAATATCCGTTGTGGGTTTAAGTCTCAGGAGCAGTTCCGTCTTATTTTTCTTTATTTTTTTCCCATGAACCTCTATCGGAGTAAAATCTGCGACTGCAGCAGCAAGGATTGCAATATCGCAGGCCGGAAACCTCAATATGCATTCAGCGGCCATTGATTCTGCTGTTGTAACATTAATAATTTTAACTGAATTATTCTGTGGTCTGGCATTTACAGGGCCAAGTACAAGATCCACATCGGCTCCATACTCTGCAGCGGCATCTGCCAATGCAATTCCCATTTTGCCTGAAGAATAATTGCTCAGAAAACGAACAGGATCAAGTGGTTCGCGGGTAGGGCCCGCATTGATCAGAAGATGTTTGCCTTTCAGAGGCTTATAGTTTTTTTTTTTGAAAAGAAGTTCCCTATATCTTTTACAATTTCTTCCGGTTCGGCCATCCTGCCCTTGCCAGAAAGACCGCTTGCAAGTTCCCCGCTTGCAGGTTCAAGAATATAAATACCAAAAGCTTTAAGTGTCTCAATATTAATTATTGTCGCGGGATGGTTCAGCATATCCATATCCATCGAAGGAGCAACGAAGACCGGGCAACGCGCCGATAAATAAGTGGTAAGCAGTAAGTTATCTGCTATACCGTTAGCCATTTTAGCTAAAGTATTTGCGGTGGCAGGCGCTATAAGGAAAAGGTGAGCCCATAAACCAAGATCCACGTGACTGTTCCAGTCACCGTTTTCCGGGTTAAAGAACTCTGTGAACACGGGGTTTTTTGATAAAGTGGACAGAGTAAGCGGTGTAATAAATTCTTTTGCATGATCGGTCATAATGACCTTTACATTGGCACCATCCTTAACAAGCAACCGGATGATACTTGCAGTTTTATAAGCTGCAATACCCCCGGTTACACCGATAAGTATGTTTTTGCCTTTCAGCATCCTGATGCTAAATATTACTTCTGTTTAACAGGATTTTCAGGATTTCTGTAAAAAATTTTTCCTTCCTCAAGTTCCTGTAATGCTATAAGTGTTGGTTTTGGAAGCCGTTCGTAGAATTTCGAAATTTCAATCTGTTCACGGTTTTCAAATACTTCCTCCAGATTATCGCTATAAGATGCAAACTCTTCAAGTTTTTTGTTCAGCTCCTGTTTCATTTCAACCGAAATCTGGTTCGCTCTTCTGGAAACAACAATTACTGTTTCATAGATATTTCCGGTACCCTGAGTCATCAGGTCAAGATTGCGTGTAACAGTTGTTACGGGTGCTACTGATTTTCTGTAATCCATAAATATATTGATTATTTTACTCCGCTGTCAGGAATTCCTTTCTTCAGATACCTATTCGATTCCTGGAAGATATCGCTTACATTTTTTGAATATGTGCTCTTTGGAAATTCTTCCATAAATGAATAATAGTCGTCAAGTGTTGCCTGATATCTTTCCTTTTGTTTATTAGGCAAACTGTATTCTGCATAAAGGAACAGGGAATTTAATTTAAGATACATCATCTTTTCCCTGTATTTTGTATTAGAGTATTCTTTAAGACTATTTGTGAGAGCCACGATTGCAGCCTTATATTGCTTCATATCGTAATAAAGTTTTGCATTAAGATATGATTTTTCAACCAGTTTGTCTTGAAGATCATTTATCCGTTTTTTACAGTCTTCAATTTTCGAACTGTTTGGAAATCTGTTTATGAAAATATTAAATCCTTCAATTGCATTCTTTGTGTTCTCCTGATCAAGTTCCGGTTTTGCAGAGATATTATAGTCGCATAACGCTGCCATATAATTAGCCTCTTCTGCGTGTTTGCCAAAAGGAAACTGTTCAATAAATGTTTTAAAATAACTTCCTGCCATAATATAATCCTTCATGCCGAAATATGCCTGGGCGTTCATCCAGTTCAGATCTTCAGCCTCATCAGTGGCCCTGAAGCGAGGGAGTATCTGCGTCAGAAGTTCAGTGGTTTTGACATACTCACCTTTATCAAAATACTCTTTTGCTTTAGACTTTTTAAGATCAAAATCAGTGCTCTTCAGGAGTTTTTCATACTCGCCGCAGGAGCTTAATAAAACCAGAATAATCAGAATAATTTGTAATCTGAATCTCATAAAAAAAATTGTTGCGCAAAATTAGGGAAAAAAAATCATTTCAGGCATAAAAACGTAATAATTATGCTTTTATTATACTTTAATATGTCCCGGATGGAAATTAGGTATAAATAGGTATCGGGATAAATCTGTTTAATTGTAATTTTGAGAAAAAATTTTAGAAAGGGTAATTATAATGGATATATTTGAAAAGATTAAGAAAAACAAAGGTGAAATAGGGGCATATCAGGAATTTGGACACGGGTATTTTGCCTTTCCAAAACTGGAGGGTGAAATTGCTCCCCGTATGAAATTCAGAGGTAAAGATGTTCTTACATGGAGCCTGAATAATTATCTCGGACTCGCCAATCAACCGGAGATCAGGAAAGTTGATGCCGAAGCAGCAGCACAATATGGTCTGGCATATCCTATGGGCGCCAGAATGATGTCGGGACATACTTCAACTCATGAAAAATTTGAAGAAATAGCAGCCCGTTTTGTTCATAAGGAAGATGCCTATCTTCTCAACTTCGGTTATCAGGGAATGGTCTCAATTATTGATGCACTTGTTGACAGACATGATGTAATTGTTTATGACTCCGAATCTCATGCCTGCATTATGGATGGTTTGCGACTTCACATGGGAAAGAGATTTGTTTTCCCCCATAACGATATTGAAAGTTGTGAAAAGCAGTTACAGAGAGCTCAGAAACTTACTGAAGAATCGGGTGGAGGCATTCTCGTTATTACTGAAGGAGTTTTTGGTATGGCAGGTGACCTGGGGAAGCTCGATAAAATAACCGCTTTGAAAAAGAAATTTCAATTTCGTTTTCTCGTTGATGATGCTCACGGATTTGGAACCATGGGCGCTACTGGCAGCGGTACTGGGGAACATTTTGGGGTTCAGGACCAGGTTGATGTCTACTTCGCGACATTCGCAAAATCTATGGCAGGAATAGGAGGCTTCGTAGCCAGTACAAAAGATGTGATTAACTATCTGCGCTATAATCTTCGTTCACAGATATATGCCAAATCATTACCTATGGCTATGACGTTGGGAGCAATTAAAAGACTTGAATTTATACAGGCTCATCCTGAGCAGAAAGAGAAACTCTGGGCTATTGTTCGTGTCTTGCAGAAAGGATTAAGAGATGCCGGACTGGACCTTGGGAAGACAGAATCACCAGTAACCCCGATATTTATGAAAAGTGGTGTTCCTCAGGCAACACAGATGATTTATGATCTCCGGGAAAACTACGGTATCTTCTGTTCTGTGGTCATTTACCCGGTTGTTCCAAGAGATGTGGTAATGTTACGTCTCATACCTACTGCCGCTCACACGCTTGAAGATGTTGAATATACTGTGAAGGCTTTCAGGGAAATTAAGGCCAAGGTCGATAACAATGAATACTCTGATAAACTTGTTAATTTCAACCTCTAAAGAAAATAAATAGTTAATGGTGTAAAGCTGTTTCTTACTGATACAGCTTTTTTTTGTCCCATTTCGAACAAAACCATCTCTTTTAAGGTTATATAATCCAAATTACAAGTCGTATCTGATTTTTCCTGAACAAATGAACTTTTTATTATAAAAGTCATCTTTTATCTAATGGACAATAAGAGCCATAATAATAATATCTTAAAAGGCTACAACATGCTTTTCTATTTTGCAGGAAGCATGATTATGCATGAACCTTCAGAAGAATGCATTGTCGATTTCTGGGAGAGAGGTATTCTGAAAAATCTTCCGGTTTCAAGCTCAAATCCTAATTTTGTCATAGCAGCCTCCCAGCTCAGAGAATCATTCTATGACAAGACAAAGTTTGGAAAATTGTTACACGAAGATTTCCTTAGACTCTTTACCAGCCAACCCCCTGCTCTCGCTCCTGCATATGAATCACTTTACAATAAGAAGATACCTGACATTTCAGGTCACCATTCGACCAGTGTCACTGATTTTTATAATTCCTATGGGTGGCAATCGAAATTCAAAGGACAAATTGATGATGATCATCTTGGTATCGAATTGCTTTTCCTGACTTTACTTATCGATAAATACATCAATCTTGATGACGAAGCATGTCGTGGTGAAATGAAAAAAGAAATCCGCAGGTTTATTAATCATCATATTTTGTCGTGGGTACCAATATGGAATAAAGAAATCCAGTTCCATGCAAATACATTGTCTTTTAAAGGGATAGGTAATCTGATTCTCGCCTGTTCAGAAGATATTTTTACACTTTTTGGGCAGAAATCAACGACTTCTATTTCGACTGATTTTCTTAAAAATTAGGGTTAAAGAAGTTTGAAATTGCATCAAAATAGTATTCCCTCCATCCTTCGGCAATACCATTAAATTCCTCATCCGGAATATTTGAATGTTCCACTGTTACAAGCGAGTTTCCCCCGTCAGGGGAAATCGTAATCGTGACAATTGATTTTTCAGGTTGATCTCCAAAATACCATTCCTGTACAACTTTTTTATCCTGAACAAATTCCAGGTTCTTTCCTGTAATATCTCCTTCCCACAGAGAAAACTCACTGTCCGGCTCCGTGCTCATCTGTGCAGGATAACCTGACCATAATTCAATAGTGTACGGATTTGTCAGTGCTGCATAAACATCGGCAGGCTCAGCCTTTATTTTGAATGATTTTTTAAAAGTTTTCATAATAAAACTATTTTAATTCTGACAAATAACGCTCAGCATCTATAGCAGCCATACATCCTGATCCTGCAGCAGTGACGGCTTGCCGGTAATGAGGATCCTGAACATCACCTGCCGCGAATACTCCTGCAATGTTGGTTTTTGATGTCCCCGGAACAGTTTTTATGTATCCGACCTGATCTGTTTCAATATATTGCCTAAAAACAACTGAATTAGGAGTATGCCCGATGGCAAGGAAGAAGCCATCGATTTTTATTTTTACATTTTCTTCTTCAGAAGTACCTTTTTTCTTTGTCAGGATTGCTCCTTCCACACCATTTTCACCAAAGAGATCTAAAGTCTGATGCTCCCAAAGTATCTCAATATTTGTTGTTTTAAAGACTTTATCCTGCATTGCTTTCGATGCTCTGAGGACATCCCTCCTGACAATAAGGTAAACCTTCCGGCATAATCCTGCCAGGTATGTTGCCTCTTCAGCTGCCGTATCGCCGCCACCGACAACTGCAACATCTTTTCCCCTGTAAAAGAATCCATCGCAGGTAGCACAGGCAGAAACACCCATTCCGGCATATTTAGTCTCCGACTCCAATCCCAGATATTTCGCAGAGGCACCTGTGGCAATTATTACAGTATCAGCTTCAATTATTTTATTATCGTCAGTAGTTACTTTATGTTTCTTGCCGGAAAAATCTACAGCCGTTGCAATTCCAAATCTTATATCCGCGCCAAAGCGTTCTGCCTGTTTCTTGAAATCCTCCATCATTTGTGGCCCCGTGATACCATCGGGATAACCCGGATAATTATCAACTTCAGTAGTGGTTGTCAACTGGCCTCCCATTTCCAGACCTGTGTAAAGAACAGGATGAAGATTGGCCCGTGAAGCGTAAATCGCCGCTGTGTATCCTGCAGGCCCAGAGCCTATTATAAGACATCTGACCTTTTCACTTTTTTCTGTCTTTGTCATATCGGGAGAATCTTTCTGAAGATTAAGAGGTTTAAAAATATCCATAACAGTTTATCTTATTTTTGATTGCAAATATACTCAACTTTGACCTTTTTGTCTTCTTGCATAATCCGAATAGTTGATTATTTTTGCATAAGTTTTCGGGGTGTGGCGCAGTTGGCTAGCGCACTTGCATGGGGTGCAAGGGGTCGTCTGTTCGAGTCAGATCACCCCGACAGGGTTTCAGAATCTTAATAAAGTTAGAGTGTACAGTTTTGTGTACAGTCCTTGAACGAAAGGAACACAACTGTACATTTTTTTTGTGCCATTTTCTTATACTATTTCCCCAATTAATGGATCTTCTTTATTTTATTTGAAAATAGAAATCTCTAATGCTAAGATGTGCATACTGATACAAAATATAAGTCCATATAATATTCTTCCGAAATAATATATACTATAAGAAATTCTTTCCGCAAGATTCTATAACCGAGCACCTCTTATATTACATAAGTGTTTGAATTTCAATTCCCACTGATTTTTATTACCGTTTTCATTTGAATTACAATCGATCAAAAATTAATCCTCAAATAATAGATCTAACTATATCGATCATATATAATATATATGTATCAGAGGTAACAAAATACATGCGTTTCGAATAAAACATAACATTCTAATCATTAAAATAATTTAAGTACAATGTCCCCTGCAATTTAACCGGTTGCGTAAATTTGGTAAGAAATAAACCAATCAGGATATATTATTAAAGGACATTGTGTTCATCTTATTCACCTTCCTTGTTAGCTATTTTAAAGATGTGACTGACGGGGCTGTGCATTAAGTGATTGTTAGGTAAATAGATCCTGGAATGGAGTATTTCTTTCGAGACTTATTATTTAATGGCCGGTGTTTCTGGCATATTTTCGTAATATTAGTTTATCAGATTTAAGTGATTGACATAATCATATCTGACAAACGTTTGATTTTAAAATGTAGTTTTAGTACTGCAATAAACGAGTTGTAAGCAAGCTGGGAGTCCCGATTCGAGGGATTCGGTACCGTTAACCAGGACCGGTTAACGGGTGATAAAGCCGGACCGCGCCACTGCTCTTAATCAAATTTGTACAGTGGGAGAACAAATCTTCACGTAATCAAAATTGTACCGCAACACACGTATAACTTACGAACTTCGCACCCGGCCGTCAAAAATTGCGTCATATCGGCTGACGCCGGTAGCGCAATCTTCCTTTACGTGTTGCCGGTGTTAACAAGATGAACCTACACATGAGTTTAAATAATTATTTGTAACCTAAATGAAGTCATGAGATCCGCTAATCCTCAATTACTATATTATAATCTTATTATATTAAATTAGATATTTAGTTGCTTAACTAAATGATTCGTTGTATATTTGGTATAAATCATAAGAACTATTGAAAGATTGACATTTAACCTATCGTATTCATCTTGAAAATATTAATTCAATCCAAATACAATGTTTAGAAATTATCTTAAAACAGCCTTGCGGTTTCTGAAGCAAAACAAAGTATTTGCAGGCATTAATGCATTAGGTCTTTCAATAGCATTGGCCGCCTCATTCATTATTTTGCTTTATGTAATTAATGAACTAAGTTACGACCATTGTCATAAAAACAGTAAAAGGATTTTCAGGGTACTCAATTATTACACGGATTTTGGGATGACCTTTTCAGAGACACCATATATTCTGTCTACGGCATTGAAAGAAGAATTCCCGCAAATAGAGAAAAGCATCAGAGTAGGGTACATGAGAGGTTTTAAACTAAAACTTAAAGATGAATTTATTGATGTTTCGGATGCTATTGCAACAGATTCAGAGGTCTTTGATATTTTCACTCTTCCATTGAGTGGAGATAAATCGCATCAAAATCTACTGGAAGATCAAAACT
>JBEKDR010000128.1:0-11318 GCA_050014255.1 Bacteroidales bacterium | reverse complement strand
CAACGCTCTGAGCTTTTTTAATAGTAAAACCAGCATATTCTTTAGCAATCTTGTCTGTTATAGCTTTCTGAAGATCAACTACCTTAATGGTGGTTTTGACAGACTTAGCCGTTGTCGTAGTATTTTGTGAGGCTTGAGCATTGACAACCAGAACTGACATCATTAATAGAAGAATGAATAGTAATTTTTTCATAGTCAATGAATTATATTGTTTTAAAGAATAAAGTTATGAAAGACAATGACACAAGTCAAATAAAAATCCAGCCACCCAAGATCAACTCAGATAGATGGAATATAACATAAAAAGAGCAACCCGAACACCATTATACCGGATTTAAATAGACAATTGTTAAAAAGCACGAACAGCACGAACATAGTAAGTGGCGTCCTTACTGGCGTTGGACAGGGCGCCATTGCCGAAGACCTGGTACCATGCGTAGAGGATATAGCCCTCGGTAGAACTCCAATAAGCGTAACTAGCAAACCCTCCAACCACTGCTTTGTTTAAATATAGCTTGTTTAACTCATCTTCGCTTGGTAAATACCAGTCGCTGTAACCACCCAACGTTAAATTTCTGCACAAGCTGGCCGCATAGCTCCCTGTTCCCTGACTGGCAATAATAGCGTTGGTATTTGCCATTCCTGTGCCTAATGCAGTTCCTGTCGCTCCTGTTGTGGTATAACTCCCATTATACCATTTTATGCCTGTGCTTTGGTCACTTGGTGCGGCTATTAAGCCATGTGTTTGTCCTGCAATATATCCAGGATCTCCGGTCTGTAAAATATAAGCTACTATTCCGCCCTGATAGCTAGAGCCTATTGATAAAGATGTTGTAAATTGGGTATCCTCTCCATAACTAGTTTCTGCAGGACCTACTACTATTGCTCTATAATGATATGTTGTTCCTGAAGTAAGTCCGGTAATATCTGCACTTACAATGATTGTAGTGTTTCCTGTAATAGGGTTTGGTTTTGCTTCTACCGTGTACCCGTAATTAGTTGTAGTTCCATATTCGAATGTAGCCATCGCGTTACATCCCTGTGGATTTACTGAAGCATTTAATGTAGCTGAGGTGTCATCAATGTTTGATGGTTGATGTGCGTCAACACTAGGTCCCCAACAAATAGTAAATGCTTGGTCAGTGCCATAAGCTGTCACTCCTAAACTAACCGTATTTACTCTGAAGTGATATGTTGTCCCTGGAGTGATTCCGGTAATATCTGCACTTACACCTGTCGGGCTACTTCCAGTAACAGGATTTGGTGAACCAGAAGCAGAGCTTCCGTAATTTGTGTCTGACCCATATTCAAAATTTACAGTAGTGCTTTGCCCATTGGCATTTACAGTACAATTTAGTGTGGCATCCGAAGGGCCTGTTTGCTTTACTGTTATAGAAGTAACAGTTGGAGGTATAAATGTAGTAAATGACAAATCACTGCCATAGACTGTACCACTTGAACTAATAGCTTTTGCCCTGAAATGATATGTTGTCCCTGAAGTGAGCCCGGTAATACTTGCAGTTACATTAGTCAATGTGCTTCCCATAACTGTACCTGGTGATGCTGCTACCGTGGACCCGTAGGAAGTTGAAGTTCCATATTCGAATGTTACAGTAATTGATAAGTTGTTCGCATTAATGGTTCCATTAAGGGTGGCTGTCGAATATGCAACCGATGTAGCTGCAGTTGTATTTACTGTAGAGGTCTGAAGAGTTGTAAATGTAACATCGTTACCATATGCAGTCCCAACACTATTGGTCGCATATGCCCGCACATAATACATCGTATCGGTCGTCAATCCGGTCAGGCTGCTTGTAAAGGTTCCAGTGCCTGATCCATCAGTAGTTTTACTATTGCTTGTTGTCGCACCTGAAGAAGTGTTCCAGCAAATACCTCGTACAGTAACTGTAGCTCCACCATCACTGGTTATATTTCCGCCGCTGCTGGCTGTAGTTTGTGTTATAGCTGTAATTGCTGTCGTTGTTAGGGTAGGAACTGATGCTGATTCGGTTATAAAAGATATCTCATTCCCATATACGGTCACACTTCCTTTGCTCAAATATGCTTTGACGTAGTATTTTGTCCCTGCCACAAGGTTTTTTAGCTGACTTGTAAAATCGCCTATAGGAGGTACACCCAATTTAGTTGTTGAATCTGCAACAGTTGCATTAGGTTTTGTTGCATAACAATGTCCGTGCTGAGTGGCTCCTTCTCCAAGGTCTATTACGTCGCCGGATACTCCTGCAGAATTGATTAAGATACTGCTTACAGCTCCGGTTGAAACAAACATCTTCTTTTCAAGCTTATTACAGGTGCTGGGGACTATTAAACAAAGTAATAGGCACAACAGGAAAAGGAACTTTGGTGAATTATTTTTCATAGCAATTAAATTCCTGTTAATTTTATACAAAGACTGTTTTTAAATTACCTGAGAATAAAAATAAAATCGCCTCCTTCATCTCCGGTATCCTTGATCTCTCCAAACAGGGGTTTTATATTGCTATTATTTATCACAGCAATTCTGAAATTGCTGAACAGCTGCTCCGAAGGGAGATATTTTTCACTGTTTTTGTCAAGCCTTTCAATCATATATTTCAGGAAGGCTCTCTGATCAGGTCCCTCTGTTAGTGTTCCGCTTGTCATAGCTTTTCTGCTTGGCAATTCGTACAGTTTATTTACTGCCATTGTAGTATTCATGAATGCATTACCTGGCTTAAAGCTGGAACCTCCAAAACAGGCATCAGTAATTAGCAAGGTATGTTTTGAATGGATTGCACTAAGGTAATCCAGAAGTGTATTGTTACTGAACCAGGCAAGGTTACTTTCTTTTCGGGCATCATAGGGTATCCAGAAACCAACCTCCGAAGATTCATCCCAATATCCGTGCCCAGCATAAAAAATCAGGAAATTATCTGCTGGTTGCACCACTTTTGAAAAATGGTCAAGCGCTGAGACTATATCAGACTTAGTTGCATTCTTTAAAAAGGTAACATTATCTTTTTCAAAAGTATACCGGGTGATGAGAGTATTATAAAACGAAGTTGCATACCTGATACAATAATCGAGCTCATTGATCAGTGGATCGCTATAATTGTTTATCCCTATAATGAGTGCATAGTATTTTCCTCCGGCAATCGGCACTTCTGTACCAACTGAAGTCTGTGTAGTGGATGTGTTAGGTTCAGACACTACAGGTAAATTCTGTTTAACTTCAGGTTTTGCCTTATTATTAATGAGAACTGAAACCTTCCCGCTGCTGACAATCTGTGCGAAAATATTCATCATCTGCAAAATGCAAAGAATTAAAACAAAAATTAACTTTTTCATTTCGATGATAATCAAAAGTTTAATTTCAATGCTAATAACATAGTTCTCCTGTAAGGGCCGGTTGATTGGTCTACACTAAGCTTTACGTGTTGCAAGGGATTATACCTGTCCGGAATTACAGCCACCCATATTAGATTTGCAACCCATAAGGCAGCACCTGAGAAAATCAATGAATTGGAAATATTGCTCTGTTTTTGTGCCTGATTATACAGATTTTTTCTTATTACAGGATCTTCTTCAATTTCATAGGAATCATAAGTTTTAAGACATTTACTTCGAATAATGAAACCAGCGGCCAGTGCCCCATAAGCTGCCACTCCTGTAAGCCAATATGGTTTCCCTTTGCTTATCTTTGTCTGCCCTAATCCGGGAATAGCTGCTGATAAAAGCATCATTGAACCTTTGTTGAATGATTTGACATATTTTTCAGCTTTGACTTCAACAAAAACTACTTCGTTAAGAAAAATGGAATCTTTTTCCGGAACCCAGGTAATCTGCTTGTTCTTACCAGCTTTAATATTATCCCCGACATCACCTGAAAGATATTTCATCCTGACAGGCTCACCATTTTTCTTCTCCATTTCAACCCATACATAAAACATATCAGATTGGCTGCCGTCAACAAAATCGTATGAAATCGACAATTGGTGGCCATCAAAAACTAATTTAGGCGGGGTTATCTGAAAACCCTGAGAAAAGGATGCAAGAGGTAAGAAAAAGCAGGAAAGAATAAGAATAAGTTTTTGTGTGTTCATAAATTACCGATTATGATAGTACAATAGCAACTTAATCTTTTATAAATATACAGCAGAAAAATAATATGGCTATTATATTTGTTAATAATAAATATTCTTCAGAAAAATCAGACAATTATTGACATTTATCTCAAAATCATTTAACTTACGGTAGTATTAGGTAAATACAACTAACAGTTTTGTTAATGTATTCTCACTCGGATCATATTGAATTTTGTAGCAATGCTCTTTCCTTCAAAAAGTTACATTTCAATAATATTTTAAGTTATAAAACCTGAACCATTATGGCAAAAGAAACAACTGCATTAAAAACAGGTATGACTGTTTTGCGCGGCGGTAATGTTCCGGCATATACTCTGGAATATCTTACACCAGGCAGAAGAAAAAAGACTGGTGATTTTGAAACAATATTAATGCATTATGCAGAAATAGGCAGGTCTGATAATTGTATTATTCAATATGGAGATGACTATCAAACTGTCAGCAGAAAACATGCGGCAATTGAGAGAAGAGGGAACGAGTATTTTTTGATTCATTTGTCTCAAACGAATCCAACATTACTTAATGGAGCGGTTATTGCCAATGAAGCGCTCATAAAAAATGGCGATGAGATTCAAATATCTATGGAGGGACCCAGGCTGAGATTCAATGCCACACCAACAGGCACAGCTAATATGGGATTCACAAGGAAGATCGGACTTGTTACAAAACAAGCAATTAAGCCATACCGTACATTAGTTTATTCTTTGCTTGTTTTATTAATTATCATTGCCTGCACAGGGGGCTGGTTCATTTTCCATCAAAGCAAAAAAGTTGTTATACTTTCGGACGAACTTCAAAAATCTGAAGATCGTAGATTACAGGATAGTATGAGACTTGCAATACAGGCAGAACAATTTGTGAAACAAACTGAAGTGACCACCAAAAAACTTGAAGCAGTCAAAAATAACAACAATCAATATATAGAAGTAATAAAAAAATTAAATACAAAAGTTGGTGAGTTGGAAGCCCGTAAACCTGAAATACAGCCGGGCGGAACGGTTTTTTATGAGCAATTTCGCGATGGAGTTTATTTCCTTGAAGTTATTGAAATCTTAGTAAGTATGCCGAATGGTTCTTCTCAAAAAGTAAATATGAGATGGAGTGGTACTGCATTCTTATGTTCAGATGGCAAGCTCCTGACTGCGAGACATTGTATTCAAAGTTGGAGATATGCACAGGATGAGTTCTCTCAAATTATAAACGCAGCTGAACTTAATGGCGGTAAGGTCTTTGTGAAATTCAGAGCTACGTCAATTAATAACTGGTTTGAGTTTGATTACAGCAATGTTGTTTTGGATGATAGTAATGACAAGACTGTTACTCAGACAATTGAACCATTAAAAGGCCGGAAAAAAGAGAAGATTAAAATAAATTACAAATATGCAGACGATTGGAGTCATGACTGGGCATATTTTAAAACTGACAGAACTTCAAATATTGAATACGATAAAGATCTTTCGACCAAACTGAAAGCAGGTGAAAAGGTTTATATTCTGGGGTTTTCACTTGGTAAAGGTGGTCCGTCAGAAGGAAAGATAAATCCATTATTTAGTGAATCAACAATTGGACAGGAAGGGATTTCTTCATCAGGACTTATTACTATAACATCAAGAAGTTTTGAACAGGGAAACTCTGGCGGACCTGCTTTTGTTCAGACGGGAGATAAGTTCAAAGTTATTGGCATTGTATCCAAGGGTGAATTTGATGCAACAGGCAGTTTTGCTACAATTGCATATGTTGTCCCAATCGCAAATATCAAATAAACTATGAAGTTTCGATATATATCTTTCTGTCTTTTATTTTTCTGTTCTGTATCAGGTTATAGCCAGGATAATCAAACTGATTTTTCACAATTCTTAAAAGAAAACCTGGAATTTACTGCACTTAAATCTTTCTTTTATCTGATCAGACAGGAATACGTACTATTTGATGAATCCGGGAAACAAATGATAAGAGGCGGGAACGATTTCTACGGCAAAGCTTATACAATCGGTATTTTAGCTGAAGATTCCAGGTTATGGTTCCCGACCTATGTCAGATTTCCCTGGGAAATTGATAATACATTAGATAGCAAAACTAAGAAAAGTTCCAAACCGGAGTGCTCTTTTATTAATTTCAAAAATCTTACTGATCAGAATTATTTTAAGTCAAAAATCCAGGAGATTGATGAGAGAAAATTGCTGACAAACATTCTGGCCGGAAAGTACGGAATAGTTCGCGAAGATTCTCTCCGGAATAACGGAACCCTGATTGTATTCTATTCTTCTGCTGCATCACCAGATGATTTTACAGGTATTTCGCATTCAATAATGTTTTTAGAAGATTTAACCTGGAATTCTGATGGCATTGCAGTGATTGAAGATTTGCATTATGGTAATGATAAAATAATCGGTGGTGCATTGTTTTCAAGGTATCTAAGACCGGGGTCAATTACCTGGAAGCTTTCCGGTTTTTACCTTCCTGTCAAAGATAAATGGGTATTAAAATCAATAATTAAACAATAATCTTCATTTTCTCAATATATGAAACTTTCACTTTTTGGAAATACAAGTGTTGGAAGACAAAGGGATCATAATGAGGATGCTTATCTGATTTTTTGTAATATTGATAAAAACTGGGTGGAAGTTAACAATCTCGAGGTCGATACACAAAATTCAAATGGTTTGGTTTTTGTAATTGCCGATGGCATGGGAGGCGCAAATGCAGGAGAGGTTGCATCTGAAATTGCAATAAATACAGTTAAGGAACGTATCTCAAAAATCAGTTTTGTTCCAAAAGACACAGTTGAAATAGAAAAGCTGCTTAGCTTAATTGTTCTTGAAGGTCATAATAAAATCATTAAGGCATCACGGCACAACAAAGTTATGCAGGGAATGGGAACTACAATTGTTATAGGATATATTTTTAAAGATACATTGTGTGTCGAATGGTGCGGCGATAGCAGGTGTTATGTTTATAACAAGAATTTTGATAAAGAACTGGTACCTTTTACAGATGATCATTCACTGGTTTGGGACAGGGTAAAAAATAAAGAAATCACACCTGAAGAAGCCAGATTAAGCGAAGATAGCAATCTGATCTTACAGTCGTTAGGAGGCACTCTTCAGAGGCCTGAACCCGGATTCAAATGGATGAAACTGAAAAATAATGACAGGATCTTATTTTGCAGCGATGGACTGAATTCAATGCTCAGCAACATAGGTATTCAGCAGATTCTTGATTTTAACTCCACATCGCAGGAAACATGTGCATCGCTTATACAATCGGCAAATAATGCTGGCGGACGAGATAATATTACATCAATAGTGATAGATGTAGTAGATATTGGTGAGGAAAAAATCGAATCAGATATCAACCAGAGCAAAACACAGGTAAAGAAAAGAAAGCCCTACATATTTGTGGTTTTACTGATTTTAATACTAATCATTGCTGCCGGAATTTATTTCAGGCAAGAGATAGCAAATGTTTTTCTCGCAAGAGTTGTAAGGGACAGTTCACTTGCCATTCATGATTCTGCATTAAATAATCCTGCTGAACTGAATAAACATAATTCCAGTTTAAATCTAAAACAGGATACTGTTGTCACTGATAAGGATTCTATTTTTTATAGCGATCAGAAAGTGAAAAACTCTCATTTAGTTTCTAATGATAAGATTAGAATAGACAGCAGCAATATTGAAGTTCACATGCGTGAAGCTATAAACAAAATCGTGTCTATAAAAAACAGTATCAGCATGATAAAGCCAGGTGGGGCAATTTATAATTCAAACTTTTATGATGAAAACAAAGCAAATCTTGATTCTATTCAGGCTAATATTTCTATTCAGGAAGAATTGATTAAGACCGTGGTAATCCTGAACGCTGATAATTATGTTATCAAAGTTACTGATTACAGGAAAGCTAATGAAATATATAAAAAAATTAAGAAGACTCTGTCTGAACTGGAAAAAAGAACCAATGAAATTATTAATAGATAATACTTAATTTTTATAATAATGAAGAATCCATTTAAGAGGAAAGGATTTGCGACCAAACCAGTAAAGGTTCCTACTCCTAAATCAAATGTTAATTTCCCTTTTTCACAGCCTGGAAATCAAAGCAAAAATGATGATTTTCAAAAATCATCTGAGGACAAAAAGACAAGAATAGGCAGACAGCCTGATATGCCATTTGGAGCAAAAAAAGATAATGATAATTTATCCTGTCCGAAATGCCAGTATCCCTTAAGAATAGAACCGTCTGCTTCTTCTCCTTGTCCTAACTGTGGATTTATGGGCACAGTAGGACTTCATGATACTCTCTCAGATTCAAAAAAAACGGTAACCATAAGCAGTCTGAATTTTCAAAATGAACAAGAGTTATCTTCATTCAGATTTAAAATGATATCTGAATCTTCAGGAAGCGAATTGAAAATTGAATCAGAAGAAAATGAGATGGTATTGAACAGGGATCACCTTGATCCAAATAATAATAGTATATCATCAAAAGAACATGTTCTGGTCAGATTCCGGAATGGTAAGATATTTTTCCAGGATGTCAGCACAAATGGTTCTACCTTTATTCAGGTAATCAATAAGATGTTGATCAATCCCGGAACCAGAATTGTACTTGGGAACAGAATTTTCCTGTTTTCCTCCGGACAGACTATACAGGGTGCAGATAACAGCAAAGCGACTCGGCAGATCAATAATGTTAACTTTGACAATAAAACTAATAATGATTTTATTTTAATTGAAGAAACCAGTAGAAGAAAGATACCTCTTATACAGGGTGTTAATCTATTAAACAGAAACAATCTTGATCCTGGTAATGCTTCAATATCAGGGAATAAGCATGCATTACTGGATTTCAGTGATGGACAATGGTATCTAAGTGATTTAAGTTCGAACGCAGCAACTTTTATCCAGTGTAAAACGGAACAGCAAATGGCTGATAAAACCAGAATTATTATCGGAAATTTAATATTCCGTTTTGAGTGCTATTAGATGAAAATGATGATATTTTTCTGGTGAAAATCAATTTCAGGAAATGCTGCAGGCGGTTAACATTAAACCAGGTGAGAAGATTAAACTATCCTCGGGAACTTACCAAATCGAAAGTGAAATTGGATCAGGTGGCTTTGGGACCGTTTTTAAGGGGATAAAGGAGGGCAGTTACTATGCAATTAAATTGAACAGAATCTGGGAATTAATGCCCGATGACAGAGAGGACCTTAAGAAAAGAATAAAACTTGAATACGAAATAAGCAATACGATCCACTCTGAACACATTGTTCATACCTATAGTTATGATGAACTGAATGAAAATCCTATCCTTGTAATGGATTATTGTCCCGATGGTTGTCTCAGAAATAAAATTGGGAAACCCTTTGACCCTGATGATTTAAACAGAATTATTATTCAGATTTTAAGCGGCCTTAATGTACTTCATTCCTATGATATTATTCACAGGGATATTAAACCGGAAAATATATTGTTCAATAGAAACACCGCTTTATTGACAGATTTTGGTATATCAGCTAATCTTAAGAACAGGGTAACACAAAGAAATATTCGTGGACATTCTTTAAAGGTATTTGCCACATTATCTTATTCGCCACCTGAACAAAGTCAGAAAATTGTTGCCTTTAAGTTAACCGGCCCCACTAATGACATCTTTTCCTTTGGCGTTATTCTATATGAAATGATAACGGAAGGTAAATTGCCTTTTGGCGACATAATAGAATTCAAAGAAGATTCAGAAATAGTTGAAAGAAGAAAAACTCAGGGTAAATGGAATGCTGAGATTCTTAAAACACACACTAATAATCGAACATGGATTGAGATCATTGAAAAGTGTCTGAACCCTGATCCCAGGATGAGATTTCAGACAGCAAATGAAGTTCTTCAAAAACTCAGTGGTTATAAACCTGGTTTAATTAATCAAAATGCTATCTGGAAACTGATAGTTCTTGTTGGACCTGATAAAGGGAAAGAATATAACATAACGAACCTGTCACATTATAAAAATAAGCGGATATTAACGATTGGGCGTGTCGATGAACATAATCCATTCATGAACGATGTTCCCGTTTATGAAACTTCAAGCAGCTTCATAAGTCTGCATCATGGGACACTGGAATGTATTATCAGAGACAAAACTCCAACCTGGTATCTCAGGGATGGCCAGTGGTATAGCAAAGATGGGGTAAAAGGATGGTACCTTTCAACAAATGGAGTTAAAGTAAACGATACTAAGGTTAACCAATTTGGAATTGAGTTGAAGGCCAATGATATAATTAAAATTGGAAAGATTGTGTTGAAAATAATTTGTGAATAATATTGAACTATTTTAAAAATGAGTATCGGGAATCATGCATATAATATGTATTTCTTTTTGTGCCAAGTTATAGTTTTTCTTAATTGGAGATTACCTTCGGTGAGCTCGTCCCGCAGGGCGGGACTCGGTTCCTCACTTATCCGCCTGATGGCGGATTCGTTCGGAATGACAACATCAATTGGTGTAGCGTGATGGGGAAGCAGTGGCGATTCGCTCAGCGAATCGCCACTGCTTCCCTTATGCCACATAAAACCCTGTTATTCCGAGTCCGCCAACTGGCGGACGAGGAATCTCATAATCAATTGTTTTGAGATTATTATTGATAACTGATACTCATATTTAAAATAATTTTAATATTTTTAAATGTATTATATTTTTTTACTGTAAATTTGATAGAAGAGTGGTGTAATTGTCGTTTCAAAATCACCAATCTATGAAAAAACGAAGATCTTTTCTTTTCCTGCTTTTTCTTTTTATAGTTTTAAAATCTTCTTCACAGGATTTTCAGATAACTCTATTGAAACTGGAGTTTTATAGCAATCAATTGCATATTGCATACAATATTGATAATAAAACTTCTATCGGCAAGTTCCGTATAGAAATTAAAATAAACAAACAAAACGGTGATCCCATATCCCCGAAATCTATCACTGGTGACCTTGGAGATAATATTAAATCGGGAAATAACAAAAGCATTATATGGGACCTGGGAAAGGATTCTGTTTATTTCGATGAGAATATTTCTGTGGAAATTAAAGGTGAAAAACATATTGAAGCCCTTAGCAAAGGCTCAATAATTCTTATGTCAACAGCTGTCCCCGGTTTGGGACAAACAAAGATAAGTGGTAAACCATGGTGGCTTTGTAGCGTTGCAGC
>JBEKDR010000127.1:0-11330 GCA_050014255.1 Bacteroidales bacterium | reverse complement strand
TGTTCTACTTTATTATTATATCCATACCCATACCCATACTGATCACGGTTATACCGGTTATCGTTCATCACGATGCAAACATGATCAATATTTTTTTGTTTCAGGTCCTTCATGATCAGGGAGAAAACTGTTTTAATGGTATAATTATACCGGGCAAGCATTACCTTCACTTCAGCATGATTAATCAACAGGTAGGCATCTGTGACCTGGGCCAGGGGTGTGGTGTCCATAACAATATAGTCATAATTATTTTTTAATTGGGTTATCAGCTTTTCGGTTTTATCAAGGGCCATCAATTCAGTGGGATTAGGAGGTATTACTCCCGAAAGAATATAATCCAGTTTTTCATGAGGCGATTTGATAATTATATCTTCAAGGTCAGCATTATTAATCAGGTACGAACTTAATCCTTCCTTGGGTTCTTCTTTATCATCAAAAAATATTTTTCGTTTTCTCATGTCAAAATCAAGCAATATTGTCCTGCGGCCCAGTTGGGCATAGCTCATGGCAATATTCAGAGCAATAAAAGATTTCCCTTCTCCTTCCATGGAAGAAGTTACCATGATTACTTTTTTCTGCCCTCCCCTGACATAAAAATCCAGGTTGGTACGAAGCGCCCTGTACGATTCTGCAATATTCGATTTGGGGAATTCAAACATCACATTGGCAGTTTTGTATTTGTTATGTAAAATTTTACCAAGAACCGGCACGTCGGTAAGTCGCTGTATGTCATCCTGAGTTTCAACTTTATTATTGAGAGCGCTCCTGATCATTAAATAACCAAAAGGTACTGCCATACCTAAAATCAATGCAATCAGATAATTTAATTTTTTATTAGGAGAGACTGGTCCAAAGCCCACCATTTTAGCCGGTTCAATAATTATGTCGTCAGGTAAATTGGATGCTTTTGTAATTTTAGCTTCGGCACGTTTCTCGAGCATGTAATTATAAATGGCATCATTTAAGCGATATTTACGTTCAATGTTCCCTAACTGCCTCTGAGTTGCCGGGAGACGGCTGATTTCGTTTTCGGTTTTTTTGATGCGCTTATTCATTTCATCAATTGAAATACCGGTAGTTCTGCCTGCTGCAGAAATATTTTCTGAGATCGTTTTTTTGATATTCTCGATCTGGATACCCAGTTTTTGTACCAAAGGATTTTTTTCCTGGTCACTATTAATCAGGTTCGCTCGTTGTGCCTGGATATCAATGAGTTCTGACATGAGATTATTCAGTAACGGATCGGGTATTCCTATAGATGCAGGCACAATTATGTTTGAGAAGTTGTCATTTTTTGAAAGGTAGCCTGACACATAATCATAATACTTTTTTCGGGCAGCCAAAGCGGCCAGTTGATTTTGCAAATCTGTATACTGGGTAGAAATATTATTTGCCTGCTCGTTGATATTTAACAATTGATTTGATGAACGGAACCTTTGCAGATTATTTTCGGTCTGGTTTAAAGAATCGGAAATCTCATTCAACTGTTTTTCAATATAATCGATGGTAATTGTTGCAAGATGGTTCTTTCGATCGAGATTTTGAATAGAAGAGACATGCATCAATTCATTTACCAGATCTATTCCTTTAATTAATGATTCATTCTTTAAGCTGATTTCTACGACAGTGGACAACTTATCTGTATTAATAAATATAAATTCGTTTTTAAACCCGGTCACTAACGAGGGAATATCGTTAAATTCGAATCCGTAGCGGAATTTCTCTTTGTCAAAGACCCTTTTTGCACTATCCAATTCAACAGTAAATGCGAGATCGGAGGTCTCAATCAACTCTCCTATCTTTCCATTTTTCAAGAAGCTCCATCTATCTTTTTTAAATGTGATTTCATTATTTTCAAAATTGTAAAATGAGGTTTTACCCGATTCAGCTCTTATTTCAAAATAATCTTTGTTCATAAATGTGATATAGAACCTGACATTTATTGGCTGAACGTGATTTTGCTCGAATACTATATGGAAAGGTGCATTTTTATAAGCATCAAGATATTTAAAACCTTTCTTAAGATAGTAGCTTACTTCCAAATCAAGATTTTTAATGGTTTGTTCAATGACAGTGGATGATTTTAATACCCACAATTCATTCTGAAAGTTCTGGTTCATTCTGAATAAACTACTATTCAGGTAATTATTAGCGTCACTACCTCCTGTTTGATCTTTATCTTCTTTAATCAGCACAGAAGAAGATATTTTATATACCGGAATTGAAAATCGGTTTACAAGATAAGCTAGGCCTATTGCAAGAATGATCCATGTTATAAATAATTTGTAATTCCTTAAGATCATCTCTATGATCTTTTTAAGATCGTTTTCTTCCTGGAGATTGAAGTTTTGAGATTCGGACATGGTAGTAAATTATTAGAAATGGGTGAAATTATTTGGGAGATACTGGATCCAAGATATGAGTGGTGAGTGGTGAGTGGTGAGTGGTGAGTGGTCAATGCCTAAATAACGTTGACCTTTTTATTACTTAATTTCTCTCTTTTATAGTAAATATGATTTACTGTCGATAACGGGAGATTACTCGAAGAGTTATTCTCGTTATCAACATTATCTTTAAATGACTTTGGTGTTAATTTTCCCAATGCTTTGTGTGGTTTTCCTGTGTTGTACATCAATACAGCCTTGTCTAACAGTTTTTTAAGAGAAGTAATGTTTGTCGGGCCATATGGATAAAGATAGTTGTTTTTGATTATACCATTTAGGCTCTCTGCATGCGCGTTTTCGTACACCTTTTCTTCGGTCATTGAGTTTATCATTCCCAACTCTTTGGTGAGTGCTTTAAACTCTTTGCAATAGTATTGTCCTCCGCCATCCGAGTGCATGATTGCCCCTCTTAAATTTGTCTTTCCGCGTTCCTTAATTACTCGATATAAAGCTGGCATTGTTGTATTCTCTGTGCGCAAGTTATCGCTTGCTGACCATCCAACTATCTCACGATTATATAAATCCATAATGAAAGTAAGATAACGAGTGTCAGATCCAAGATCAAAGTAGGTTATGTCACTCACAAAAACCTGGTTGACACGTGTAACCTCAATATCCTTTATCATGTTCGGGAACCGGGTCACACCAAGGCTGTTGGTTGTAACTCTGAAGTTCCTTAGTTTTTTAATCCTGTAACCACAGCCCATGCAGAAACGCTCAAACTGATCTCTCCCCATGCAGGATGGATGAAGCTTCAGATAGATATCCCTGGCCGACATACGTGGATGATCTATTCGGATCTCATTGATCAGTGATATCAACTGTTCCTGCTCCTCATATTTATATTTCCTTCGATTTAACATCTGATGGAAAGACTGCTTGCTTATTCCTAATACTCTAAATAACATATTCAACTTTTGCCGGTGTTCTTTTCGGTTAAAGTGATACCAGACGAGAGCTTGGAACCGACTTTTTTTTTGATATCTACATTATAGGTAGCCTCTGCTATCTCTATCATCTTGTCCTTGAACTCAAGCAATAATTGCTTTTGTCCAACTATACGCTCAAGCTCTTTGATCCGCTCTTCCAGCGCTTTGATCTTTTGAGTGTCACTCTTGGCTTCAACCACTTGTTTTATCTGTTTCTTTGCCATTGCCGAGTATTTGTAAATCCATCTATAAACCGAGGTCCTACTCACTGAATAGGTACTACAAATATCGCCAACTGACGAGATATTCTTCTCTAATTCTCGAACTTTTCTCTTTTTAAAATCTTCACTGAAATACCTGTGATAATCAGGTTTGTTCTCATGATCAAAATAATTTACATTTGCCATAGTATTAACCGTTTTTTTCGGTCAACGTATTTCAGGCATCGACAAGTGGTGAGTTGTCAAGCTCTGCGCCCTGTGCCCTGCACCTGACGCCTTCCGGCATTAGACTTCTGCCTATGTGCACAGCTACTTAAATATCGAATAAAACAATAACGCTGTGGTTAATGCAGAGAATAAAATCTCAAATGGGAATTGCCTCATGCCCCAGAACTTGTTCCTGAGGGGTTTAACATATATAATATCGTTAGGTCTCAGATTATAATAATCGGAAGAGAGAATATCCGATTTGGTAATGTCCATATTTATACGAATATTTTCTCCGTTTATGTTCCTTATCAGGATCACTTTATTACGGTTACCATAATCAGTGATATCTCCGGCTAAACCTAATGCATCATAAATTGTTAGTTTATCCTGGGAATAAGCGAAATTTCCGGGATTTTTGACTTCTCCTAAAACTGAAACATATTTGTTCACCAATTTAACCTTAACAATCGGCTGATTTAAGATATGATTCAGAGAATCCTTTAAAATATTACTGACCTCTGATATTGTTTTATCCTTAACAAGAATTTTACCTATTACAGGCAATAATAGATACCCATCTTTGTCAATTGAATATGACATGAGAGAAGCACCGTACAGTTGAATGGATCCAAGATATATAGATTCTTCTCTGCTATTTGAGAATACATTTGCGGCAGCTTCGTCAAGGCTGTTGATCTGAATATAGAGTTCATCATTAGGTTTAAGCCTGTAATCGGAAAATTCAGCTTCTTTAAAGGTTTTAGAATTCTTATTCCTGTCCTGAAGGTATTCAACTTTACGTTGCGTAACGCATGATGACATTATCACCAGGGTTACAAAGGTCACTAAAAGAGGGTTAAATTTCATGTTAATGGTCAAAGGTTAAAGGTTAAAGATAAAATATAAAAGACAAAAGGAAAAGACAAAAGGGGGGAAAAATGTGCTATTTTGATTTTTGAACGATTGAGCCAAGGATCTTTTTAAGTTCTCCTTATTCTTTAATAAGATAGTCAAGTTCTGACACATTTACATCTTAACAATTCTTTTACTAATTCTAAGCCAATAATTTGATCCCCTCATTTCACGCAGAGAAATCCTTACTTTGTTTGAAAAATCAGCCTTGAACGACCCTACCTGCGATTCTTTGCAATTTGCTCCTGAGGAACATGCACTTTTAGATAATTGTTTCCGAATGGTTTTATTTTCAGCGAATAAGGCAAGGTTTTCAAAAATTCAATGACTGTTGCTGCAAACTCAAAGAGTCTTTCACATAAATCATTATTCTTATCCATCGCTACAAACTGGCTCCGTCGCTAAATTTGCCCAACGGACAAATTTTTAACGTTTGGCCTTACTTTTGTCTTTTGTCTTTCCCCGGACATGCTTTCGCCACGTCAGTCACAACTGAATTTAAGTGTAACTACCTATTATTATGTTAAATATGACCCTTTATTGATTTTATCCAATAATTTAATTAGTAGTTAAAGCTGAAGTCAGGTAAAGGGCTTTTAAATCTAAGTTTACTCCATAAATGTATTTAATCTAAATGTTAAAGGCAAATTAAACGCTCCTCAGAATTCTTCAAAATGAAACTTTAGTGATTCATTTACCTTTAAAAATAATAAGATTGTCAACAAAAAAGTCAGGTTTATTATTGATTTAAGGCAGTATGTCAAAATCTAAATTAATTTAAATAAAGTATATGTTTAGATTTTAACTTAGAATGAAAGTTTAATCCGAACATTAATCAAAAACCAACTATTAATTTCAATTCAGATTTTTAAGAATTAAAAGTTTAAAATTACATTGAAGTAATTTAAGTACTTTAATAATAACTATAGTTGTGATCAATAAATTTAAAATATGATTCAATTAAATAAAGTTTGAGTTTTAGAAAAATAATTCAATAAAAATTCATAAATTTCGATCATGCTGTTATGACTTGTTAAATTGTGAAAAAAATACAAGGTAAAATAATTGGATTTTATAATGTAAACCCTTTCTAAACGTTTAATTTTTGGATTGCAGTTTCTGCTTTTAAAAGTATTAAACAATGGTATATCTTGAGACCATGAGAATGAGAATGAGAATAATAATTGTGTTGTTGATTTTGTCTCAAATCTGTTTAATTACTAATGGTCAGATTATAGCAGATCATAGAATTGTAGCGGATTTTGATAAAATTCCTCCATATTATATAAATGAAGTAAAGAAAATGTTTGTAAGTGTTCCCGGAGAATCACATTCTTATGCTTACAGATATGGGTGTGAACTATTAGAAGCATCGTATCCTGCATATCAGGTTAATGTCCTTGAATCGGGAACTCCAGAAGCATATACTGATCAACATTTAAGAATAAGCCGTGTCACCTGGGGAGATTATGATAATTCATCAGGCTGGATTTATGATTATGGAGAAGAAGACTGGTTTACTAATGCAACAGCAATTGCAAGAACAAAAGCAGGTATTACTTATTGTAACACACATGGTTTAACTCTTGCTGCTATTGGATTTGGTTGGTGTACTGATATGTTTTATGGTACTCCGAGCATTACAACTGATCCGGTATATGGATGTCATTGGTCAGGAGCATCTAAACAAGGTCCGGAAGGAGATCGTTGTTGGGGTCTTGATGATGCAGATTATGCAATAACAGGTAATACTGTAAATTTGGATACATATTTGAATGTAACTCAGCAATATATCGATTATTGTACTACAAACAGCATACCAACAAAAGTATTTTTTACTACTGGTCCTGTTGATGGAATTATTGGTGGTTATACTCCTGAAAAAGGATATGTTGCTTATCTTAAGCATGAACGCATAAGAGATTTTGTAAAAGCAGATCCTGCAAGAATACTTTTTGATTATGCAGATATCCTTTGTTATGATAACGATGGAACTCCTGCTACCACATCCTGGAATGCTCATACATTTCCCATAATCACTACTACAAATTTAGGTGATCAAAGTGAAGGGCATATCGGATCAGAAGGGTGTATAAGATTAGCTAAAGCTATGTGGTGGATGCTAGCAAGATTGGCAGGATGGAATGGCGTTGCCTCCTCTGTACCTGTGACTGGCATTACTGTTACAGGAGCAGGTGGAGCTACAACCATAACAACAAATAGTGGAACTCTGCAACTTAGTGCTGCCTTATCGCCATCAAATGCCACGAATCAGACCGTGACATGGACAATAGCTAATGGCACGGGACAAGCCTCTATCAACGCTTCAGGGCTGGTGACAGCTAGCGCCAATGGAACTGTTACTGCTAGGGCTACTGCAAATGATGGTTCCGGTGTTTATGGGACACTGGTAATTACAATTTCAAACCAGGTTATTCCTGTGACAGGCATTATAGTCACAGGAGCTGGTGGAGTTACAACTATAACAACAAACAATGGTACTCTGCAGCTTAGTGCTGCGGTATCGCCATCAAATGCTACGAATCAAACTGTAACATGGACGATAGCAAATGGCACAGGACAAGCCTCCATCAGCGCTTCAGGTATTGTGACTGCTATTGACGATGGGACCGTCACAACAAGAGCAACTGCCAATGATGGTTCAGGTATTTATGGAACACTGGGAATTACAATTTCAAACCAGGTTGTACCTGTGACTGGCATTATAGTTACAGGAGCAGGTGGAGCTACAACCATAACAACAAACAATGGTACCCTGCAGCTCAGTGCAGCGGTATCGCCATCAAATGCTACGAATCAGACTGTAACATGGACGATAGCAAATGGTACGGGACAAGCCTCCATAAGCGCTTCAGGAATGGTGACAGCCGGCGCCAATGGGACTGTTACAGCAAGAGCTACTGCCAATGATGGTTCCGGTGTTTATGGGACGCTTGTAATTACAATTTCAAACCAGGTTATTCCTGTAACCGGCATTATTGTTACGGGAGCAGGTGGAGCTACGACCATAACAACAAGCAATGGTACCCTGCAGCTCAGTGCTGCGGTATCTCCCTCAAATGCTACGAATCAGACTGTAACATGGACGATAGCAAATGGTACGGGACAAGCCTCTATAAGCCCTTCAGGACTGGTGACTGCTATTGCCGATGGGACTGTTACAGCAAGAGCTACTGCAAATGATGGTTCTGGTGTTTATGGGACCTTGGTAATTACAATTTCAGACCAGGTTGTACCTGTGACTGGCATTATAGTTACAGGAGCGGGTGGAGCTACAACTATAACAACAAGCAATGGGACTCTGCAGCTCATTGCTGCGGTATCCCCATCAAATGCTACGAATCAGACTGTTACATGGACGATAGCAAATGGCACAGGACAGGCCTCCATAAGCACTTCAGGATTGGTGACTGCTATTGCCGATGGGACCGTTACAGCAAGGGCTACTGCAAATGATGGTTCTGGCGTTTATGGGACCGTGGTAATTACAATTTCAGACCAGGGTATTCCTGTGACTGGCATTACGGTTACAGGAGCAGGCGGAGCTACAACTATATCAACTAGCAATGGGACTTTGCAACTTAGTGCTGCGATATCACCATCAAATGCTACGAATCAAACTGTAACATGGACGATAGCAAATGGCACGGGACAGGCCTCCATAAGCGCTTCAGGACTGGTGACAGCTAGTGCCAGCGGAACTGTTACTGCAAGGGCTACTGCAAATGATGGTTCCGGTGTTTATGGGACCTTGGTAATTACAATTTCAAACCAGGTTATTCCTGTAACCGGCATTATTGTTACGGGAGCAGGTGGAGCTACAATTATAACCTCAATCAATGGGACTCTGCAGCTTAGTGCTGCGGTATCGCCCTCAAATGCTACGAATCAGACTGTAACATGGACAATAGCTAATGGCACAGGACAGGCCTCCATAAGCGCTTCAGGTATGGTGACTGCAATTGCCGATGGGACTGTTACAGCAAGAGCAGCTGCAAATGATGGTTCCGGTGTTTTTGGGACACTGGTAATTACAATTTCAAACCAGGTTGTACCAGTAACTGGCATTTTAGTCACAGGAGCTGGTGGAGCTACAACTATAACCACAAACAATGGTACTCTGCAGCTTAGTGCTGCGGTATCGCCCTCAAATGCTACGAATCAGACTGTAACATGGACGATAGTGAATGGCACGGGACAAGCCTCTATAAGCGCTTCAGGTATGGTGACTGCTATTGCCGATGGGACTGTTACAGCAAGGGCTACTGCAAATGATGGTCCTGGTGTTTATGGGACGCTGGTAATTACAATTTCAAACCAGATTATTCCTGTAACAGACATTATAGTTACAGGAGCAGGCGGAGCTGCAAATATAACAACAAATGATGGCACTCTGCAGCTTAGTGCTGAGATATCACCATCAAATGCTACGAATCAGACTGTTACATGGACAATAGCAAATGGCACGGGACAAGCTTCCATCAGCGCTTCAGGACTGGTGACAGCCGTTGCCAATGGAACCGTCACAGCAAGGGCTACTGCAAATGATGGTTCTGGTGTTTATGGGACTTTGGTAATTACAATTTCAGACCAGGTTATTCTTGTGACAGGCATTACTGTTACAGGAGCAGGTGGAGCTACTTCTATAACAACAAAAAATGGGACTCTGCATCTTATTGCTGCAGTATCGCCCGCAAATGCTACAAATCAGACTGTAACATGGTCGATCACAGATGGCACAGGAAAGGCCTCCATCAACACTTCAGGACTGGTGACAGCTATTGCCAGCGGGATTGTAACAGCAAGAGCAACTGCAACAGATGGCACAGCTGTAAACGGAACCATGGATATAACTATTGACATTATTGAACCTTTGGTTATTGTTGTTAGCGGAGATGAATTAGAAGTTACGTTAGACGAAAGTTATTCATCATGTAAGTTAAGTTTGTATAATTTGCAAGGGCATTTAATTAATAGCCAAATTATCAGGAGCACATTATGTGTATTTGATATTGCATCTCTCCATTCTGGTGTTTATCTAATCGTATTATCAAAGAACATTGTCTTAATAGTTGAAAAAGTAATTATTCTATAATAAGTGACTAAACACAAAACAATGCGTAGAGAGGAACACTCCTTATATTGTTTTCATTTCCAAAGTTCTTTTCTGATGCCCGGTACGAAAATGGAGGTGAATAACGTCTTACAAATTCTCCAAGGCTTCTCGATCGTACATTATCAGAAGCTTTCACTTCAACAGGTATCACCTGTTCACCTGCCTGTATGACAAAATCTACTTCTGCCTTCCCCTTCGACTCCCAGTAATAAAGTGTATAACCAGCTGCTTTAAGTGATTTGGCTACGTAGTTTTCCGCCAGTGCTCCAATAAACCCGCTGCCAGTTAAGCTTTCAGAAGTAATGCTCTTCTCCGTAAGTCCTGCCATAGCACAAAGTAACCCCGTGTCAGAATGATAAAGTTTGAAAGCACCCGGATCAGAATACGCACTGAGAGGCAGATGTCCCTCAGAGACCTTTTGACAAGCCAGCACAATCCCTGAAGCTTTCAGCCAGTCAATCGCAGATCCGTATTCGGCGATCCTTGCACCACTCTTTATCACGTTGTACTGAAACTTGTGATTCTCCTTAGCCAGTTGAGCAGTCAATGAGTTGTAAACGGATACGATCCGCACTGTCTCAGATTTTCCCGCATACCTGGCCATATCTGCTATATATGCATCATTGATACCTCTCTTAACTTCCCCTGCCATCATCGGATCATGCGTCTCCACATACTCTTTCACCACCCCCGGCATACCACCGGTAAAAAGATAGGTTCGGTAATAGTCGATTAGTGTCTCATGTAATGAGCAAGGACTATAAGTGCTAAACGAATCACGAATTACCCCGGTGGCATCTTTCTGACCAACAGCCCATAAAAACTCTTCAAAGTCGAGCGGGTACATGGTAACAGTTGCAACTTTCCCTACAGGATATGAACTATCATCCCTATTAACAGCCACTCCCAACAGACTGCCGGCAGAAATGACCATATATCCCGGCGTCTCTTCTGCAAAGTATTTCAAAGATGTCAATGCCCTGCTGCAAGCCTGTATCTCATCAAAAAAGATAAGACTCCTCTCCTCACTAACTTTCTCACCTGCCAACACCGATAACTCACGCAGTATACGCTGTGGTGAAAGATCCCGATCAAAAATCCTGTGAAGCTCTCTGTTACTCTCAAAGTTAAAATATAAAACAGAATCAAATCGCTCGCGTCCAAATAAAAGAACCGAATAGGTCTTTCCTACCTGTCTGGCTCCCTGCACTATAAGAGGCAACCTTTTCCTGCTTATCCTCCACTCCTCTAATTTATTATTTATCTTACGTTCCATTTATTGTTGTATATTTACACTATAAGGTTCTTTATTGTGTAAATATATAACACTTTTTATAATTTAAATTATAGTGCCGGAGGAATTTATAGTAATGTACTAAGTACATGACAAAAATTTACAACATTGGTTAAATTTATCTATTTCGTTGCTAAAAAGCAAGTTGGCAATAAAATTAAGACCATATTTGAACAAACTTTT
>JBEKDR010000126.1:0-11388 GCA_050014255.1 Bacteroidales bacterium | reverse complement strand
TCATCGCGCACATTACAGAATCTGACGGTACAGGTAATGGAAAATAATATCCGCATCCCTTAATATTAACCACAGTCGGTGTATAATCAACACCCTGATCTTGCACTTCAATTTTGATAAGAAACCGCTCTTCTTTATGCCCAGAAAGCCCAAGGTCAAAAAGAAGCTGTCGGAAATATATATTGCTTCGAAATGCTGTTAATTTTGGATTTTCCTTGTCTCTTAGCTCAACTCTATATCCATTGTGTTCCAGATATCGTATTACATTGCCGCTCATTTGTGAGAACTCTTCTCTTGACATATTCTTGCAATCGAAATCCAGATCTTCGGAGAATCTGTCTATACCCTTGACGAGACGAAGATTCGTGCCACCTATAAAGCATAGTTTACGAATGAAGGGTGTTGTTGACAAATAATCCAGTATGGTCAATTGTATGTACTCTTTGATCATGTGCTTTTCAAAAAGCTGGTTATTCCTTATTTGCGCGGGGAAGAAACTCTTAATCAAACTAATATCCACCATAAACTTTGAATCTAAAAATTATAAGCTTTTTGTAAAAGACGAGTTCTCTTGTCCAATGCTTTACTTCTAAATCTTCCATTGTAAGACATAAGCATTTCGATATTAAGATCTTCTCTCATATAGTATTCGTCCATTCTAAGTTCTTCCATTTCCTTCTCAGAGTTGTAGAAAGGATATAGATAGAGCAAGTCCAGAAGAGCCTTTTCAGGTGTTGCAAACATGATCCTTCTATTTTCATCCATCTTTTTCAGCTCATAGCCGAACATCAAGTCATCCTTGATATTCTTGTAAGAATAATCTCCAAAGTCATTCTTGAATATAGCTGTCTTAAGTGATGTAACACTTGTTATCTGTGACACTGCTTCTGGTATCATTCCATAGAACGATAAAGCAGTGTGAAGAGAAATATATGATGGTTTGTAAATCCGATTAGCGAAGTAGAGAGAGAAATCTCTTTTACTCTTATAGTCAGGAAATGTGTAATATCCTTGCCTGAGACGTGCAATATATCCCTGCTTTATCCACCTTGTCAGGTTAGTCCTGTCAAACTGTGGATAAGCAGAATAGATTTGATCTAAACTGAAACACGCCAATGGGTAAAAGTTCTCTCTGAATTCATTATAGTTCATATTTTATTTCTATAATGATGTAAATATACTTCATTTTAGAAATATAAACAATTATTAATAGGAATTCTATATATCAGTTCCAGATCCCAGAGAAAAGGTTCGGGAAAAAGTTCGGTCAGTGGTACTTTTCTAATTTCTTGATAGTGCGAACAGTAGTATTTTAGTTAAATAATAGCTGTTAGACTCTTGTCCGTGGGGAAGCGTTTTTAGAAATGCCCTTATGACTTCTGTATACCATTTGGTATTAGTTACTGCGATACTTCGCTTGTCACCTCAACTACAAGCACCCAATCGTTCGAAGTCTCGACTGAATCGTCCGTATTGATCTCGGCATGGGACATTGCGGGCGTGGTGAACTGATGCGAGCCAGTGTTGATGAAAGGAGATCCACTAATGCTGATATAGTTACCTGTGGTAGGATCGTACCAGTGCACGGTAACCGGTTCCGACATCTTAGAAAGGTCTATAGTTACAGTTTGGATCGTAGTACAATACACTATCCCGAGTTTCCCGTTGACTGTATCGTACGCTGCCATTGTATAATTATCATTTTCAATCTCCGAACCTCCGCTAAGTGTGGTCGCGGTCAGAAATGTCCGAGTCCAATCCGGCTTCAGGTTCCACCAGGGGCGTTTTTTGAAAAGATCGCTGAAAAACTTAATATGCGGACGGGCACCGCGGTTCAGGTATTTGTCCCAGGGAGTGGTAGCTTTCTGCAACCAGTCGCACCCATATGTATAGCTGCCGCCGAAACCACCGCCCAAGGCTACCCTGTAGTTCAAGCCTCGTTCCACCTGATTAGTGGCTACCTGCCAGTTGTAATCGCTGAGCTTTTGATACGGTCCTTCGGTCATTAAAATCGGCATGATATCCGGTTTCATATATTCATGATAGATAAAGTGGGCCTGATTAAAAACCTGCATATCTGAATAAAGACTGTTATAGGTGACCCAGCCCATGGTCGAATTGGACAAATGCTTAAAAAAATTGCCGGACTCTCCTTGGGCATCGTCATTTGGATCCGGGCCCCACACTTTGGGATTATAAACATGGATGGACATTAAATGATTATCTCCCGAGCTCAGGATCCCACGAGCAATCGGACATTGCCGGGAAGAGTCAAGGTTGTCGTTACCGAAAATCCACAATATATTTCGTTGTCTTTTATACCGATTCCCCAGCCACACACCGTAATTAAAGCATTTCAGGGGGCTGTTGGCACTTATGTTAGCTGAGGACCAATAGCACTGGCTCATCGGCATTAAATTAATATATATTCCATAATTTTCTGCCAGGATCAGCATGCTGTCGATGGTTTGCGAAAAGTACGTGGAATTAACACGGCTAACGTCCCAGTTATTGGGAATGCCGCCGGCAATAAATTCCGGGTTACCTTTTTTGTCAATAGGAGCCGTGTCTATGGCCTTGTCTGTTGGCTGGCCGTCAATGCAAACCCAGCACAAATTGATCCCTTTGCTTTGGCAGTCGGCAAAGTAGGTCCGCATCTGGTCAATGGTCAGTTTCTGCGGTAAGTTCTGTGGCGAATCGCCTATCAGGAGCACGGGCTTTCCCATGGTATCTGCAAAGTGCCTGGGGTTATGGTTGTCGACCTGCAACCGGGAAAGAGTTTCAACGGGCGTAATAGGGACCAATCTGGTCCCTATAAACGGATCAACATATTTTGAATAATCAGTTCGTAAAAAAAGGAGGTTAAATAAAAACAAACTCCAAAGAATTAATACAAAGTTGGGTTTCATAAAAAAATGTCAATGGTTTAGTTGGTTTAAGTGCAAGAATAACAGCGTTACGATACTATTAGTTGTCTAATTATGTTTCTATTTCTTAATTTGGGTTTATTGGTAATATAAAATTATGAATTTTAAATCAATTCGTACAAATTTGATATGCTAAATAAATGTTCATTAGTAAAGGGCGAATGTTAATAAATTAATAGATTGTCTAATCCTGTTGAAATTAGTTTAAACTATCTTTCTATGCAATACATTTTAAAGTCAGACAATATGAATTCCAAGGCAACCGGATATTGGAACATCAAGAAAGAAAAACTCAAACAGAAATATAAAAACCTTTCTGATAAAGATTTATGTTTCAGTGAAGGCAAGGAAAAAGAAATGATTGAAATGCTGGGCTCTAAGCTTGGAAAAACAAAACAGGAGTTGCTTAATATTATTGTAGCATTATGATTTAAGATAATTAAAGCAGTTAGAAAAATAATCTTACAGCAATTTATGGAAGATATTTTTAACCCTCATGGTATAAAACCTTTGGTATTAATTCAAATAATAATCTATCCTCCCAAGATTTAACCCGGATGGATAGAGTATACTCTATATCCCATGAGAGTAACCCGGATACCTTTTCCCTGGTAATTTAGTTTTTTAAACAACGAACAGAAAAGCCAGCCTTTTTACTGTTGCTTAGAACATGGTCATAGATGCCATTATAGTACATCCCACGATACCATGCATTGTCGGCATCGTATTCTGTGACTGACCACCAGTAACCGGCATAACCAATGTAGTAGAACCCACCCAGATAGCCACGGTAGCCACCCGGAAGAGATGTAAAGCCAGTTTCATTAGTCGCACCTGTATTTGGACTGGCCCAATGCGTTGTGCCAGTTTCTTTCAGTTTTCTGCCAGCTATACTATCACCCCCCAAATAGGTTGTCAGCGTTGACCAATCTACATCAGTAGGAACATGCCATCCTGTGGGGCATATATTACGACTGTCAGTTACTGCATACCAGGTATATAAGAGGCCATAAGTAGCTACATTATTCTGATCACCACCATAAGCCCATTGGTATTTAGGAGTGCTATCACTACTTATATCTAAAGTTGCAGGAGTGGTAGTTCCAATTAAATCCCCATTAAGGTATTTGGTCGTTTTCAGGTTTTCTGCCATCCATACCTGGGTACCAATGGTTACAGTTTTGTAAACATTACCATCTTTGTCAGCCACTGCATTGGATGTTTCATCAGCTTTCTTGCAACTATTTTGAAGAATTAATACAAATCCAATTACTGTCAATATGGATATCCAAATTCTGTTTTTCTTTTTCATGTCAATTTAATTTAAAAGGATTATCTATTTGTTTTTTCTCATTTTATTCTAATCGTGTTGTTTTCTTTTCAAGTTACCAAATGAAGTATTTTGAATGATAAACTAAAAACATTCATTGTTTATTATATAATGTTATTAATTTGCCTAATCACATTCTTGTTAAATGAAATATTAATTTTCAGGCATAGCTCAAACAAAAATCCATTCACCCAGGATATAATCCAGATGGATGGTATAAACCTAATCATAGAGAGAGTAACACGAACACCTTCAATGGTCCTTATTTTCTCTCCTTTTCAAGCTGTTTACTTATTGCTGATAATAATAAAGCAGATTTTATTGGTTTCGTTCTATAATCTTTACCGTCGCTTTACAATGATTCTTAAACATTTAAGGTCGAGGCTTTTATTCCGGGTGCTCTCGTTTGAATTTTTCAAAAAGCATTTCTCCGTTTGTAGCAAAATTCTCTGCCGGCAATTCATGGATTGCTATTACTATAGCATCTTTTGGAATCCCGGTGATGCGATTGATTTCATTTGTTATCGCCTTTGACATCTCAGCTTTCTTTTCCACTGATTGAGGTAATATGGTAATTGATACTATCGGCATAATATACCCTCCTTCTTTTAATTTTAGTTGATAGTAAAAAAAACTATCCCCTTTGAATTTTATATATACGTTTTAACCAATTTTTTTGCCAGCCATGGGACCTGGTTTAAGAGTATGTATCTCTGTTATTTTAATTACGACCACGGCAATTGGTCTTGGCATTCCTCTTTTTTCTGCCATTTCGGCAGCCTGTTCATATAACTGACCATCCTCATGCAATGAAGCATTTCCAAGAAATCTAAATCCATCAATGATATCCCGGTTCACTACAGAAACGGAAACTTTCGAACCTCTTTTAATATTTGCATAGGTTGCTCCACCTGTTCCTTCAGAAAAAATAAGAGAATCGTCTGATAATACACGTGTTGACCTTTTTGGTGCAACATTTGGCGTCCCGTCGGAATTGACTGTCCCTATAAAACATTGCTGTGTTGCAATCATGTCTTTCATTTCCTGTGTAAGTGTTGCCATTTTTTTAATTATTTAAATCATTTATTACTCCATATGTAATTATCTTTATAATATCATTAAAATTTATATTTAAGCGTACAAATACTTTGTCTATCAGCATTAAGCAATTATACTTTCAGCTGATAGTCTGTTTTACCAGGAAAAGGAAGAGAATTCCAATAATAATCCTGTAATAACCAAAATATTTAAAACCATAATTCTGTACAATTCTTACAAAAACTTTCACTGCAATCCAGGCTGTAATAAAGGCAACAGCCAGTCCGAGACCCAGTAAGAAAACTTCATGACCTGAAAATTCAATTGTTGTTTTATACAAATCGTATCCGGTTGCAGCAAACATGGTTGGAACGGCAAGCAAAAAAGAAAATTCAATTGCCTGTTTTTTATCCAGCCCGTTAAAAATTCCGCCAACTATTGTTGCTGCTGCTCTTGACACTCCAGGGATCATTGAAACACTTTGACAAAGACCTATGAAAAAAGCATTTTTATAGGAAATATTTTCAAGGGTATCTGTTTTACTTTGCTGGCCAATTATTTTTTTGTCGATCAGAATCAAAACTATCCCTCCTAAAATAAGAGAGATAGTTACAACTATAGGGTTGAATAAATATGCTTTAATGTAAGGATACGCTAAAAACCCTATAATACCAGTAGGTATAAAAGCTATCGCAAGCTTTAAGTAAATAGAAATCCCCTGTAAAAATCGTCTGGCATATAGCATAACTATTGCCATAATTGCTCCAATCTGTATGGAAATCTCAAATGTTTTTACAAAAGCATCTTCCGGGATATTCATTATGCTTGAAGCTAATATCATATGACCGGTGGATGATATAGGAAGGAATTCTGTCAAACCTTCGATTATGGACAAAACTATTGATTGAATAATATTCATTTCATCTTAATATTTTGAAAACGACCTGCCAATTCGCCGGAAAGGTATCCTTTTTTGGCTTTTGTTTGATGTCTCGCTGATATTTTAACAAACAATTAATGAATTCACACTGAGCATGGATATCAAATTTAATCTGTTGCAGCATACTTTATTTCATTAGAATTCGTTTGATAATATAGTTGTGAAGCAATAAACAATAAACAAAGAATTAAAATATTTGTCAGGGCCGGATTAAACCTTTAACCAATTCGGACATCTAAGATGTGTTAAAAATTAAAAGTTCAAACTAAATTAATGATTATGGAAATAAGAAAATTCATTTTCAGGTTATTCTTCTTATTAATAGCAGGAACTCTTTCATTTTATTCCTGCAAGAAGGAATCTTCAAACTCGACTGGAAACCCTCTAACAAGCTCGCAGACGATTCAGGTACAAAATTCTGATGCGCAGGATGCAATTGCTGATAAAACCGAGGAAGATATTGACAGCAAACTTGACGAACTGCAAAACAATAATTATGCAGTTGCCGGTATGAAATCGTACCTTGCAGGTCTTACTGATACTGTAGTTATAACTGTTGACCATCCCGATACAACTACCTTCCCTAAAGTTGTTACACTTACATACTACAGCTATATAGATAGCTCCGCAAATGAACCAATCATCAAAAATGGTAAAATAACTGTAACAATTTCAAGTTCTAATCCAACACATAAAAAATTAGTTTCACGTTCATTTGTATTTGACAATTTTGCTGTAACTACAGATAGTACAACAATTCTTTTGAATGGCACACGGGTTGTCAGCAGGCAAAAAGAATCTGTTAAATTTACCGGGCTTCAATCGGTCAGAATTTCTGTTACTGATAATATTACCGCTGCCACACAATGGGCTGCAGTAACTACAGGAAGTACCGATACCCTTAAATTTACCCGAAATGTTAATAAAGTACGTACGGCAGTTTCCCATTTCAGAAATATTTTATATAAACCCGGGGATCTCCTTCACTTTTTCTTCATGCATATTGCATCGTCTGATACAATTACCTATACCGGTATAGTAACAGGCATTAACGAAAAGGGAGACGCATATTCTAAAACTATCACAACACCTCTTACAGTTACCGAGTATAAAGGCAGCCTTGTAGTCTCATCCGGAATAATGACATATGTTGCCGGTACCGATTCATATGAAGTTACTTTCGAAGCAGACCCTGCACATAAGCATTTCACACTTGTGACAATTACAAACAATCTAACAGGCAAAACAAAGAGCTTCGACCGCAGATTTGGAAGAGTATTCAGAAAATGGTGGTAATAATCATTATATAACAGGAAAACCGGACAAAGTGCCGGTTTTTTTATCATCGAAGGTCGTTGTATAAATATTCTCCATTATAATACAATTATGGAATAACATGTAAATTTGATTTTAACTTTGAAAGAATTATCCGGGTATTCTATTTATTAGCTTTAATAACAGATATAATTTCTTCCCCGACCATTCTGAATTTTTCAGGATTTTCAGGTTGTGTAATATAAATTGAAGTCCCGGGTTCAAGTCCCTTTTCAACTATTATGTTTTTATCATTCGATTCGCCAAGTAAAACAACCTGCCTGGTATTGTTTTTCACATAAACAAAAGGAATACTGTCAGTCCCTGTATGCACGCATTCAGCAGGTATATAAACAGCGTCATTAAAAGTTTTAATTATTATCTTGTTCCCGGTCGTCATTGAAGGCCTTAGTTCAGGATTCAATCCGTCTACTTTAAGTTGCACTTCAAACATTTTTGAATCGGAATTTGGTAATTGCTCACCAATATTGGCAATAGTGAGAACGCTCCCTGTAAATGTCTTTCCCGGAAATGCATCGATGGTAATATTCGCTTTCTGCCCGGTTTTGACTTTACTTATTTCTATTTCGTTTATGTAGACGCGGGAAATCATGGATGAGAGATCAGGAAGTGCTGCAATTACCCTGTCAAAAGGATTAATCGTTGATCCGGCTTTTCTTTTGGTACCATTTCTTTCTTTTTTATATATAACCATTCCGGAGGATGGAGCAGTTATAGAAAACTTCTTTAAATAATCCTGGAGATCATTCACTAACCTTGTTTGCCTGGAAAGACGCATTTTCAGTCGATTTAAATCTGCCTGATTTTGCGCAACAATAAGGGAATACCCTTTTATTTTCTGATCGAGTGTCCGTTTTGCTTTATCCAAAGCTGTCTCTGCCTGACGAATTGTCGCCGGTGGTTCATACCTTGAAAAACACGCTCTGATCCTGGATTTATCTCAGGTCCTTTTATATCAATTGATTTTTCAGCTATTAATTCACCTGAATTTGATACTGTTATTTCAAACAGGCCTTTTTTAACTTCGGTAAAAGTATTGAGGCTGCTTTTCTTTGATGTCATTTTGTTGAAGACTATCAATGCTACAATTGCAATTATAACTCCACCGATAATCAGTATTCTTTTCATCTTCAATTCACTATTTACTAATAAAGCCTTACTAAAATATTTATGATATAAAAGTATAAAGTAAAATCCATTAACAGCAAACCTGCCTGCTGGCAGGCTGGTTTATGAATTCTGCTGGCAAACGGATCTTTTTAAGAAGGATTGAATTATTTCACTTTAAGTGAAGCAGATGAATAACCAGTAGTGCCGTCGGATGATGTCCCTTCCACAACTATAATATAATCGGATGATTCGTCAGACGTGAAAAAACCAATCTCCGCTTTCCCATTTTTCGCGGTATGCACATCAGGTTTCCAGTATAAAGTATTCCGATAGTCGGGTATACGGGAACTTTTTGTCGCATCGGTACTATAATCCGGAGAATAGAAATTGTTCTGAACCTGACAACCTTCATAAGCCTGCCTGAATATTGAGTTATCAAATTCCAAAACGCTTAAATTGCCATTTTTAGTAATAAAACTGATAATGCCGTCAAAAACATTTTCTGATATAAAGTATCTGGTATTTATTATATCTGCTCTTTCTATCTCTTTTGAGTTAATGCTTAATACCTTTTCAAAATCGTAAACCGGCACTCCGTCAACTAAAACGAGAGGCTTGTTTTCAAAAGGCTGGCCCCTGAATTTGTTTATAAGTTTAAAATCATACTTACCATTCTGTTTAAGAGTATAAACATTAGGAAGTATTTCTTTAACAACCTCCTTTAAAGAAGTAAGTTCAATATAATCTGCCATTCTTATAGTTCTTTCCGGTTTCCCGTAAAAATCAGGAACGATCGCTCCTGATTCACCGGATCTGTTTTGCCTGAATGGCTCATAAATATTATTAATCTGCGTGCCGACAATAACTTTATTTATCTCATTTAACTTACTGCTGTCAAGATAAAATGCACCGGGCTTAAATTTGCTGAATGTATTGCTGAAAGGCTGATTAAGTTCTACATAATATCCGGAAACATCGGAAGACAAAGGCTGAATTACTATTTCATTCATTCCTGACTCTTTAACAACAAAATTGAACTCTCCGTGATCATCTGTTTTACCGAACTGGCACCTGGCAGTTTTCCCTACAAATGAGAGAGACAAACTTGTTTTCTTCAGTGGTTCATCAGTAGCTTTTAAACGCATGTAACCACTGATAAGATGTCCCTCCAGTTCAGCAGGATTTTCAGGTCCGTCCACCCGGTGGATTTTATCATTCGTTGGGTCAATGCTATAAAAGCTGGTCAGTTCTGTAGAATTGACCACACACGATTTTGTTACCGAAACTGACAGATTTGTTTCAACCGGATTTCCGGCCATGTCAGTGGCAGAAATCTCCATTCTTACATTTTCCCTGGTTGAGTATTCAGGTTTCTCAAGACTGATAGTATACTTAATCTTCATTTTGCTATCATTGATAGCAGCTCTTCTTATGACCTGATTGCCTTCTTCGTCAAGGATCATGGATTGTGACAGACTATTGGTAATTGAAATTGCTGTATCAGAGCTTTTTATATCTGGAGGAAGCTTAAGATGATCAATGCTTTCAAACGGATTGATTACAGCAATGGTTTTATAGAAAAACCGATCCGTCGAAAAATTCTTCATCCAGTTTGTATATGCACGGATTAAGTAGTTGCCTGAACTTGTATTATCGGGTATAACGAAACTTGAAAAACCGGTACTTTTATCTGTTTTTACTTTTAATTGCCTTAACGGGAAGTTGTTTTTATCAAGCATTTCAAGGTATACGACTTTGCTTATGTCACATGGCGTATGAGTCAGTCCATTCATCGCATATACCTTGAACCAAACCTCTTCCCCTGTGATATAAACATCGCGATCTGTCCTTACAAAAAGCTCTTCACTGAAGTTTCGTATATCAGAATCTGCTGCAGGATCACCTGATTGCTGCGATAACAGTTGTCGGGCAGGAAGAAGAAAAAATAGCAACCAGGCGCTGATATTCAGCGCAAAAAATCTGCTATTAAGCAACCTGGCCGTTTTTATAAGATTTCTCATATTAATTCAGGTCTACCCAGAAATCTGGCTTTGTATGTGTCCCGCTCAATTCGCAGTTTGCACATTCCGGTCTCGCAAATACCATTTCCTCTAGGGTGTTTGTTCCATTTATATATTCAGGTTCAACAAAATAATAATCTGAATTAATGCAAAATACTGCATATACGTCATCCCATGTTATCAGAGGTCCCAACGCAGTTTGATAATCACTCGGCTTCGCCACCATTCTCTGGCACGGATAATTATAATAAGGCATGTTCATTCCTGCAATTTCACTGAAAGGTATAAATATTCTTTTCTGTTTTACAGCGGAAACCTGGAAATAACCTAAGACCTGTTCACCAGGATTATTTATATTATGAATATTGCTGATAACCGAAAATGGCTGCGATGCAAAAATATCTCCTCCGCTTTCATTTACCTGGTTTAAATTATCCCAGAATTCATATTCATTCTGTGAAACAGAATACTGCTTTACAAGAATGCTGTACTCAATAAGCAGCCGGTCGGATTGATCACTTGCAATGAAGTTTATCGGTTCCTTCTTAACAGCTCCGGCTTGCCCTGAATAGTTGGAATAAATCAGTATTTCATCTGATTTACTGCTTTTCCAGCAATATTCCTTAATATCAGAAACCGAAGTAATTGAGCTGTCAGCCATATTAAAATTGAACTTCTTCGGATCAG
>JBEKDR010000125.1:0-11424 GCA_050014255.1 Bacteroidales bacterium | reverse complement strand
TTCCGGATTAGCAAATTTCAGTTCGCCGTAGTTGTTTCGGGCAGCTTTCATTATTGAAAGGAAACATCCAAACCCTGAACTGTCAACATACTCCACACCTTTGAGATCAATTATTACTTTTGAATTCGAATTATCAAATACTTTAAGAATACAATCTCTGATTTCATCAATGATCAGAGCGTTGATCTTAACGACAGAGAAGGATATAATGTCTATCTTATCCTTTTTTTCAATATTGATCATTCAATTCCCTTTTAACCTGTTGCTGATTATATCATCAAGTTCCCTGACTGCCTCCTCTGTTTCACTTTTAAATCTTTCTAAATAGTTTTCGTATAATTGAGGCTCTTTTCCTTCCTTCGCCTGGAGTTCAAATGTTTTTAACATCTCTGCAAGCCCATTCATCCCCATAATGGCAACTGACGATTTCGCTTTGTGGGCAAGCAATCCAAGAGAAGGATAATTCTTTGATACCAGGTGGGATTTCATCTCATTATAAATTTCAACCGATTGCTCCTTAAATATTGTAAGCAATTCACTAATGATCCCGGGATCTCCACCTGAAACAGAATCAAGATATTCCATGTTTATGAATTTGTAATCCATAATTATTTGGTGAGATAAAACATTAGTGCACTTTGCAAAGAATTTCAAACAAATATAGTAATATTTTAGTCCCTCCGGGAATGATTTCCTCTTATTAATAAAGAAGGTTTTTTTGGATAAAGGAAATAAGTGCTACTTTTATAGGTACAAAAACGGATGTCATGCGATATTTTCTTTACTCTGTAATTGCGGTATTTCTTCTTAGTTCTTTGGCTATCGATGCTCAGACAGATGTGTCCATTCGCCGGAAGGATTTTAATATTAATAAGCCAGGGTTTATAGAGGCATGGAAGCATGTGGTAGACGGAGATGCCTATTATGGTGAAAAAGGTATCTGGTACAATGATGCATATAATGAATATTTGCAGGCGCTTGTATATAATAATTCAAATGCCGAGCTGAATTATAAAACAGGAGTTTCCGCCCTTTTTTCAGACAAAAAAGAAGAAGCAGCAGATTTTTTCCTGAAGGCTATTGAGTTAAAGAAAGATGTTGCTCAGGATATTCTTTTGCTGGCCGGAAGATCACTTCAGTATGCAGGAAGATTTTCGGAAGCAATCGAAAAGTTTACAGGTTACCTTGCTTCTCCGGGAAAAAAGAATCAAAAGAATACCTTGCTGGCACGAAAGTGCATTCAGGAATGCAACTCTGCTTTGATCATAACGAAAGATACATTGAAAATTTCTATTGAAAATCTCGGATCAAATATCAACTCTAATTCTGATGACTATTCCGAAGTCTTAACTACTGACGGAAGAACAATTTACTTTGCATCCAGGAGGGAAATTCCTAAATCAGGCAAACGTCATCCCGACACAAAATTTGACGAGAATATTTTTGTTTCCCAATTAAACAATGGTTCATGGGAACCGGCTACTTCAGCAGGTACAGAATTGAATACAAAATACTGTGAAGCGCCTCTTTATATCAATTCAACCAATAACATGCTCTATGTTTATACCGGTTATGTAAATAAAGGCGATATCAGGGTGTCATTAAACAAAAAGGGCATCTGGAAAACTCCTAAACCGGTCCCATACGGGATCAACACCAGGGGATCCGAAACATCATTTACCCTCAGTCCGGATGGAAACGAAATTTATTTTGTTTCAGATCATGGTAAAGATAATATCGGAGGGAAAGACATTTACTTTATAAAGAAGATAAATGACCGTAAATGGTCAAGACCACAAAATGCAGGGAAAATAATTAATACAATTTATGATGAAGAGTCAGTGAGATTCTCAAAAACCGGAGATACTCTCTTTTTCAGTTCCAGGGGTCACAACTCAATAGGTGGATTTGATATCTTTTATAGCATAAAAAATAAATCTGGTGCGTGGGATACTGTAAAAAATATTGGTTACCCCATAAACACTCCATGGGACGAATTCTTCTATTATCCTTCACCGGTTGAGGATAGCTCATTTTATTTTGTTTCAAACCGGAGCGGCGGATATGGAGGATCAGATATTTACAAGGGAAAGATACTGCCGCCCAAACGGGTAATTGTGCCACCTCCGCCACCTAAACACGATACCATTATTATAAGAGATACAATTATAGTTGCAAAACAAGTTGTCCCTCAGCAGGAACAGCCGGTATATCTTGTAGGAAAAGTCAAAGATTCCGAGTCCGGCGAACCGGTACTGGCAAAGATTGACCTCAAGGATCTTTCGACCGGCGAAGTTATCGGAACTACCGCCAGTTCTGATGAAGATGGCAGTTACAAAGTGAAACTGCCAGCAAAGAAATCTTATATGATTGATCTTCATGCCACAGGATATCTATCAGATGTGAAACGAATTGATGTGCCTGATAACTGGTCAAAAGAAATTTATAATCTTAATGTTGACCTGATCAAGGTTAAGGTAGGCAAAAAGGTTGTACTGAATAACATCTTGTTTGAAACAGGAAAATCTGTACTTACATCCGGTTCATATAAAGAACTTGAACGCTTATTGAATATTATGAAGGAGAATGCCCAGATGAAAATTGAAATATCAGGACATACAGATAAAACAGGAAGCGAACCACTTAACTTTAAACTTTCGGGAGCCAGGGCAAAAGCTGTTGTTGATTACCTTATTCAAAATGGTATTGACCCTTCACGAATGGAATCCAGAGGTTATGGTTCACTGCAACCTATATCTGATAATGCCACAGCCGCCGGTCGGGCTAAAAACAGAAGAGTTGAGTTTAAAATACTTGAATTCTGATAATCATCAGATTTTTTTAGGAAAGTATTTATTTGCTTTGCAAATTCTATAAAAATATAGGGGATCAGGTTTATTATTTATAATCAAGTTTTAATGAAAAATACTGCTTTTATTAAATTTCACCAGGAGTCAGGCGCCAAAATGGTTCCTTTTGCCGGATACAATATGCCTGTCGAATATTTTGGAATTAACGAAGAACACATAACAGTAAGAAAAGGAGTCGGGGTTTTTGATGTTTCTCACATGGGTGAATTCTGGGTTACTGGTCCCTTTTCGCTAAAATTCCTTCAGTATATAACATCAAATGATGTATCAGCACTATTTAACGGGAAGATACAATATTCATGCTTTCCGAATGGTAAGGGAGGAATTGTTGATGACCTGCTTGTATACAAATACAATGCTGAAAAATATTTGTTGGTAGTAAATGCAGCAAATATTGAAAAAGACTGGAAATGGTGCGTTCTGAATGCAGAACGGTTCGGACTTAACCCGGGTAAAGAGCTTATTAATGCATCAGATAATATAGCTCAGCTTGCTGTTCAGGGGCCGTTTGCTCTAAAAGCCATGCAGAAACTCACTAAAACTCCTGTGGAGAACATGGAATATTATACATTCAAGGTTCTCGATTTTGCAGGAATAACTGATGTAATATTCTCTACTACAGGTTATACAGGTGCCGGAGGATGTGAAATATATGTTAAAAATGAAGACGGGCCTAAGCTATGGGAAGCTGTTTTTGAAGCTGGCAGGGAATTTAATATAAAACCAATTGGCCTGGGTGCACGCGATACATTACGCCTGGAAATGGGTTTTTGTCTTTATGGTAACGATATCAATGATTTTACTTCACCAATCGAGGCAGGATTAGGCTGGATTACTAAATTTAATGAGAATAAGGAATTTATTGATAAATCTTTGTTATTGAAGCAGAAAGAGGAGGGAGTGCAAAAAAAACTGAAAGGTTTTGTGATGATAGACAGGGGAATACCCAGACAGCATTATGAAGTTGTAAATGCTCAGGGTGAACTGATAGGAGAAGTAACTTCGGGAACTATGTCTCCCATGATGAAACAGGGAATCGGAATGGCATACCTGAATAAAGGTTATTGGAAACCTGATACTGAAATATTTATACGAATCCGTAACAAAGATCTTAAAGCAAAAATTGTCGACCTCCCTATTTATGACAAAACGAAATCTTGAGACATGTTTTTCACCTGCCCTTTTTGAAGCTGAAATACATGCCAATTCAATTGTAGTAATTATCGATATACTGCGTGCATCATCAGCGATATGCACTGCTTTTGCAAATGGTGCATTTTCAATAATACCTGTTGCAGAAGTAGCAGAGGCAATGGATTACAAGTCAAGAGGCTATCTTGTTGCTGCCGAGCGCGATGGGTATGTATTGGATTTTGCGGATTTTGGTAATTCTCCGTTCAATTTCACAAAAGAAAAGGTTAACGGCAAAACTATTGTCTATAGCACAACTAATTGTACTGGAATAATTAATCTTTCATTATCGACTTATATGACGGTTATAGGATCGTTCCTTAATATCCGGGCACTTACAAAATGGCTGATTAAGCAGGACAGGGATATCCTGTTACTATGTGCAGGATGGAAAAACAGATTCAATATCGAAGATACTGTTTGTGCCGGAGCAATAGCAGATATACTTATGAGGAGCAATTGTTACGCAACTATTTGTGATTCAACACTTGTTGCTATGGACCTATGGTCGCTTGCATCTCCTGACCTGTCAGGTTATATTGAAAAGGCAGCACAACGGACACGGTTACGGGATAAAAATCTTGATGATTGTATTGAATTTTGTCTGTCAACTGATTTTACCGATAAAATCCCTGTAATGAAAAATGGAGCTCTTATTGCTGATTTTTAATAGACATATTCAATACATTATTATCGTTGGAGATTCCTTGCTTTCGCTCGGAATGACAGAGCTAAAAGGGATATGAAGGGTAGTGTAGGCGGTTCGTTTCAACGAACCGCCTACACTACCCACAACCAAAAAAGACAGATTGTCATTCCGAATGAATCCGCCTTAGGCGGAGAAATGAGGAATCTCATATATCCTTTACATCAAAATATTTGAATTGTCGTTCCGATTGGAGAATAGCCGAATGAGTAATCTTATTATTATTTATATACTTTTGTAAATTACATCTCAGGAATTGTCTAATTTAAATTATAAAAAGTCCTTTATGAAAAAACACAATTTTTATGCCGGCCCTTCAATTCTTCCCCAGTATACACTTGATAAAACAATTGAAGGAATAAAAGATTTTGCAGGTACAGGATTATCTGTGCTTGAGATCTCTCACCGCAGTAAGGAATTTGTTGCCTGCATAAACGACACAATTGCACTTTTCAAAGAATTACTCGAAATACCCTCCGGCTACCAGGTTCTGTTTCTTGGCGGTGGAGCAAGTTTGCAGTTTGCGATGGTGCCGATGAATATGCTTAACCGAAAGGCTGCTTATCTCAATACAGGTGAGTGGGCCAGTAAAGCTCTTAAAGAAGCAAAGCTTTTTGGGGAGGTAGTTGAAGTCGCCTCTTCCAAAGAAACACTATTCAATTATATTCCAAAAAATTATACAATCCCTGCCGATGCAGACTACTTCCATATAACCACCAACAATACAATTTATGGGACAGAGATTAAGAAAGATCTTGATGTGAAAATGCCTCTTGTTGCAGATATGTCATCGGATATTTTCAGCAGGCCCGTCGATGTTTCAAAATATTCCATTATTTATGGGGGTGCTCAGAAAAACCTGGCTCCTGCAGGAGTTACCTTTGTCATCGTAAAAGAAGCTGTACTTGGGAAAGTAGCAAGACCTATTCCGTCAATGCTCGATTACCGCGTACATTTGAAAGGTGAATCGATGTTCAATACTCCTCCGGTGTTTGCGATATTTGCCGCGCAACAGACCCTCACCTGGCTGAAAAATCTTGGTGGTGTGAAAGCCATACAAAAGAAGAATATTGAAAAAGCAAAAATACTTTATGATGAGATTGACAGAAACAAATTGTTCATGCCTACCATTGCTGATCCTGAAGACAGGTCTCTCATGAATATCTGCTTTGTTATGGCACCGGAATATAAAGAACTGGAAAAACCATTTGCCGATTTTGCCAAATCAAAAGGAATGCTTGGCATTGAAGGTCACCGTTCAGTAGGCGGCTTCCGTGCATCGACCTATAATGCTCTTCCTAAAGAAAGCGTTGAAGCCCTTGTAAGCGCCATGAGAGAGTTTGAATCAAAGAATTAGTTTTTCACAATATCTTGGAGTGCAAGAGGTATTAAAGTATTAATATATAATAAAAACCTCACTATGAAAGTACTTGTAGCTACAGAAAAAGCTTTTGCTCCTGTTGCAGTTAACCAGATTCGATTAGTTACAGAAGCTGCAGGTTACGAACTTGTATTACTGCAAAACTATACTGACAGCTCAGATCTGATCAAAGCTGTTTCAGATGTTGATGCACTTATCATCAGGAGTGATCTTGTTACTGCAGAGGTTATCGATGCTGCCAAAAAATTAAAAATTGTTGTTCGTGCAGGAGCAGGCTATGATAATATAGACCTGGCAGCCTGTACAGCTCACAATGTGGTGGCAATGAACACCCCTGGACAGAATGCTAGTGCAGTGGCAGAACTGGCATTTGCCCTTATGCTTTATCAGGCTCGCGGAGGATTCAATGGAAAATCAGGAACAGAACTCAGGAGAAAATCATTCGGAATTCATGCCTTTGGATATGTTGGCAAACATGTTGCCGAAATAGCCAGGGGTTTTGGAATGGATGTTTATACTTTTGATCCCTTCGTGGTGGAGAAAGATATCAAGAAGTATGGAGTTAAAGTCTGTATTACAACTGAGGAACTCTATTCAAAGTGCCAGTATGTCTCATTGCACATGCCCTTAAATGAAAAAACCAAAAAATCAATTGGTTATGATCTTTTGAAAAGGATGCCTAAAAATGCAGTTCTTGTTAATACTGCCAGAAAGGAACTCATCGATGAGGAATCGCTCCTTAAAATATTTGAGGAACGGCCTGATTTCAGGTATCTGGCTGATGTGGCGCCCGATTGCATTGCCGTATTTGAGGAAAAATATAAGGGACGCTTTTTATTTACCGCGAATAAAATGGGAGCGAATACGGAAGAAGCCAATCTTTATGCCTGTCTTGCGTCAGCAAGGCAGATAGTCGATTTTTTCAAAACAGGAAACGATAAGTTCAGAGTAAATAAGTAGTTTTTAATATGTTACGGTAAATGGCAGTTATTAAACCTTTCAGGGGATTAAGGCCTCCCAGTACTCTCGCAAAGGATCTGGCTTGTCTGCCATATGACGTGATGAATACAGATGAAGCCAGAAAAATGGCAAAGGGAAAAGAGTGTTCACTTCTCCATATAACAAGATCAGAAATTGATCTTCCGGCAGATATTGATTCCCATTCAGACCTTGTATATAACAAATCGGTAGAGAATTTCAGGAAGTGGCAGGAAAACGGTTGGCTGGTGCAGGATGAAATACCGCATTTTTATATTTATGCCCAGACAATGAAAGGGCGCACTCAGTACGGTATAGTAGGATGTGCATCTGTCGACGACTATATCAATGGTATTATTAAGAAGCATGAACTTACCCGCACTGATAAAGAACACGACCGGATGGTGCATGTACGGGTCAACAATGCTAATATTGAACCGGTATTCTTTACATACCCTGCCGTTAAAGAGATTGATGATATCGTTGATAAGATTGTAAGCAGGGAAAAACCTGAATATGATTTTGTTGCAGAGGATGGTTTTGGGCACCATTTCTGGGTTATTAAAAAACCGGGGACAATTAAACTTATTGAAAAGATGTTTGCTGAAAAGGTTCCATATACCTATGTTGCTGATGGCCATCATAGAACGGCCGCTGCAGCACTTGTTGGGAAAGAAAAGCGGGAGAACAATCCGTCCCATAACGGAACTGAAGAATATAACTTTTTTCTGGCTGTGCATTTTCCTGCTGATCAGTTACGGATAATTGACTATAACAGAACCATAAAAGACCTTAATGGTCTGTCTGCAGAGGAATTGCTGACAAAACTTGAATGCGGTTTTGTTATTAAGGAAAAGGGCAGCAAAACATATAAACCCAATAAGCTTCATAACTTCTCAATGTATCTCGACGGGAAATGGTTTAGCCTCACTGCAAAAGCAGGTACATTTGATGATAATGATCCGATTGGAGCCCTTGATGTAACAGTGCTTACAAATCAGATACTTAGTCCTGTACTGGACATTCAGGATCTCCGGAGGTCAAAACGTATTGATTTTGTCGGCGGAATTCGTGGTCTCAATGAACTTAAGAAGAGAGTCGATAGTGGTGAGATGAAAGTGGCATTCGCACTTTATCCTGTATCAATGAATCAACTTATTAACATTGCAGATTCAGGCAACATTATGCCTCCCAAATCAACGTGGTTTGAACCAAAGCTGCGTAGTGGTCTGGTTATTCATCTGCTTGACTGATTTTTTATTCTCTGTGGTTCTCCGTGTCTTCTCTGTGGCTCTCTGTGTAACTAAAAAATAAGAACTGACACAGAGGCGAACAGGGAAGCACAAAGGTACACAGAGAAATAAATTCCTTTATGCTTAAGATACACTATCTGTTTTTCTAATTTTGTTTTAAGCAATTAAACTAATGTCTTTTATAACAGAAAATATTTCTACTCTTATACACCAGCTTCCATCATCTGTCAAGCTTATTGCAGTATCGAAAACCAAACCGGTAAACGATATTATTGAAGCCTATAAAGCCGGACAGAGATATTTCGGGGAAAACAGGGTTCAGGAACTTCTGAATAAAAAAGATCTTCTTCCAAAAGATATTGAATGGCATCTTATCGGACATCTTCAGAGTAATAAGGTGAAATATATTGTACCATTTATAAGTATGATCCAATCAATTGATTCATACAAACTTTTAGCTATTGTTAACGCTGAAGCTCTGAAAATTAACAGAATTGTCGATTGTCTGCTGCAGATTCATATAGCAGCTGAGGAGACGAAATTCGGATTTTCCATGCAAGAATTGCATGAAAATCTGCAATCGAATAATGTGTTGAATTTGAAAAATGTAAGAATCTGCGGCGTAATGGGGATGGCTACATTTACATCTGACACTAATCAGGTCAGGCAGGAATTTGGATATTTGAGAGATTGTTTTCAATCGCTTAAGGAGAGCTTCTTCAGAGCTAACACTTGCTTTATTGAGATTTCTATGGGAATGTCGGGTGATTTTGAATTGGCTCTTAAGGAAGGAAGTACAATGGTCCGGATCGGAAGCCTGATCTTCGGAGAAAGATAATGACATAAATCTGAGGGGGACAAACCCTTTAACCGCAAAGTGCGCTAAGAAGGCGCAAAGCGCGCAAAGTTAAAATCATGTCGCTCAGTTCTTTGCGATCTTTGCGTAAACCTTTGCGACCTCTGCGGTTAATGGATTTCGTCTGTTTAGAGCGCCATAGAGAAACAGTCAATTACCTTTTCAGGATCAATATTAATTCATGTGCCAGTTCTTTTTTTTCAGTAATTTGTGAAATCGGACTTTCTTCAAGCATCTTAATAATTTCATCTTTTTTGACCATGCTTAATTCCTGAACTGACTCTTCGATTACTGTAAGACATTCAATTGCAGTTATATAATCTCCTTTCAGAAACACTTTTGCCATATCAAGAGAAAAATCTGAATAGTTGAGTCCCGATTGCCAGCACGAAGATACCAGCATACTGATAGTATCTGATTTCCATTGTTTCCTGATTTGTTCAATAACTTCCCGACAGATAGCCTGATCCTTCAGATCATTCATAAAACCCGCGATAGTTTTTCTGATCGAAAAATCATCGGTCTTATCGTAAAAGGCCGTTAGCAAACCAATGGCACCTTCAAATGGCTTTTCCTGACGAAGCAATTCTATTGCTTCAGTTATCGCAATATTATTATCTTTATTAAGTATTTCTTTCAGCTCTTTAATCTTCTTATCTGATTTTATCATCATTAGATTATTTATAACAAAGTTAGAAATACCATCAATTAGTTAAAACTGTTTTTTGAAAAATAAAAATATTGTACTAATTTAGTCGTGAAATAGGTTTGACAATTAAATAATTATATCATGAATAAAAAACGTGGAATTTGTTCAAAAATTCTGATGATAGTTTTAATGTTTTCGAGTCTGCTTATAGGCTGTAAGTCGGGAGGTACAAAAACACCTAAGGAAGAAGTATCAGTAAGTGTTCCAAAAGATAAAACAGCTGTGGTAGAAGACATTAAACAAGCAGAAAAAATATTTAATGCATTGCCCTCACCGCTTGAATCAGCAATGCTCATAAAATCGGCTGGTGCAAGGTTTGATCAGGTTTTGCTCAATCCAATAGGTAATGTGAATAGTTATGTTACGAATAAAAGCATGGCCCTTAATCTGGGAATTTATACCTGCGATTTAAGTTTCGCCAGTTTATACGAACAAACGCAGTTAATTATTGATTATATGAATGCTGCCAAGAAGATGGCTGACGGGCTGGGTATCCTGAAGGCAATTGAACAGTCACAGATTGACAAACTCGAGGAGAATATCAATAACAGCGAAGTAATAATGGAGATTGTTAGCGAAACTTTCATGAACTCCAATTCATATCTCTCGGATAATGGTCAGCCTGCAATTGCTGCAATGGTACTGGTAGGCGGATGGTTCGAGGGGTTATATATTTCAACTCAACTTGTTGATATGAAAGATTTTAATGGCAATAAGCTTGTTGGAAGGATTATTGATCAGAAACTTTCAATCGACATACTTATAAATTTGCTTAACAGTAGCAAAGGAAATCCGGCAGTTGATGAAATTATTGTTCAGGTTAAAAAGCTCAAAGTGGTTTTTGACAAAATCAAAATAACGACATCAAAGATCAGACCGGAAATTGACAAAACATCAAATACTACAGTTCTCAAATCGGAAATTAAGACTGATATGACTACTGAAGTATTCAAAGAGCTCTCCGCAACAGTTTCTGAGATAAGAAAGACATTCGTAAATAACTAACCCCATGAGAATACCTAGAATAATTCCGATACTGGCATTAATTATAGTCACAACTACTCTTAATGTTGATGCTCAGTGCAAAGCATTCGCTAAAAAGGTTTGCATTCCTGAATTAGGTGCATATACACATGATGGGAACTATCATGCTGCAATACTTGTTGAAGGTGAAGAGGCTGAATTATATAAAACTTTTTACTCCGATATGGATTACAGAGTATCAATTTGCGGAGAAGATAAACTTCCTGATGTGGAATTCAGGGTGCTCGATGCAAATAAAAATGTACTCTATTCAAATAAGGATGCAAACTATGCCAAAACTTGGGATTTCAAATTACAGTCCAGTCAGCAGCTTAAAATTGTAGTTAAAGTTAACTCATTTAATAAACCGGGTGAAACACCGGCAAGTGGTTGTGTTGCGATAATGTTCGGTTTCAAAATAAAAAAATAACACGAATCATATTAATAATATTTGTAG
>JBEKDR010000124.1:0-11476 GCA_050014255.1 Bacteroidales bacterium | reverse complement strand
GATACCTCTCTTAATATCCATAGGGTTTGCACCTGCAGTAATATTCTTCAGTCCGACATTAATAATAGACTGTGCAAGAACTGTGGCTGTAGTAGTACCGTCACCTGCAATTTCGCCTGTTTTTGATGCTACTTCTTTAACCATCTGGGCACCCATATTTTTATATGGATCTGAAAGCTCGATATCTTTCGCAACTGTTACTCCATCCTTTGTGATCTGGGGAGCTCCATATTTCTTTTCAAGAACCACATTACGTCCTTTAGGACCAAGTGTTACTTTAACTGCATCAGCCAGCTGATCGACTCCTTCCTTAAGAAGGGCACGCGCATCGATATTGAATTTAATCTCTTTTGCCATATCATTATAATTTTAAAAAGTTTGCTGAAATTAAGCTATAAAAAGGATATCTGTCTGTGAAACAAGAAGATAATCTTCACTATCAATCGTCAGTTCCTGACCTGCGTATTTTCCGTAAAGAACAACATCACCTTTCTTTACTTCCATCTCTTCATCTTTCTTTGCTGCGCCAACAAGTATTACTTTACCCTGGCGTGGTTTTTCTTTTGCGGAATCAGGGATTATTATTCCACTTGCAGTTTTTTCTTCAGCCTCATTAGGTTTTACAAGAACCTTTCCTGCTAAAATTTTTCCTTTTAATTGTGCCATTTTATCTAGTTTTAAAGTTAAATATCATTTTCCGACTTCCTATTTGAACATATTCCATGCCAAATTGGAAAAAATGTCATTTTGTGTACGCTGATTAAAAAAAAGTGTCAGTATGTGACAAACTGACACTCTGATTCTCTATTTTATTCTGACAAACTATTTCCCTGGTTTACTCTGATTGCCTGGTGGTGTAGTTGTAGATGCAGGAGGAACAGCTGTGGGAAGTGTTGGAATTGCATTCGGATCAACAGTGTTTTTTATCTGTTCTTCAATTCTTGAACGCCCTGATACCGTACCGCGAGGTATTGAAGCAGTTGCAACCACACAAAGGATAAGTATTGCAGCAGCGAGTGTCCATGTAGACTTCTCAAGGAAATCAGCTGTTTTGCGGATACCCATTGATTGTCCTGCTGATGTAAAATTAGCTGCCAGCCCTCCTCCCTTGGAATTCTGCACAAGAACAATCAATATCTGTAGAATGCATGCTATTATTACTAATACTGAAACAAAAATATAAATTCCCATCAGTTCACTTTTTTATATATTCTTTAACCTTTTCAATTTGAGATGCAAAGTAACTGCTTTTTTCCGGAAATTTCAAACTTAATTTTTCATAAATATCTATTGCCTTCGAGTAATATCCCTGGTTTAAATAAATTTTTGCAAGAGTTTCTGTAATCAATCCACCTGCTTCTTCAATAAAAGGCCTGGAAATATCATCATTTGGAACGTCTGTTTTATCCTTATGCGGTTCAATCCGGGGATTGGCAATAATGAATTTATCAATAAGCTCATCCTGCAAAAGCTTTTTAGAATTTTTCTCCGGATGATCGAATTCTTCCAGGTTTATTTCATTGCCGGGAGATATGATTTTTTTATCTTCATCAAGATCGAGTTCCAAAAGTTCAGAACGCTCAGGTAATGAGAAGCCGGGATCCATAAAGAATACCTTATCGTCGGCAGGAGAAGTATCTTCATCGAGAAGAAATATAACCCCTGCAGGTTCGCTATTATCAGGTTCTGCCGCAATCATTATTGAATGGACAGGAGTCTGGTTGTGATCATCCGCTTTTTCAACGAATTTAGTTTCATCGGAGTTTCTTTCAATTTCGTTTATCAGATACTCGCTGTTCTTTGCCGATTCTATAACAGTTTGATGGGTATCGGATACTATCTCTTTTTTTAAATCGCTATCCTGTTTGATATCGATCTTCTCTTTACCAGGTGTTTTTTTTGCATCAAGGAGCCAGTATAATACTTCCCGGTCGCCAACATGAATTGCAGAATTCCTGAGCTGGTTTTCGAATTTGACATCAGCATTAGTATACAAACCCTTTAAAAGCAGTAGATGGGCACTCTGAAAATAAGGGAAAATATCAATCAGCTCATAAACCTCCCCTATCATCTGCCGGTTAACCTGGACAGTATCCTCAATCATGTTTAAAAAGTCATTTCTGTTCATGAGGTTCACCAGTTAACAAAGGCCTGATTGAAAATATCTTCAACTAGCATAGCTATTATTTGATTCGAAAGATTTTGCTCAACCGCACTAAGGTCCAGGCTGCTGTTATAGTCTTCGTACCTTGAAAAAGTCTGTTCGAAACTCAGGGTTGGATCAATCGCATTGGTGAATTTAACCTTAATTGAAATTGTAAATCTGTTTGTCGCAGCCTGTGCATCAGCACCCACAGTAAGTGGTTTGGTGTTATAATCTGTTATGTCCCCTTCGAAATTTGCATCACCAGGCGAGGTAGTATATTTCAGACTTGTCTGAGCTTTGCATTTATCAATAAGTGCATCAGTCAGATTCTGGCTTAGTCCCGGTTGAACAATAGGAGCCCTGTTCTGAAAATATTGTACACTGAAAGTCTTTAATCCACTGGTGCTGGCTCCGGTAAATTTATATGATACGCTGCATGCGTAAAAAAGGCTGACTACTACAATTAATACAAAAACAAAAAACCTGTAAATTGTAATCCTGGAAATATTATTACGATTCAATTCCATATTCCTTGATCTTTCTGTAAAGGGTCCGTTCTGATATCCCAAGTTCGCCGGCTGCCATTTTTCTTTTCCCGTTATACTTTTCGAGAGCCTTTTTTATCATTTCCATCTCCTTATTGGCAAGTGAAAGCGATTCTTCAATTATCTCTTCAGTATCCTGTATATTGTTAACGTTTTTATGCGCCATGAAATCGACTGAAGGAGTTTCAGTTTCGTCATGAGTTTTAGTCTCTTCCTTAGCCTCTCTGAAAAGATTTTTAATAGTTCTCGAGTTTGTTTCCTGAAAGGGAACATCAATTTCTCCACGCCTGATGAGATCAAAAACAAGCTTCTTTAGGTCATTCATATCACTTTTCATCTCGAAAAGAATCTTATACAAAATCTCTCTTTCAGAAGAAAATGATTTGTCTTCATCTTTTCGTATAACTGCAGGAAGCTTAATACTATCATAGTCAGGAAGATAATTGCGAAGATTTTCTGCAACAATTTCCCTTTCGTTTTCTATAATTGAAATCTGTTCTGTTATATTCTTAAGCTGCCTTACATTCCCCGGCCATGAGTAATTAAGAAGAATATTTTTCGCTTCGGAATCGAGTCTTATTGCGGGCATCCGATATTTTTCAGCAAAATCAACTGCAAACTTCCTGAAAAGCAAAAAAATATCTTCCCCTCTTTCTCTTAAGGCTGGTACCTTTATCGGGACAGTATTAAGCCTGTAAAAAAGATCCTCTCTGAATTTGCCGTCATCAATCGCCCTTGTCACTTCAACATTACTTGCAGCAATAACTCTGACATTCGTCTTCTGGACTTTTGATGATCCGACACGAATAAATTCGCCTGTTTCCAGGACTCTGAGCAGTCGAACCTGTGTTGATAGTGGCAACTCCGCCACTTCATCCAGAAAAATTGTTCCGCCGTCTGCAACCTCAAAATAACCTTTCCTGCTATCAGAGGCCCCCGTAAAGGAGCCCTTTTCATGACCAAAGAGCTCAGAATCAATAGTACCTTCGGGTATTGCTCCACAGTTCACGGCAATGTACTGTCCATGTTTCCTGGTACTGTAACTATGAATTACCTGGGGAAATATCTCTTTCCCGGTCCCGCTCTCCCCTGTTATAAGTACTGAAAGATCGGTTGGGGCCACCTGAACAGCAATGTCGATTGCTCTATGCAGTCCTTCATAATTGCCTATTATTCCAAACCTTTGTTTAATATTTTGCAGATCTTTCATCTTCGGTTTTACAATGGTGCGAATTTAAGGTTTTTTTAAAACATTGGGAAATGCATTTTTCGTAAATTCGCAATATGAAAAAAGATTCGCTTCTTCAATTTGCCGGAATTATACCTGCCCGATATGCATCTTCACGGTTTCCGGGTAAGCCACTGGTGCTTATAGGGAACAAAACAATGATACAAAGAGTCTACGACCAGGCCTGTAAGACACTCGATATGGTTTGGGTTGCCACAGACGATAAAAGGATTTTCGAAGCAGTTTTAAATTTCGGCGGAAAAGCTATAATGACATCTCCCGATCACCTGAGCGGGACTGATCGGTGCGCAGAAGCAGTAACAAAGATTAATCGTGAATCAGCCAGAAAAATTGATGTTGTGATTAATATCCAGGGCGATGAGCCATTTATTAAACCTGAGCAGATCACTCTCCTGATGAAATGCTTCGACGACGAGACTGTTGAGTTAGCGACACTTGTCAGAAAAGTTGAGCCCGGAGAGGATGTCTTCAATCCAAATCAGCCAAAGGTTATTTTAGATTCAAAGGGAAATGCAATTTATTTCAGCCGGGCTGCATTACCATATGTAAGGGACTCCGAAAAGAGTGATTGGACAAAGAATCATGTTTTTTATAAACATCTCGGACTCTATGCCTACAGGAGTGAAACCCTGAAAAAAATAACTTTATTATCACGCAGCCCACTTGAAATTTCCGAATCACTTGAACAGAACAGGTGGATTGAAAATGGGTACCGGATCAGAACAGCAGTGACAACATGGGAGAGTATAGGGATTGATACACCGGATGATCTGGAGAAAGCAAAATCACTTTTAGAGCACTTTTTTTAAAATATTATTAACTTTAGCACAATATTTGATAGAGATAATCAAAATGCGATCTATGAAGAAAAGTCTACTCTTTATCTTCTTATTGATTTTCACCTTAACCCTTCATGGTCAGAAGGATTCTATTAATATTACCGGGACTCTTGCTCAAAAAGATTTTTCAAGAGAAGCTAATAATATAAGTATAAGTATTTATCCTGTACCCGTAAGGGATAACAGTTTTACTATAAAAACTGACAGAGATATCTCATTTGTAAAGATTACCAACATTATTGGGCAGGATGTTCTAAGACTCCAGTATAATGACCCCCAGCAATTAATTAAGATCTTTCTCGAAAATCCCAAAAGGGGAATGTACCTGGTTACGATTATATTCAGCGACGGAACCAGAATCGTAAAAAAAATAATGGTTGAACAATCTGAGTAAAGACAAAATTTATTACTTTTGTCTCTTGTTGGGAATTTTCGGGGAATTATTCCGCAATATTTAACGATTATCTGAGTTTCTTATTTAAAATTGAATAAACAATCTTCTTAAATGATTGTTTAATTCACAAAGTATTTATGAATTATCGGGTTTACTAATAAATTTATCTATGGAAGACGGGGTAAATGTATTTTCGATAAAGGATCTCGAAAATTTCTCGGGCATTAAAGCACATACAATAAGGATCTGGGAGAAGAGGTACAAGATACTTGAACCCGACAGGACTGACTCAAACATAAGAACTTACAGCGAAACAGAACTTAAAAAGATCCTTAATGTTGCCTACCTCAACCGGAATGGACTGAAAATATCCAAGATTGCCAGACTTGATGAGGATGAACTTACGCAACAGGTTATGACAGTGAGCAGCAAACATGATGATCTGGATCAGAATTTTCAGCCTGGAAAAATTCTTATGACAGCCATAAGATTTAATGAAAATTTATTCAAAGAGGCACTTTTCCCCTTCATTAAGCACCAGGGCATTGAAAAAGCTTATTCACATTATCTCTATCCTCTCCTCGAAAAAGCCAGAATACTCTGGCAGACAGGAAGTCTATCGAGAGCCCAGGAACAATTCGTCAGAAATACAATCAAACAGATCATTATAATTGAAGATAACTTGCTTAAACCTGTTGCCGGGAAATCAAGACCTGCGGTTGCAATGATTAATACATCTGATAATCTGACAGATAACAATTTCCTGTTCTATAAATATGCCCTGAAGAAACGTGGATTTGATGTGATTTTTACAGGAGGCATTCTTCCTGCATCTGAAGTAATAGAGATTCATAAAATAAAGCCGTTTGATTTTCTGGTAGTAAATTCAAGTGCTTTTGATTTTGCTGAAAAGAAAATAGGGTATTTCAACAGTATAGGAAAATCACTTATGATTAAGAAGATTATTCTGACTGATTCTCCGGAAGAGTTTGCAACTAAAAAATCGTATGATAAGTTGTTAATTACCAGAGATCCGGCTAGTTTTATTACGGCAATCGAATCTCTTCTCTAAATTGTTCATTTCGGGAAAGAAACAAAGAATTTTTTACTAATAGCCTCATATTTAATCCGTTACATTTCTCTCATTTTGAGAAAATGATCTTCCTCCCTGGAAAGGTCAATGTCTGGAACTTTGTCTTTTATATCAGAAATCTGTTTAAGGATACGTTCAGCAAAATACTTTCTTTTTATATGAGAGTCAGCATTGAACCGATGGTTAAAGGCTTTGGTTATTTTAACAACCTCTTTCCAGGTATTAATTGTATAGCTATCAAGATAACAACCTGTAAATGCTTCCCATATATAATTTATTGCCGAACTTGAAAGATGGAGCATATCGTCGTTATAAAACCGATAATCTCGCAGATCATCCATAACAAGTTCATAAGCAGGAAAGTACTGTGGCTCAGTTTTATGTTTCTGTAGCTCATTTACTGCCACAAAGAGAACCGATTTACTTACCTGGTTTCCATGAGCCCCATTTTTCCAATGTCTGACGGGACTTATTGTAAAAACAACCTTCAGTTGTGGATAGAGTAAATGCAGTTTGTCAAGCTGTTCAGTCCATAAGGTTACTATTTCATCAATGGTCAGCATTTTGGACTCAAATTGTTCAGAGGGTATTTTATGGCAGTTTGAAACAATCAGATCAGATTTCTTCAGCTTATAAACCCTTGCTGTGCCAAATGTTACAAAAAGAAATCGGGTGCATTTTAAAAAATCGAACGCTTCTCCCGATCTTCTGTTTATCTTTTCGAGTACTATTGAAGGATCTTCAGACGAAAAATCAGTGTAGTGATAGAAACTAAGCCATGTACCATCATAAAAATGAAGATCCTCCAGGAAAAACTCCTTTTCTTTTGTAATGGTATCCAGGGTATTGCAAACCGATACAGGATTGAAAACGGTACCGGCCGGGTTAATCATAACCGGCATATGTCCCATCTCCATCTGAGAGCCCATTGAGGAGGCGAAGCATGAGCCAATAAACATCACCCGATCTGCGTAGGTGATTTTATTCTTTGAGGGCTCTATAGGAAATGTTGTCCTGAGTTCCATATTATTTTTTAATCCAGTCCATTATATATTTAAATACTTCATCTTTGAATGGTTCATTGTGTAATTCATGGTAACCACCATCCCATATTTTCAACTCAACCATTTTCGTTTTTCCTGCAAATTCCAGGCTGCCCTCCGGGGAAGTAAGCATATCATCGCTCCCATGGAGCATAAGTACCGGAATTTTAAGTTCTGAAGCATGAGCAAGTGAATATTTTGCAGAGGCAAGTGAATCATCAAAGAGTCTCACAGATATTTTCCCGTGAACAAGAGGATCGGTTTTATACTTCTCCACTATATCCTTATCATGGGAAAGATGATCTGCATTAAGTCCGGTAGGTTGGATGAGGCCAGGAAGCAGGTGCTTCATTACCGAAGCTATAACAAGCTTGATCTTTGGAGGTTCAAATGCAAGACGAAGATATGGAGAAGTAACTATTGCACCTCTTATCTTCGGGTTTCTGCGTAAAAGATAATCAAGAACAATTCCTCCGCCCAGACTGTGCCCATAGATGTAAACCGGGCATCCCGGGAAAGTCTGATTGCAGCCTTTAATCAATATATCAATCATTTCTTCAAGCAGGGCATAACTTTTTATATCACCTCTGTTTCCGTCTGAACGACCATGACCCGGCAGGTCAACGCCGGTAAAACCTATACCCTCTTTATTAAAAAGTGCAGCCCAGTGATCATAGCGATGAATGTGCTCTCCAATACCATGTACAAAGATTATCACTGCTTTCAGGTTTTCTCCTGGGCTTTGAATTATTCCTCGTAAAACCTGTCCGTTATTTAGCTTAATATTAAAATCCATGACATTTTTCCTTAAAATTACGAAAGTTGATTAAATATTCTGTATTGCTCAAGGTAGAATATTAATTTATCCTTAATCGATCCTTAACCCATTCTTAATCCTTCCTCTTTTTGTATGGTTTAAATTTGTACATGGTTAGTTCTAAAGGTATAATAACAGGCTATCACAATAAACAAATTCACCTGAATCAGGTACAGATTTTAATATTTCAATTTATATATAATTTAGACTACATTAAGAATATCGGCTTTATTTAACTGAATATCATAATTATACAAATTATTATAATTTATAACAATGACAGAATATAACGATTTTAAGATATTAAGATTTGCATATCTTTATTTTCTTGTATAAATTTGTTTCAACAATAAAAACCTAAGAGTTATGACACAACATGAATTTAATAGCAGTCTGATAGAAATGAAGACTAACCTTCAAAGATTTGCAATGAGCCTCACCTCCGATCGTGACAGCGCTCTGGATCTGGTACAGGACACATACCTGAAAGCTATTACTTATAAGGATAAATTTGTTGATTACACCAATCTCAAAGCCTGGGTATTTACAATAATGAAAAATACTTTCATTAATAACTACAGGAGAAATGTGAAAGAGAATACCATTATTGACGGTACGCAGGACCTATATTATATAAACCAGCCTCACGACAAAGGATTTATTTCGCCCGAGTCGAAATATGCCGAAGGTGAAATCGAAAATGCGATTAATTCTTTAAGTGGTGAATTCAGAGTTCCATTCAGGATGCATATAGAAGGTTATAAGTATAAAGAGATTGCAGATGAACTCGGATTAAAAATCGGTACAGTAAAAAGCAGAATTTTCTTTACACGTCAGAAATTAATGCTGATGTTAAAGGATTACGGCAGATAATTAAATATTTTAGAATATTAGTCAGGTTAGTTAGTTAATTAGGTTTTCCCAGGGTTAAAAAAGACTGATTATCTCAGTCTTTTTTTATTACCTTCATAATCACTCCTGAAAGTACAAATACAAGAAATAAACCTGAAACAATCCATGCCCATTTGTTAGGGATCTTCGATTCAGCCCACATTTCATATGGCTCAGTCATGAAAAAGTCAGACTTAACAGGCCAGAGCAATATATGGCTGCTGTCGACGAAACCGTTTGTCCCTATTAGTTTCCCGGGCATAACAATCCTCATGGAATAGTCATTAAAATTAGCCCAAATATTATTGGTAACTATCGAAAGTGCTGAATCTGCTTCAGTTTTGTATTTCAGTGCATTTTCTTCACCAAGGAACTCCTTAAGCAAAATTCCATTTTTCCATAAGCTGTCCAGTTGTTTGTCATTTTTTTCAATGAGTGTCACGAATTCATTTTCGCGTGATTTTAAAGATCGAAGGGATATATCTTTATCTGCTTTCCCTGCCGTTAGTCCAGAAAAATCACCTATCCACTCAGAAACCATGTTTTTTTCTGTCCATTTATCGGTTTTGTGTTTGACTGAATCATTAAGAGCTCTGAATTTAAGACTATCAGGGCCATTTTCTTTATCGCTTTTCAGCTTTTCCGGTGAATAAAAGTAGAGGAGTTCCTCATTATTAAGGAAATCTTTTACCGGGTAGCCAAATGACAACTTCTTATCGATTTTTTCGGAAAACCTGAATTCGGTGTTGAACCATTTGAATTTTTTATTAAATCCGGCTTGTCTCGAAAACTTTTTATTAGAGCCTGAATCCGACTTATAAGTTAAGTTTATCTCATCAATACTTTTAAATAGTTTTTCAGCTCTTCTAATCCAGGTGGTATCGCCTTTTTTGTCTACCTCGCACGAATCTCTGATAGACCAGCTGCTGTCAAGCGGAACCTGAATATCAGAAATTTTAAATCTTTTATTAACATCGCCTTCAATACTTTTCATCTCAATCTTTCGAGTGACAGATCCATCCGGGTGAACATAATCTGTTACAACAGTTTCAGGTTCATTACATGATACAATCAATATAAGAATCATTGACACGACCAGTTTAATTGATTTTCTTTTCATGGCTTCAAAGATTAATTTTGGTGCGATTATTTTCGATCATTTTCTTTTCAATCATCTTTTTCAGTTCAGGATCTCCTTCAATCAGGTTTTCAAGATCCGTATATTTTAACTGCAACTCGTCTACAAACTCAAGAAGCTCCTTCATTTGCTTTTCTGAAATAGTCATGTTCTTTGAGGGGAATCTTTTCAATGAGTTTTTGTACATCGTCAGCATTTTTTCAACTTCATCTGAAAGTGCTGGCCCATTTTCTCTGCCAGTAACGATTGTCTGTCTGCTCAGAAAATCGATCCGTTTCAAAATGATGGCCTGCTGATATGCAAAAACCAAAACCAAAACAATTGAAGCGGCAATAAGGCTTCTTCTTACCCATTCTATATATACCCAACCGAACAGAAAATCAATTACATCAGAAAGGTGTAATCCGGAATGGTTAACTTTTGATATCCTTTTAATTACCTCTCTTTCAATGTCATCCGTCGATTCTAAAGCAGGTTTGGATATCCTGAGGAGATCCAGAACTTTATTGTACTTTTCGCTTTCCCTTGTCATAGCTACAAATATTTTTCAACCTTTTCAGAAATACTTTTCCTTGCATGATAAAGGTTAGCTTTAACAGCTGATTTACTTATGCCGGTAATTTCAGATACTTCATCATTTGACAATCCTTCGAGATCTGATAGAACAAAAACCGCTTTTTGTTTAGAACTCAGTCTTTCTGTCAGGATCCCAATGATTTTTGAGGTCTCACCATTCTCAAGAGCTGCAGATGGCCCTTCCGATATCCTGTTTGAAATAACTCTCCATGTCTGTTCATCTGCAATAAATTCCGGATTTTTTTTTCTCTTTCTCATCACGTCATAGCATTTATTAACAACAACTCTGTATATCCAGGTTTTATAAACCTCTGCTGATTTGATCTTTTTAAGCTTTTGCCATATAGTTACCATTGTTTCCTGGACAACATCCTTAGCCTGATCTTCATTACCGAGCATCCTGAAAGCCACCGAGTAAGCAAAGGGAGATGTTAATTCAACAAGTTTTCTGAAATTGTTAAAATTTCCGCCCCTGCACTCTTCTATAAGTTGTATATCTATCAAAATTCCGGTTGAATTGTATTATTAAGACGTCATTTTGACAGCAAGGTAAAAAACATATAGTAATTTTATGTGAAATGTGTTTAAAAAGCCCTTCGTGAACCTTAGTGATCCCGATAGCTATGTAACACTTCAGAATTATGGTAACAAATAATCAATTCTTTTATGTTAAAACCCCCTTTCTTATTTCCCCCAAGGGGGAAAGGATTTTTTGCTCCTTCCCCCGCCAGCTGGCGGGGAAGGC
>JBEKDR010000123.1:0-11689 GCA_050014255.1 Bacteroidales bacterium | reverse complement strand
TAAGAGGCAATTTATTTACGAATCACCACTTCTTCCCTTATGCCCCTCAAAAGTACTGTCATCCTGAGCGAAGCGAAGGATCTCCTGCTCACATTTACCGATGCCGATAAATCTGCGTCATTAGCGAAGCGAGGAATCTTTAATAATTTATGTGTAATCGTTTTAGTATTTACCGAGTAATCCGCCTTTCTGATAAACTTCAAGCTGAACATCAGAAAATGGTTCTGCATTGAAGATTTTTTTAGTCCTCCGGTTCTCAATCAGGCCTGTTTTCAAATTGACTTTAATGAAGTCACCATCTTTCAAATCAATCTGAGTCAGCTCTTTACATATCATGATAGGAAATGCGGCGTTTATTGCATTCCTCTCATAGATTGCTCCGAAAGATTCAGCAATTATAGCTTGTATTCCAAGAGAAGAGAAACAGTCCACTGCCTGTTGCCTTGAACTTCCGCAGCCGAAATTTTTGCCTGAAACTATGATATCGCCGGGTTTCGCTTTTTTTGAAAAGTCTTCAAATCCTAAAAGATTATCAAACGTATACTGTCCCATTTCGTTTATGTCGGTAATTGCCAGATACCTGTTGTGAAAAATCGTATCAGTATCAATATTATCCCTGGGTATGAACCAGATTTTTCCTTCAATTATGGTGATTATTTCATCCGTTTTTTTAAGCTTATGATCCTTTAACTGAGCTTTTATAGTTTTTTCCGGTCGCACAAATAAGCAAGGTTTTTCCGGTATATTATCAGGGGTCGTTATACATCCTGCTACAGCTGATGCAGCTACAACCTCCGGAGATGCAAGGTACACGCTTCCCTTCCCCTGCTTGCCCGAAAAATTCCTGTTACCTGTGCTTATGGTAACCTCCCCCTGACCATTCTGGCCTACCTGTCCTGCTGCACAGCCGGCACATCCGGCATTTGAAACAAGAGCTCCGGCTTTTTTAAAAATATCGATAAGTCCCTCATTCAGACACTGCTTCCAGATCTCATCTGTAGCAGGGACTATTTTTAGTACAACCCCCGGCGCTACTTTCCTGTTTTTAAGGATTGCTGCAACCTTATTCATATCATTCATCCTTCCGTTTGTACAGCTTCCTATGAATGCAGAATCTATTTTTCTTCCTGGTACTTCTGAAACATTTACAGTATTGTGAGGTTCTCCCGGTAGTGAAACCATTGGTTTAAAAACCGTTACATCAATTGTGAATGTCTTTTCATAATATGCCTTATCATCAGCAAAAAAAGGCTCAAATGTTGTTATTGACCGCGCTGAGCAATAATCTATAATTGCTTTTGTTGGCGGGAAAAGAATAATTATGGCTCCCATTTCGGTTGCCATTGAGGAAATAGTTATCCTGTCATCAAGGTCCAATTTGTCAACTGAGGGACCATACATCTCGATTGAATAGCCGAGAACTGAGTTTGCTCCGAAAATTTTAAGAAGGTTAAGTATTATATCTTTTGAACTCACATTATCGGGAATGTTTCCATCAAAAATAATTTTTACTGATGATGGTATTTTAAACCATACTTTCCCATTATGCCAGGCTGCAGCAATGTCCATATCACCCATCCCCTGCCCGAAAGCTCCGATTGCACCAAGAATATTCGCATGTGAATCTGTAGAAACAACCGTCGAGCCCGGGTGAACATATCCTTCTTCTATGAGAATATGTGTCCCTATTCCTGCATCAATATCGAAAACTTTAATTCCATTTTCACGTGCAAAGAGACGGCATATATGTTGATTGACTGCATATTTCTGATCAGATCCCGTAGGATTGCAGTCAAAAGTGAAAAAGGTTTTTTCGGGGTCCTTAATTGTTAATCCAGAATCATTAAGGTTTTTGACCACATTAGCGCCTCCGAAATCGCGTGCGACCCTGGAGTCAATCTCGACATCTACAATTTCCCCCGGATGAACAACATCATATTTTGAATGTGCAGAAAGTATTTTCTCAAGCAATGTCATTGCCATATTTTTGCCTATTAAAGGTTAATAAAATTGATTAGTAACAATTTATAAGACACTATTTGAATTGTGCCCTGAAATCTCTGGGGGAGATGCCTTCAGCCTTCCGGAATTGCTTATTGAAATTTGAAATACTCGCAAAACCACATTCTATTGCTATATCATGGACAGCGTATTCCGTTTCCCTCAGTAAATAGCATGCTTTATTTGTCCTTACACGGTTAAGGTATTCTATAAAGCCTGCCCCACAGTTTTTCTTGAAATATCTGCTGAATGCAAAGGGACTCATTTTTGCAATTTTTGCAATCCTTTCAAGAGGAATAGCTTTAAAATAATTTTCCCTTATATAGGTATAAACATCAGACATTCTTTTGTTTCCTCTCTCATCAAATGCAAGTTTATAGTTTTCTGAACAGAGATAGGCCCTCTTGTCAGAAGCACATAGAATTTTAATGATATTGAAAAAATCAATCATTTTATCAATACCTTTATTATTAATCATCTGCACGAGGAATTTTTCAGCCGTCCTGGAATCTTCTTCTGAAAAAACTATTCCTCTTTCCGCCTCACTCAAAAGGTCTTTAAGAGAATGCATCTCATGTTGCGACAGTAATGACTCACCAAGAGATTCAAGTTTAAAATTAACTACAATACCGTGATTATCAGGAAGAGCATTGTTTTGCCTGTAATAGTTCCAGCAGTGCGGAATGTTTCCGGCTATCAGCACCATATCATATTGATCGAACAGCTCAACACTATCCCCTACAATCCGGGTTCCGTTACTTTTAATATTCAGAACAAGCTCAAATTCGGGATGAAAGTGCCACAATCCACCAGTATCGTTGATGTATGCAGCTCTGAATCCGCCACCATCATCATAAAGTATTTTTTCAAGTTCGGCTACCATGGCAAAAACTATCAATTTTGATCGAATACTATAAAATTAAGCAATATTTTATCATTTAATAACATGTTAATCTGATAATTTTTTGCAGATTAATTTGATTTAATCAATTTTATGTTTAAATTTGTTTCCAAGCTCATGCTATTGGTATTAAGAGGAGATGAGCAAGGGTTGGGAGTGAAAATCAACAGGATTGTATTGCAGACATTGACTTTCACATCAGGAACCTGAGGAATAGCGCCAGCTAACCATGGTTCCATCCTTTTATCAGACAGTAGACACGGGAATTATCTCATTAATAAAGCCCGCTCCTGATTCTCACAACCACCCTTCCTCCTCTTATTTTTTTACCCTTTTTAAAGATACTTCAAAATGCATTCGCATTAAATATCCTTATATAATACCTGTCTAAACCGTAAAAAGACTTCTGTATTCTGATTTCAAATGTTCATCATTCTTAATTTTTTTTTAATTCTTTCTAATTTAAATTAAGAATATTGAACAAACGAACAGCGAAATAAGAATTAAAAATAGACTATCTTTGAGTGCTTTCAGTAGAGGGGAAAACTGAATAAATTTATCAATAACCTGTGTAGAGTATAATGAAGACCTATATCAGAAGGAGGGAAAAGAATAATCATCTTGTTGTATTTTATGGAGGTTGGGGAACGGACGAAAATGTCTTCACCCCCCTATGCAATGATGAGTTTGATTTCATTCTTTTTTATAATTATTCGGCTGATGAGGCTCTTGTTCTTCCGGAAATGAAGACCTATGATAAAATTACCCTGATCGGATGGTCACTGGGTGTATGGGCAGCTGAATATCTCTCACACAAAACAGGAATAAAACCTGATGTAACTATTGCAGTAAATGGGACTCCTGTTCCTGCCGACGATATGTATGGAATACCTCTTAATATATTTGAAGGGACACTGAATAACATTACTGAGGAAAACATCGACAAATTTTATTTACGGATGTTTGGCGATAAAAGGACATACCAATTAAACATTGACAGGGTTCCTCACAGAACACTAAAATCATTACACGATGAACTCCGTTGGATGTATAATCGCATAATGGAACAAAAAGAACCGGGGTTCAGATGGGATTATGCCGTAACAAGTGAAATAGACCGGGTTTTTCCTTCAAAAAATCTCGAAGGCTATTGGGAGAAAGAGAAGGATACAAAAAATATTGTTCTGCAGCTTCCACATTACCTTTTCAATGAATGGAAATCATTCACTGAATTTATAAGCTTTGTTGAAAACTATAAGGTAAAAAAACGAAATTATTATAAGGCATCCATAAACAAAGCTAAAGGTCTTTGATTAAAATGTTGGCATCCGATTTTGCAATGAGCTTGTCGAATTTTTCAAGCATCGAAATGATTTTTTCATAATCTTTATTCCTTATCACCATTATCTGTTCAACCCCTTTCTTATCAAGGCGGGAAAAAACAAAACTTACCGTTAGTCTGTTAATGTCTAAAGCCGGTTGATACAGGCGCTCTTTTTCTTCGTGTTCATGAATTATTGAAACAATATTAGCACTGCTCAAATCCTGAAGGATATCACGCGCAAGTCTTACCGGGATTTTTAGGTTAGCTGCAATATATGAAGCACTTATAGGTTTTTCACCGAGCATAAAGTTCCGGATAATCATATGCAGAATCATCAGTATAAGAGCACGTTTTTGATAGGCGCTGATATTTAAAGCTTCAGACTCCAGCTCATAACGCGACACATTCTGATTAGCGAAAGATATTTCTGCTCCAAGTAATACCACAATCCAACTACTCTGCATCCAGATAATAAATAATGGTACGGCTGCAAAACTGCCGTAGATTGCATTAAGCTTTGTTATACCGAATTGAAGATCAATATATAACCACTGAATGCCCTGAAGGATTGTACCTGCTATTATACCTGAAATCAATGCAGGAACAAATTTTACTTTCGCATTTGGCATTATGATGAAAAGGATTGTCAGAGCCACCCAGTTAAGAAAATAAGGAGCAAACTTGACAAGAAAACTAATAACAGGTTTAAAAAAGTCAAGAATGGGTGCATTATTCATATAATCAGGAAGTTTCGTGCTTATAAACAGAGTGATGCTGCTTGAAAGAATAAGAAAAATAGGTGCAATGAGCATTATGGTCAGGTAATCGGTAAATTTTCTGTGCCAGGGTCTCGAAGATCCGACCTGCCAGATATGATTGAATGAGCTTTCTATATGACTAAGAAGTGCCATTACAGACCAGAAAAGTATTATCATTCCAACCCCGGCAATATAAGCTCCCTTGGTTTGAGCTATCGCATTCTCGGCATTTTGCAACAACCATTTTAAAACCTCCTGCTCAGATTGGAATTTATCTATTATCATTTGTTTAAGATTTTGATCAAGACCAAAACCTTTGGCGATTGCAAACGCTATGGCTGCAACAGGTATAACAGAAAGAAGCGAATAGAATGTCAGCGCAGAAGCCCGAAGATTTACTTTATCATTAGAAAAACCTCTTGCAGCAAGAACTATTATTCTCATTTGCTTAAGAATGAATGATTTTCTTTTTGATATTTCTGAGAGTGAGGTATTCCATATTGCATCATTCATCCGCTTAAGCTGGTCAAGCATCCATGAAACAGGATTTGTCATATTGCTATATTTGCATTAATATCAGTAAGTTATTTGTAAAATATACTCCCGGATCCAAATATACGAAATACCTGATGGTCTGAAATGGAATTAAGCAAAAATAATTGCTATTTTCACTATTAAATAGAATGTGAAATGAAGATCGAAATATTTGAATTTGTCGACGGAGCCCGGCGTGCAAAGGGAGTTACGGTTATCATAGATGTATTCAGGGCTTTTTCAGTCGCATGTTATGCTTTTGATGCCGGTGCCGTGAAGATAATTGCCACATCAGAGGTCTCAGAGGCATTTCAGTTAAGGAAGAGATACAGGAATTCCGTTCTTGTTGGTGAGAGAGACGAAAAAAAAATTGAGGGTTTTGATTTCGGCAACAGCCCGACAGAATTAATCAAAGTGGATCTTTCAGGAAAAACCGTAATCCATACCACGACTGCAGGTACTAAAGGACTTATTAACGCAATATATGCTAATGCAGTTCTGACAGGAAGCTTAGTCAACGCCGGCGCAATTGTCAAATATATAAAATCTATAAATCCTGATTATGTTTCACTCGTTGCAATGGGATATCGTGCGATCAATTCAGCTGAAGAGGATCTGTTGTGCGCCGATATTATTGCTGCTGAACTGAAAAATGAAAGTTTTAATACTGAAGCCCGAATTGCAGATCTTCAGAATACTTCCGGAAAGCGATTTTTTAACTCTGTCAATATCGATTTTTCTCCTCCAACCGATTTTTTTCTCTGCACAATGATAAATAAGTTCGATTTTGTTTTAAAAGCTACAAGAAGATTTGATGGTAATGTTAATTTAATGAAAATAGATGTCCAGTAAATTTATAATCAATTAAAAGAATAATTGACTTCCGGGAACATTATAAAAGCGAATTGATGCAGACAAAATCTCCATCGTTGTCCTTCGCGTCAGAAATAATTATTAGATACCCGGAATTACTAGAAAACAGGCAGAATCTTTTTTCTTCTATGAATCTCACGATAGGTGCAAAACATGCTCATCTTATAAAACCCAAACAAAAAAAGAGAAATATTACCGGAATCAAGTCTGATCTCCATCCTGTCGCGGTATCTGATAAAAATTGCAGCTAAAATTCGCGTTAATCCGAAAATTTTAAGTTTATTATAGATCCTCAGTATGCTGACGGTCTCAGAAAATGTTCTCTTATCAGTGACTTTATCATATAGCTTACTCAGATTTTCTATTCCCAGTTTAGTCTTATTAAGGAAATCCCTGTTTGATTCGAGTCCCTCATGCATCAGCCCATTATCAATATGAAGTATATCGATCCCGGCTTTTTTCAACTGGTATCCGAGAAGTGTATCCTCATGACCATACTGTTTCAACTCTTCATTGAATCGAATTTTAGAGAAGACAGATTTTTTAATCAGAACATTAAATGTTGAGAAGCCTGCATGTGGATGTTTATTCCTTTCAGCAGCGCTTCTTTGTTCTCTCCACTTTCCGTACTTCCATCTTAAGAGTTTGTCAGGATCACCAGGAGCACTATCGTGATACAATGTGCCTCCGCAAATTACTTTTGAATTTTTCAAAAATGGAAGCCACTTCAGAATATATGCTTCAGCTGTTCCTGGCAACATTACATCTGCATCAATAAAAATTAAGAAATCACCCTGCGCCTCAAGAGCGAGTCTGTTTCGTATAGCTGCTCTTCCAATGTTCTTCTCTGAGGAGATCACTTTTACGTTGGCTGCTTCCAGCGACCGGTATTTTTGGCGATATTCGTCTGAAGAACCATCATCTCCGATAACAATTTCATAGAACTCAGGAACTTTGCCCATTGCATTTTTCATGCTGTGGACGAGCGCAATAATATCATAATCGAATACAGGAATAAGCAATGAAATCTTCATTTTCCCCGATGGTTAGTATATCAAATGTACAATTTATTTTCTTAATATTTATCAGACAAACTTTGGCAAAGAAATTGCATTGGCTATTTTTGCAGATGTCTTTAATAATCTTAATTCTAAATGAGAAAGTTATTTTTTTATATTTTACTTTCATTGATTCCTGCATTTTTGTCTGGCCAGTTAAAAAATGGTTATGAAATTGATATAAACATTAAGGACCTTCAGGATTCTACGGTTTTTCTGGCTTATCATCTCGGTGATAAGCAATATATAAAAGATACTGTTAAGCTCGACAGAACGGGTCATGGAATTGTACATGGCACTGAGCTCCTGCCTCAGGGTATATATATGATCGTGTTGCCTGGCCGCAGATATTTTGAACTTTTAATAACTGCTAATCAACACTTTTCTGTAAGTTGTTTGTTCAGTGATTACTTCAATACTCTGAAATTCAGCGGGTCAGAGGAGAATTCAGCTTTTGTGGAGTACCAGAAAAAGTGGGTAACAATGCAACAGCGTGCCACTTCAATTTCCAAAAGAATTCAAAACAATAAGCAAAACAATGATTCATTGAAGATTCTGGCATCAATTCAAAAGCTTCAGGAGGAAAACATGAAATCATACCTTAAAAGTGTCATTAAAGAAAATGAAGGGAATTTCCTGGGAACTCTTGTAAAAGGATTACTCCCGGTCGATATTCCTGATTCCCCGGTTCCAATTGGATTTGCAAACCCCGATTCGGTAAGATGGGTAAGGAATTACAATTATAACAAGGATCATTTTTTTGATAATATTGACCTGACTGACGAGAGATTACTCAGAACACCTATTTTATATGCAAGACTCGACGCATTTTTCACAGGTGTTTTAATACAGTCACCTGATACTATAAACAAGGAAATCGATAAACTGATTAAAAAATGCAGCGGCAATTATAAAATATTTCAATTCGTTTCAGTATATCTGTTTAACCATTTCAGGGAAAGTGAAATCATGGGGCAAGATGCAGTTATGGTCAAACTGGCCGATGATATATATCTTTCAGGCAAAGCTGATTGGGTAACAAAAGAATTCAAAGATGATCTTCGGAAACAGATTGACCTAATACGGCCAAATCTGATCGGGAAAAAGGCCGAAAACATGGTAATGGATTCATATAAAGGAATATTTGTATCGTTATATGATGTCGAAAAAGATTTTACTATTCTCTATTTCTGGGAGCCAAATTGCGGGCACTGCCAGGAGGCCACACCAAAACTAAAGGCTTATTACGATAAACCTAAAGATTACAGCGTCGAAGTATTTGCTGTATGTACCACATCAGATAAAGCAAAATGGACAAAGTATATAGAAGAGAATAAGCTTAGATGGATAAACGGATGGGATCCAAAAAGAAGTTCACATTTTGACTATTATTATAATGTGCAGTCGACCCCTACTGTTTATATCCTGGATAAAAATAAGAAGATTATTGCCAAGAAACTGGGTGTGGAGGAAATAGGACCATTTATTGAAAACTACAGAAAGTTTTTTAAATAGCTCAGATCATCTCCCTGCCAGGCATGATATCAATTCATAAATAGAGCTGCACTCCTGTATATTTGACTTACCTGAGAGCTGCCAGCAATTATTATCGTCACCGGGGATTATTACATAAGGTATAGTTTTTTCTTTAGAAACTGTATAACCGGCTCTATTGATTGCCTTTTCAGTCCAGCGCCTTTTATTCCCGGCTCCCTCGATGTAAATGCTTCCCTTCGTATCGCTCCGGAATGAAAAAGTACCATCTTCAGAATTAAACAGGACAGTGGATGAATCGAAAAGGTGGTCAAATGCTCCAGTAATCATAAGATCTTCAGGTGCCCCCTCAATAAGTTTATTATCGAGAATAAGCCATATCTTATCTGACTGACTTATAGCCATTTGAAGATCATGAGTTGAGAAGATGATTGTTTTATCACTCTTACTGGATAGCATATGCATAAGGTGAAGTATCTCATATTTGCCGGCTACATCAAGGAAAGCGGTCGGTTCATCCATTATCATTATGCTGGTGTCCTGAGCTAAAATCCTTGCTATCATTGACTTTTGGCGTTCTCCATCAGAAAGCTCGGAAATAGACTTTCTGCTGAATGGTTCCATTGATGTTTTTTTCAATGCATCCAATATAACCTCATGATCTTTCATTTCAATTTTCCCAATCCAGTTAGTATGCGGAAACCTGCCAAGAGCAACAAGATCATAGACGCTCATATTGCTTACTTGAATTATCTCTGTCGAAATGTAACCTACCTTCTGAGCAAGCTCCATTCTTGAATAATCCCTGATATTCTTACCGTTATAAAAGATGTCACCTCCGAGTGGCTGCTGAATTCCTGTCAATGTTCTTAACAGAGTGCTCTTGCCTATTCCGTTTCTGCCAATAACAGCAATAAGTTCACCATTGTCAGCACTTGCAGTAAGCGGAGGAAGAAGAACATTTTCATTTTTACCCGAAACGTAACCGATTTTCAGTGAATCGAGAGATAATATTTCTTTTGAATTCCTTTTCATCAAAACTAACCTGAATATTTTCTATTCCGCAGGATTACCCAGATTACCACTGGAATACCAATCAAAGAAGTAACAGCATTTACCGGCAGAACACTTTCTGATCCTGGCAACTGGGAAATAATATCACTGATAAGCATAATAACTGCTCCAATCAGAATTGTGCCTGGTATTAAAGTTTTATGATCAGATGTTTTAAACAGAATCCTGGCTATATGAGGTACAGCTATACCAATAAATCCTATTGGCCCGCAAAAAGCTGTAACACTTCCTGCCAGAATACTGGTACATGCAAATATCACAACTCTTGCAAACCTGACATTTAGTCCAATGCTGCCAGCATAATTTTCTCCAATTAATAATGCATTTAACATTTTGGATGAGAATAGACTCAGAATTACTCCTGCTGAGACAGAAAATAGGAGAACATTAAGCTGACCCGCACTAAGGTTTCCTAAACTTCCCATAGTCCATATTACATAAGCTTTCAACATTGTCTCATTACTGAAGTACTGCATAATAGTGACAATAGCAGATATGCCGCTTGAAAGCATTATTCCGAGTATGAGGATCGTCATTATATCTTTTATCTTTGAGGAGATGACCATTATTAACATCATAACGGCTCCTGCACCTATCCATGAGGCAGCAACAAGAATCCAGTTACCTAATCCCTTAAGACTATCAGGTGTCAGATTTGAAGAGAAACCTAAAATAACAAAGGCTACACCCAGACTCGCTCCTGAGCTTATCCCAAGTACATAAGGTCCGGCCATCGGATTCCTGAAAACAGTCTGCATCTGCAAACCACTTAATGATAATGCCACTCCTACTGTAAGAGCTGTGATAGCTTTTGGTAATCTGAATTTGAGTATTATGGTTTCAAAATTACTGTCAGTACTGGTAAAAATTGCTCTGATCACCTCTGTAGCTTTTATACTCACTGATCCTAAAAAAATATCGAGAACCAGAAAAATGATAACCATTATAAACAGGACTAAGAAAAGAAGCCTGGTATTTCTTCCTGGCTTAATAACATCAGCCAATTCTTTATGTATTGCAGTTTTCAAATTGGTTGTTTTAATATATTTTTCTGTAATATGTCAGTTCATGTTCACTGAATAATTCAGGATGCAGAATAATAGCTATATCTTTAAGGATCAGATGCGGATAAAGACTTCCGCTTTCCCAATAATCATTTCCTCCGTTTATAGTTATCCTATTGTTATTATTGAAAAGATTATCATTTTTAAAACAGGGAAGATCATCCATTCGTTGATCGATATTTAAAATCTCATTCCGGGAAATGACACTTCCGATATTCAGCCAGAAATCAGCTTTCATTCCACGTAAATAAACATTTTCAATTCCATATGGCATTGATACGGAAGATTCGGTATCCTTCCAGAGATAATCTCCTCCGGCGTCACTTATAAGTTTGCTTATAAACGAATTACCCGGTGAAATATACCACGTATCCTTATATGGGAGGCCAAGCAATACTTTTGGCCTGTTCCTGGCATTTTGATCGACAAACAACTTCAATTTTTTATACTTATCAACTTCAGATTTGTATATACTATCAGCTAAATTCTCTTTGCAGTAAAGAGCTCCGAACAATTTTATCCATTCTGTTCTGCTTAATGGATCTGTTTCAAGGTAATCGGCATTAATGATAATTTTTATGCCCAACTCTTTGAGCTTTCCAACATAA